>JACFMY010000059.1 GCA_019455155.1 Caldilineaceae bacterium
CGTGGGTGGCGTTTAGGGAATACGGCGACTGGTGCGACAGCCTAGGCAATCTGCTGGCCGTGCTCTGCGGTGTGGCTGACGGTCACCGCCGTGAGCATATCCTGCGCTACATGTTGCAGGTGGGGATGGCCGAGCCCTATCCGACCAAGGCGATCTATCCACCCATCTACCCGGGAGAGAGTCACTGGCGTGACTACTATCGTAGCCGCAATCTGAACATTCCCCACCAATATCACAATGGCGGCATCTGGCCCATGGTCGGTGGCTTTCATGTGGCGGCGTTGGTGCGTCACGGTTGGCGCCATCACGCCGAACAGCTGCTGATTTCCCTGGCCGAGGCCAACCGCCAGGGCACGACGCATGACTGGTCGTTCAACGAATGGCTTCACGGCACCAGCGGCCATCCCATGGGCTACGACCAGCAGGCCTGGTCCGCGGCCATGTTCCTCTATGCCGAACATGCGGTTCGTACGGGATGTTTGCCACTCTTCGACGAGCTATTGGCCGCCAAGCCCGCGGCCGCGGTGGCTAGCGAAAACAACGAGTTTCACGTCGCCGCGGGTGGTGGACCGGTATAGTCCCCCGGCCCCATAGAGCGATTGCGCGGTCAGCCGCATGCCTCACGATCTACACGCTGCTGTTCTGGGCCCAAACCCGTTCTCCCCCAACCAGCGCCGCGTAGCTGTGGATCTGCTGCTCCAGATCGGCGCGATCCGTAAAGAATGTACTACGCTGGGAACGGTAGGCCCATACCGCATCGCAACGGGCCTGCAATGCAGGTGCGTCCAAATCTATAACCTGGGAGCGCCAGCGCGGGTCCTCTGGTGCAATGAGGCGCGCCAGCTTGCCCGGCTGCTGCGCGTAGGGATAGTCCTCGTAGTAGAGAAGCCCCTCTGGCCAGAGCTGTTCCGCTGCGGCGCGCACGATCAGGTGATCCACATGGTGTCCAATGGTCAGCGGCGCATAGATCGCGGCGTGCATGGACAGCGCCCCCAATTGCTCCACGAGGCGGACGATCAACGGTGCTTCTGTTGGATGGACATCGCCGAAGATGTCGTCATCGGAGAGATAAAGGGGCGTGCCGTCATGCGGGTTCAACCGGTAGATGCAGTCAGGAATATCCAGGTGCGTATAGGCCGCGCCGAGGATCGCGCAGGCTGCAGCATCTTCTGCCCGCCGTTGCGCGGCGGCATCCCGACCCAACTCCCACCGTTCGTGTAGACTATCAATGTAGGTTGACTGCGCGGCGGGCAGCGGATCGCCTGCCATGACGGTAACGACGAGGACGCGGCGGCCAAGCCGTGTCTGGCTGGCGATCTGGCCGCCGCATGAGAGCGCGACGTCGTCGAGATGAGGCGAAAGATAGATGGCGTCGTACATTGAATGGTATCTTGGGTATCTATAGTCAGAAGATTACAGACAGATGAATGAGTATGGGCTATAAACCGAACAGAGCCATATTGTACTGGACTTGCCTTCTGTTCCGAATAATCAGGGCATAAAGACGGGAAGAAAGAGGAGATGCATGTTAGGAGTCGGTGCTCCCAGTGTCCGCCGCATAGCAATGCTCAGTTACCATACCTGCCCGCTTGCCACGCTGGGTGGCAAGAAGACGGGGGGCATGAATGTGTATGTACGTGACTTAAGCCGTGCGTTGGCTGCCATGGGTATTCAGGTGGATATGTACACCCGCTCGCAAAACGATTGTGAGCCCCGCGTCAAACACGATTTGGGAACCGGCGCACGGGTGATCCATATTCCCGCTGGTCCTGAGCATCCGATTCCCGTCAATGATACGGCCCGCTATGTGGACGAGTTTGTCGAGAACATCCTTGCATTTGCGGAGCAGGAACATCTGCGCTACGACATCATCCACAGCCACTACTGGCTCTCCGGTCTCGCCGGTGAGCAACTGCGGGCTGCGTGGGGCGGCCCGCCACTGGTGCACATGTTCCACACGCTGGGCCACATGAAGAACCGGATCGCGCGCGACGACAGCGAACGCGCGCCCCAGGCGCGTCTTGACGGCGAAGCGCATGTGGTCCGCGTCGCTGACCGCCTCATTGCGGCGACGCCGGCCGAGGAGGAGCAACTGCGCTGCCTCTACGCCGCGGATCCTGGCAAGATCACGATCATCCCGCCGGGCGTAGACCTTGCCCACTTCCGGCCCATGCCGCAGACCATGGCCAGGCAGATGATCGGTGTGCCGCCGCAGCGCAAGAACATCCTGTTTGCGGGTCGCATTGAGCCGCTCAAAGGTATCGACACGTTGTTGGAAGCGATCGCCCTACTGAAGATGCACAAGGAGACCGATCTGGCCAACACGTGTGTGACCATTATTGGCGGCGACCCATGGGCCGATACGCTGGACGCGGAGATGGAGCGGCTCCAAAAAATGCGCCTGGAACTGGGGCTGTCAGATCTGGTTGCCTTTGCCGGCGCGCGGGATCAACAGGTGTTGCCTTATTACTATGCGGCGGCCGAGATGGTCGTGATGCCCTCCCATTATGAGAGCTTTGGCATGGTGGCGTTGGAAGCCATGGCCATGGGCACCCCGGTCATTGCCTCAGAGGTAGGTGGGCTCGCCTATCTGGTGCGTGACGGCGAAAACGGATTCCTGGTGCCCAGGCGGGATGCTGAGGCACTGGCCGAGCACATTCTCGAGCTGCTCAACGACCGGCACCTGCGTGAGCGGCTGTCGCGCCGGGCTCAGGAGTATGCCCAACAGTACGACTGGAGCCTCATTGCGCGGCAATTGGTCAGCCTCTACGGGGAAATGGTCGCTACCCGCCAACTGGCGGCGTGATCTGCTGGCTGTGCAGCATGGCGGCGCGCTGCCCGCCAAATGGCTGAACTAACCAGCAACCACGCCCAGCGTTGCCAGTGCGGCTGGCACGTCCAACCCTGGTGTATAGTGAACGGCAAGTAGGCCGACCGCGCGGGCGCCATCCACATTCCGGAGCGTGTCATCGATAAAGACTGCTTCGTTGGGAAGGCAATCGAGGCGACTGAGGGCGCGGCGGTAGATGGCCGGGTCAGGCTTCATGATCCCTTCGTAGGCGGAGCCTACAATCAAATCAAAGGCGTCGGCAATGGCATATTTGGCGGTGAGCTGGTCGGTGAGATCGTCCATGGCATTGCTGATGACGGCCGTGCGGTAGCGGGGGCGGAGACGGCGAACATAGGCAACCAGGGACATATCGAGGCGATCGCCGCCCCAGAAATCTCGACGAAACTCGGCGAATCCACTTTCGGACAGGCCAAAGCGAGTCTGGATCTGGCGCCAGTGCTGAGCCGCTGAGATTTCGCCGAGCTGCGCCTGTAGACCGGCCGCGCTGTTGTAGACGATATGCTCTGCCTCCCCCATCTTCAGTCCTAGACGTTCTTCGAGCCGGCGGCGCGGTGTGTGATCTTCGGTGCGGATTAAGACGCCGCCCACGTCGAAAGTGATTGCTCGAATCATAGGTACTCGCATTGCGTTCGGCTTTTCTGTTAGCCGCCGTCGCACCTGGTCTCAGAGTCCAGAGAAAACTCGACCTGGCTTGCTGTGCATTGGGCGGCGTGCTATTATCGAAGATAGGCTGCACACGGCGCTACAGTGGTGCCGTGCCGTGCCGCTACCTCAATTGTCGACCCTATTATATCCTGCGTCAAAGCGATAAGGAGACAAGGCTATGAAGCTTAAACGGTATTCGCTGGTTGGCGCGCTGTTCCTGGTTGCCGTCCTTCTGTTGTCGGCCTGTGCCGCGGCTGTTCCTCAGCCCGCGGGGCCGGCGGCCGAAACCGGCGAGCAGGCGGCGGCTGGCGCGCCTGTGACTGTTACCTGGGCTTTTTGGGGAAGCCCAGAGGAAAGGGCCTCCCATGAGCGGGTAGCGGCCGCCTTCATGGAGGAGCACCCTGAGATCAAGATCGAAATCTGGCACCAGCCCTGGGATGATTATTTCACCAAGATTCAGGCGCTGTGGGCCAGCGGCGACGCGTCGGTGATCCCCGATGTTGCTTTCCTGTGGCCGACGCCACGCTATGCGGCTGAAGGTGTGCTGGAGAATCTGGATCCGTTCATTGAGCAGTCCGGCTATAGCCTGGACGACTACTGGCCCGGGTTGCTGGAATCAGCCAAGTTCGAAGGCCATGTTTACGGTTTTCCGCGCGACATCGAGGTGAACATCCTCTACTATAACAAGGACATCTTCGATGAGGCCGGTGTCGCCTATCCTGACGAGAGTTGGACCTGGGACGATCTGGTCGCCGCGGCTGAGAAGCTGACGGTGAAAGACAACAGCGGCAACACAACCCGCTATGCGCTGGCCGCTGAAGGAGGTAAGTATACCAAGTGGGTCAACCAGAATGGCGGCGGCATTCTTGACGATTATCGCAACCCCTCGCGCTGTACGTTGAGTGAAGCGGCTGCCGTCGGCGGCATCCAGTTCTTTGTCGATCTCATGAACAATGGCTATGCCATGCGCCCGGCTGACCTGAGCCAGGCCGGTGGCGATGCAGCCGTGTTCCAGAGTGGCCAGGCGGCCATGATCCTCCAGAACAGCAGCCGCATCTCGTCCTTCAACGCCGCCGACATGAACTACGATGTCGCGGTTGTCCCGATTCCGGCTGACGGCAAGCGATGGAATCCTGCGGGTGGCGCAGCGTGGGTCATGAGCTCGGCCAGCGACAACAAAGATGCTGCGTGGACCTTCCTTAGCTGGCTCCAGAGTACCGATGGTGGCCAGATGAACTACACGGTGGCCGGCGAGGTCTTCCCCGCCCTGCAGTCGGTGGCTAACTCTCCGGCATTTATGAATCCGGACACAAAGCCAGAGACGAAGGGCGCCTTTATCACCGAGGCCGCCGCATCGGATATCGGCAGCTTCGGCTACTTCCCCGAATGGGGTGAGCTCGATGGCTCCATCATTGGGCCGGGTCTTGAGCTCGTGTGGGCAGGTGAGGTAACGCCTGAAGACGGCACGGCTCAGATCTGCGAGCAGGTTGACGCCTTCCTGGCTGAGCACGGATATCCGAAATAAGTACACGCGTACGTACACACGATGGTGAGGGGTGGCGGGTAACACGGAGCACGGAGCCTGGGCTGTCAGGTCGCTCAGGCTCCGTGGATCCATCAGGCTGATCAGGGATGGCGTTGGCCGTTCGTCAGTGCTGGCCCGATCAGCCTGATCACCCCTTGCCTTAACCTGTAGCCGTCCAGTTACCCCGCTACCTCACAAACTTGGCTAATGGCGACACAATCCATTCCCAACGCCTCTCGCCCTGCTGCTCAGGCTCGACGCAACCCATTTCGCTGGCGGCCCGACCAGCAGTGGGAGGGTTATCTCTTCATTCTGCCGAGCTTCCTCGGTTTTTTTGTGTTCGTCGTGCTGGCTGTGCTCATGTCTCTCGGCATCAGTTTTACCGAGTGGGGCCTGACCGGCATGAAAGCGTGGGCTGGTCTGCGGAACTACCAGGCCCTGCTGCGTGACCCAATTTTCTGGCTGACCTTCTGGAACACAGCCTTCTATATTGTCACAATTGTGCCCTTGCAGCTCGCGCTGGGGTTGGCCATTGCGCTGGCGTTAAACCAGGCGATCCGGGCACGTATGGTGTATCGCCTGATCTACTTTATGCCGGTGGTGACAACCATTGTCGCCGGCGCCATCGTTTTCCGGCTGATCCTCGCCACCAACGGACCGCTGAACAACGTGATCACTGGCCTGAGCGCGTCGCTGGGCGCTACCGTGGCGGCTCCCAATTGGCTGGGCAGTACCCAATACTCAAAATGGTCTGTCGTGTTGTTGACCTTATGGAAAAACGTCGGCTTCACCATGGTCGTCTATCTGGCGGCGCTGCAAGGTGTGCCGCAAGAACTCTACGATGCCGCGCACACAGATGGCGCCAGCACCTGGCAGCGATTCCGTCACGTCACGCTACCCCTCATTAGCCCGACGACCTTCTTTCTGTTCCTGCTCCAGATGATCGGCGCGTTCCAGCTCTTCACGGAGCCGTTCGTCATGACGCGCGGTGGGCCAGCCAACTCATCGCTGAGCGTGGTGCAGTACATCTACCTGGCTGCGTTCCGCGATATCCGCATGGACAAGGCTGCGGCCATGGCCTGGTTCCTGTTCATCTTTATCTTCATCTTTACGCTGATCCAGAACCGCATGCAGCGGCGCTGGGTCTACTACGAGACGGAATAACGTGGACTGCACACCATGACGACCACTACAGCCACCCCGCAGAACACCAGCGCAACGGTGCTTGGCCTCTTGGCGCGTGCCGGCCTGCAGATTGTGCTCCTCCTGGGCAGCGCGATTATGCTGGCGCCGTTTCTGGTCATGCTGGTCGTATCGTTGATTCCAAACGAGGCATTTCTGTCTCGGGATTTCTCCATCGAGCACTTTTCTCTCCACAACTATGTTGAGACATTCCAGACGGTGCCCTTTGGCCAGTACTATTTCAACAGCATTGTCGTCTCAGTCAGCACGACCACGCTGCAGATACTCATCTCCTCACTGGCTGCATTTGCCTTTGCCCGGCTACGTTTCCGCGGCCGCGAGCTGCTCTTCCTGCTCTATCTGGCTACCCTGATGATTCCCTTTCCCGTGACGCTGATTCCCAATTTTCTGATTATCAAGAGCCTGGGCTGGTACGACAGCTACTGGGCCCTCATCGTGCCGCCACTCTTCAGCGTCTTCAGCACCTTTCTCCTGCGCCAGTACTATCGCGGGTTGCCCCTGGACCTGGACGAAGCCGCGCGCATGGATGGCGCGTCGAGTCTGCGCATCTGGTGGCAGATTGTCGTGCCGCTGAGCGGGCCAGTGCTGGCCACATTGGCGATTTTCGTCTTTCAGGGCGTCTGGAATGATTTCCTCTGGCCGCTGGTCGTAACGACTTCGGAAGCCATGCGCACCATCCCCGTCGGCCTGGCCGCCTTTGTGGGCCAATACAGTACTGCCTGGGATCTCCTCATGGCCGGCTCTGTCACCGCGCTCTTGCCTGTCCTCATCATCTACGTCGTCGGCCAGAAGTGGTTCGTGGCCGGCATCACCTTGACTGGGTTAGGGGGCAGGTAGGGGGCAAATCACGGGTGGTAGGCTTGATGCCTGCGGCCCCGGCAGCACCACAACGTACTCGAATCAGGCTGTGCCCGCCTTTTTGCACCCTTGCATTCGCACAAAAGTTCTGGTTTACTGACAACATGACGAGCAGATTGTCGATCGGTAAGATCGTGAAATCGAATTCCCATGTGGACTACGTTTGCCAGGTGTACAACGTGGGCGAAGTGGAGCACGTGCCCGAGCCCAATGATTACGCCTTTGGCGCGTTCGTGGTGATTGAGGTCGATACGAACGGAGGCCCCAGCCACCGCCTGATCGGCATCATCTACAACACGTTGCTCATGAATCCCGAGTTTGGCAACCTGGGGCCGCGGCTGAGCCCGCGCACCGACGTGGAGATCTTTTCGCCCGACTATCTGGCCGAGACCGCGACGCTGGTGGGGGTCTTTGCCGTAGGCTGGCTGGATGCCCAGGGCATGCCCCGCCAGGGTGTGCCACCCCTGGCGGCAACGGTAAACTGCCCGGTTACGCGGCTGGAAGAAGAGGAGCTACGGCGCTTCCACACTGACGCGGCCGGCCGTGTGCAGCTGCATTACGCGCCGCTGCTGCTGAACCAGAATAACGCCCTGGTGGCGCCGTTGCTGCTGACGGTGATTGATCGCCTGACCGGGCTCTTCCCGGACCGGCGCAGCCAGCTGGCGATTATGCGCAACAATCTGGCCTGGAAGAACATAGTCCAGCCTGCCGGCTAGGCTGTAGATCGCGCTGGCTGTCCTGTTCAGATGCAAAGACCTATGGATTGTATTGGAACCGTCAAGGGGCCGGGTGAAACGCCCCATGAATACACCTTTATCGCCCCAGATCCGGAGCGCAGGGTCAAACACGGCGAGTTCGTCTACTATCTGGCCCTGGTCGAGGGGCAGGAACGGCCCATCATTGGCCGGGTGACCAGCCGGCGTTCGGTGAAGCTCTTTCCCGACAGCTTTATGGCTGACCCCAGCGTGCCCCCGGACCAGGTGGCTGCGCTGTTGGGCTACGACAGCGACGCCAATGAACTGTTCGAGATTACAGTCGCCGTGCTGGGCTATCATGACGCCGTGTTTGGCGACTTCATCAACCCGCGGGTGCCGCCGGCTGGCGGTGCGCCCGTCTTCATTGCCAGTGATGAGCTGCTCACCGAGGTGCTCAGCAAAAAACGGCACGGCGCGGTGGGCAGCGCGTTGCTGGGCAGCCTGTTGAGCCGCCCTGACGGCGCCGTGCCCGTCGCGCTGGATGTACGCGCGTTTACCAGCACCCATCTGGCCATCATCGCCAGCACCGGCAGCGGCAAAAGCTATCTGGCCGGTGTGTTGCTAGAGGAGCTTATGATGCCCCATAACCGGGCGTCGGTGATGGTCATCGATCCGCACGGTGAATACAACACGCTCCAGCAAATGATGAATCTGGCTCCCTTTGCCGAGGGGAATTACCGGCCGCGCGTGCGCATCTTCCGGCCCGATCAGCTGCGTGTGCGTATCGACACCCTGGACCTGTCCGACCTGCGCTACCTCCTGACAAACCTGTCCGAAAAGATGCACTACCAGCTGGGGCGCGCCTTTAACTATGCCCGGCGCCACGCCAAGAACAACCATTATACGTTGGAAGAGCTGCTCTATGCCGTGCGCCAGACCGCCGAAGGCAAAAAAGGCGATGACGGCAGCGAAGACGATGATCCCACCACTGGCGCACTGGTCTGGCGTCTCAACAACAGGTTGGGCAACAGCCAGATCTTCCACGATTTCGAGAACCTGGAGCTGGACGAGATCTTTCGTCCGGGCCAGTGCACGGTCATCCAGCTCAATGAGGTGGACCGCCGCGATCAGCAGGTCATTGTCACCACGCTGCTGCGCCGCGTTTACCAGGCGCGCATCGATACAGCCAAAGGCAAGGTAGAGCGGGGTGACAAGGGGTATCTCCCCTACCCGGTCTTCTGCCTGCTGGAAGAGGCCCACAACTACGCGCCGGCCAACGCAGATGCGGTCAGCTCCGAAATCCTCAAGACCATCCTCAGCGAAGGCCGCAAGTTTGGCCTCAGTATCGGCCTGATTACCCAGCGGCCGGGCAGGTTGGATGCGGATGTGCTCAGCCAGTGCATGACCCAGTGCATCATGCGGATCACCAATCCCATTGACCAGAATCGCATTGCTGAGTCAGTCGAGAGCGTGGGCCGCGATCTGCTCAAAGAGCTGCCCAGCCTAAGCAAGGGCCAGGTGATCGTGAGTGGGGCAAGTGTCAATACGCCGGTGATGCTGCGCGTGCGCCGGCGTATTACCGAGCACGGTGGCCAGGATTTGGACGCGCCCCATGAATGGCGCCGGTGGTTCGACGAAGATCACGCGGGCCGTGATGCGCTGGATGGCGCGCTCTATGCGGAGAAGAAAATCAAATACGAGGATGACGGCGACGTGCTCTGGGCATGACGCCTGCGTCCGATGCTGCACGTTGGTTGACAGAGCACTAGGGCGATGCAGGAGGCACAATGTAGCCCTGGTCGGCGCCACTGGGCGCCAGCACGAAGATCTGGTCATCCACCCGTAGGATCACCCCACCCTCTTCGAACCGCTGTCCCACCAACTCAACCGCGCGCTCAGGCGCCAATGCCCAACCCAACGTCGCCTGCACCGCCTCCTGCTCACGCCAGACCTTACCAAAACCGCGAACAGGCTGCAAGCGTTCCGCAGGCGGCGATAATGCCGGGTCGCTCTCCGGCTCACCCTCCTGCCACCTATCGGCAAAGCGCTGCCAGGTACCGCGATCATCGATGACATAGATGCTGCTGTCTGCGGCAACCCACACCATGAATCCACGCTCAAACGGCTGTAGCGCCGCGGCGGAGACAAACGGGCTTGCGTCGACCGCCCACCCTAGCGCCCCATAAACTGCGGATGAGGAGGCCCATATCTCTTCAAAGTCGCCTGCAGGCCGGTAACGATCCGTTGGCGGCTCTTTGAGCGGCAGGGGTGGAGCTGGTGGGGGAGCTGGCGCATGGGCAGGCGCTGGCGTCGGTGTGGGTAAAGCCAGCGTACGATCCGCTGCCTGCTGTGTGACCGTTGGTGTCGGCCGGGGCGTCCAGGGGGTTGAGGTCGGTGTCGGGATCGAGAGGTCAGGCAGCTCTCCACAGGTTGTACGATACGTGGTTGTGCCGAAGTAGCGACGCCACTCACCGGTCGTAAGATTGCGCGGCAGATGGTCACACGCCGTAGCCAGCAGGTCGGCGGCGCGCCACTGCCAACGATGAATGCGACCTTCAGCGTCGCCGGCCAGCGCGTCGCCCTCGCCTGTGAAGAGCAGCGCGGTCAATCCGGCCGGGAAGAGTCGCTCCGCCAGCAGCTGGCCGTCCGCAACTGCGAAGATACGCCCGTAGCCGTCACGGTCATAGATGGCAAGGCTGTCGCCATCCGGCGTGAACTGCACGCGCGTCTTGTCGGCCACATAGGGCAAGGTACTGAGCTCACGGCTGTCAACCAGATCCCACACATGCACGATACCGTCGCCGTCCACATAGGCCAGACGCGCGGCATCCCGGCTAAAGACTGGCGTCGCTTCCCCCAGCCCCGCCGGCAGTTCAAAGAGAACGCGGCCTTCGCGCCACGCCCACAGCCGCGTTCCTGTCTCATCCGCAACAAGTAAGGTGCTGCCGTCCGGCGCAAAGTGCACGGTGCGGGGCTCCACAGGCAGGTCGATCTCCCCTTGTAGTTCTCCAGATGCGATGGCGCTGATCTCGAGCTGCCGGCCGTTCACCGCTACCGCGTACTGGCCGTCTTCGCTGACGACATAGCCACCCGGCACATCTTCTATCAGCGCGCCGGTGGCCAGATCCCAAATGGATTCGGCGTAGAGCAGGCGGCTGTCGGCGCTGAAATGGACGGCTCGCCAGGGCCGCGAGGTGAACCTATACGTCGCTTCGAGATCGGTGTCAACTGGCGCATCCAGCAGGGTGGCGACATTCCAGACCTGCAGATGGCCTTCGCCGTTTAGCGAGGCCAGCCAGCGCCCGTCTGGGCTAAAGACAAGCTGGTTGATGGAGCCGTAGACGAGGCTCAGGTAATAGACAGGCGCACGCACCGCGCGCAGCAGGCGGCCGTCGGTGGTGTCCCACAGGCGAATCAGCTGGTCGTCACCGCCGGTAGCCAGCAGGCGCCGGTCTGGGCTGTAGGCCATGACGGTGATCGCGTCGTCGTGACGCCAACTACGCCACTGTGCGCCGGGGTCGGCGCGCAGCAGCCGGTAGAGCGAGCGGTCTCCTTCTGTTTCCGTGACTACCAGCCACCGCCCACTAGCTCCCAGTATCGGGTTGGCGCCGGGAAGACGCGTCAATTCATCGCCATGGGCCACATTCCAAATCCGGGTCGTGAAGTTGTTCTCGAAGGAGCTAGTAAGGAGCAGGCCGTTGCCGGTGAGGATAGGCGCCAGGAGGTAGCCGCGGAAACGGTGCGTGAACTCCAGGTGCGCCGCATACCACTGGGCATTGAACACATCCACATTGCGCAGCGACGGGCAGACCTTTTGCGCACAGCTGTCATAGCGCATGATGCGCCTGCCGTCGGGGCTAAAGAGCGCGTTGGATCCGCCAGGAGCGTCCGCGCCCGGCACAAAGAGCAGGCTGTCGGCCACGGTCAGGTCAGGCTTGCCAGCCGGAGGCGGAAATGGAAAGAGATACGCGCCGTAGTAGGAGGAGTGGGAGACAAGAATCCTGTCGCCGCCTGCATTGAACAGCACCTGCAGTGAACCAAGATAACCTTCCGGTACATCGACGCGATAGGTGCCCAGCGCCGCGCCAGTTCCCATCTCCCGCGCGGTGATCAGGCCGCGATCGGCGACCAGAAAATAGTTGTCGTCCGGGCTGAAATGGACAGCGGGCCAGACTTCGCTCGTCTCCTCGCTGCGGAGCAGAGCTGCGTCGTCCGTGGCAAAGAGCCGAACTGTGCGGCCCGATCGCTGCACGATGGCCAGGAAGCGACCCGACTGGCTCAGCGCGGCCTGTTCATCCTCAGACAGGGAAAACGAAGAGAGCAGGCCGGGCGGAGTCTCCGGCCCGGTGTCCCAGATATGCACACTGGTTGGCGAGGCCATGATCAGGCGCTGGCCATCTGGCGAAACGCGCATGGCATAGACGGTCGGCTCCGGCGCTTCCAGGTCAGCCAGCAGCGTGCCGCCGGCGGCGCTCCAGATGCGGGCCCGTTCCTGGCTCCACGTCAGAACCCGGCTGCTGTCCGGCCAGAACAGCAGCCGCACATCGCAGAACAGGCGGTCCGCGGGACAGGGATGGTCCAGCACCGCGATCTCCGCGGGCGCCCCGTCCGTCCCGTCTGGCAGCCGCCAGAGCACATGGACGTCGCCATTCCGCAAGGCGATGCGCTGTTCGTCCGGGCTGAGCTGGGGCGAGGAGAAGGGCGTTTCCCACTTGTAGACGTAGTGAGGCAGCAAGGCCATCCCTGCATCCAGCACACCTACTGCCTCCGGCGTTTCCCCCAGCCGCAGCGATTCTGTGGCCAATAGCACCGCGCGGATCAGGCCATCGCGCGTGCCAGTGGAGAGCTCAGCTGCGGCCTGATAGGCCAGACGCAGCGGGACGCCCGTAGCTTGGGCTGGCGCAATTTCCTGGGCCCTTCCGGCTCCCGACATCCCAGAGAGCAGCGTGACCAGGATTGCGGCGACGACGATTACGGCGCAAACAGCTCGCCAGCGTGTTGTACTCGCCATAGATAGAAGCTCAAGGCGTCTCCACGGTAAAGAGCGCGCCGCCCGGCCGCGCACCCAGGAAGATACGGTCATTCGTTGACCACACTGCTCCGGGCATGCGCAACCGGTTCGCACCGATGATTTCGCCAGCCTCGAGCAGGGTCTTTTGCGTTTCGCCGGTCACATCACGGATGACGGCGCGAAAGGTCCCGTCCGCATCCCGATAGGCATAGAGCACCTTAGATCCATCAGGCGACAGGGTCGCGCCGTGGGGATGATTCGTCAGCGCGTCCTCTTGTTGTTCCGGCACCAGATCGCTGATTGTGCCACTGTCCAGATTGAGCAGCGCGTAGGTCGATGGCCCCACGGGCGGGGCGATCTGGGCCGCCCAGGCCGGGTAGTAGACCAGCGCCACCGGCGTTTGGCTCCCCACACCTGCAAAGACAGGCCAGCGCCGTTCCTCCTCGTAGGGCAGGAGGTGAGTCCGGTCACCGGTGGTGAGGTCAAGCCGCCATAGACCATCGCTTCCGGTGTTGCGGGGATAGGCGACGCTGTAGTAGAGGCTCGAACCGTCCGCGGGCCAGTAGAGGGGCGAGGAGATGACAAATGGCGTCTCATCCGCGATATCGGCCAGCAACACCGGCTCGACGCTCTCAACCGAAATCGTGTAGAGCTGGGTGCCCAGCCACCCCTCTTCGTCCCGCAATGAACGGGCAAAGACCAGCGTCTGGCTGTCGGGCGCCCACGCGGGCGCTACATCCACCTGCGCGAGCTGCTCTCGGTTCTCCGTGATGATGTTGCCGCTGTAGTTGTCATCGGTCAGGTTGCGCAGTTCATTCTCCTGGAGGTCCCAGATCCAGATATCGCTGTCGTGAAAAAAACGTAGCGCTTCTTCATGGAGGGCAAGGTAGCGACCGTCGGGTGACCACGCGAAGAAATCATAAGACAGGCTGCGGAGCTTATCGCGTGTATCTTGGCACGCCGGCTTCGACTGGGCATCGATCGCGGTCACGCATAACATGCCATCGTCGCCAGCCACGAGTAGAGAAAGGCCATCCGGCGAGAGCAGCAGCACTTCGCCATCTTCCGCGTCGAGCGTCTCTTGTTCCGAGAGGAGAAGCTCTGCCGCGCTGAAATCTGCCGAAGGTAACGCCGGGCCCATAGCTACGACGCCTACAGGCGGCGCCTGCACTTCCGCTGCACCAGGCGCGCCGTAGAGCACATGGGCCTCTTCAACGGCGTCTACGTTGGGGAAATTCTGCAGGTCAAACTGGCTGAACGCCAGATCGACATAGCCATCGCCGTTCAGATCGCCCGCGGTCACTCGCTGCAGACCAAGGATCTCGAGGTTGGAGAAGGCCTGTCTGAAGGAGTAAACGGGCTGCGCGCCGAGACCACCGGTGCCGCCAAGATACAGGTGCCATGCGAGCCCGCGCTCGCTGTCCTCATCGTAGCTGGCGATCAGCACGTCGGCGTAGCCGTCGCCGTTGACATCACCGGCAGCCGTTATGAGCAGGCCAAAGGTGGCGTCGCTGCCCGTCAAGGAGAGTGGCTGGCCCGCCAGGCCGGTTACCTCTCCACTGGTCGTGTAGAGCAGCGCGCGGCCGGTCCTATCGTCGAGGCCGGGCTCGCCAATCAGGATGTCGGGACGGCCGTCGCCGTTGACGTCCCCAACGCCGGCAACATCCATGCCCAGATAGCTCCCGCTTGCAGAGCCTTCTTCGACCCAGGCTGGTTGCGGCTGCAAACCGTCCTCACTGCCCAGGTAGAGCCGTGCTTGGCCGCGCGTATCGTCATCACCCAGGGCAGGCAGGCCGATGAGCAGATCGTCGAAGCCGTCGCTGTCCAGGTCACCCACGGCCGAGATCCCGACGGCCACGAAGTCATACCCTTCAATCTCATCGTTCGTCCAGGCCGGTTCGCTCTGCAGACCTTCTGGCCCGCCCATGTATACCCGGATAGGCAGGCGCTGATTGGCCTCATCGAAGCCGAGCATGGCGACATCGCCGAACCCGTCCCCGTTCAGGTCGCCGGCCGCCGCCAGCCGCACGCCCAGGATGATCTCATCATCGATGATGGCGCCTGGCGTGCGGGCAAGACCCTCAGCCGTGCCGGAAAAGATCAAGACCGCGCTGCGGCCATCGTCGACATTGAGGAGTGTCACGCCCACATCGTTGAAGCCGTCGCCGTTGAAATCGCCCAGGCCAGCTGCGGCCAGGATCAAGATAGCATCGATTGGAAACTCAAGCGGCCAGTCACCGTGTACTGATTCCCAGGCGGGCGCGCCCGTGATACCTGCCGCGGATCCCAGATAGAGCAACAGCCGGCTGTAGATCTCGTCATCGGGGTTGCCGATCGCCCCAACAAGGAGGTCCGCGAAGCCATCGCCGTTGACGTCACCCACGACAGCAACCGGGAAACCAAAGGCTTCGCCGGGACGATCGGTGGCCAACGCCTGGCGCAGGGCGGGCGCCCATCTTGTGGGCGGCGCATAGACTGCAGCTGCCTCGCCTGGGTAGGGCGCCCAAGTCACCTCAGCAGGGTCTAGCACCACGATGGCGCCGCCGGCAGTCGCAAGCCAAAGTTGGGGTGCTTCGTCACTGTGCGCAGCGGCCATCGCTACGAATGCGCTGTGCGCGGCGGGTGCGGCCGGCCAATCAGTCGCAGCTTCCCATGACTCGCCTCCGTCCTGCGTGCGGAATAGTTGCCGCGGCGTCAGTACGTAGAGGTTCGTGCCGCCATCGCGGTCCGGCAGCGCCACCATCGCCACGATGCGACCGGCCTGACGGGGCAGAGTGACCACTTCCTGTGCCTGAGCAGCTGAGATCCACGGTGCGAGTATCAGCACCGCCACGATGATGACCAGGGCAAACCGCCGCTGGTAAGGCATAGTTGCTCGCATGCGGGTTTTCTCCTTTCGCTGAGGACCGACTCGGGGCGCGACAGGCGAGCTGGCAACCGGAGGCGAGGAAAGCAGCTGTCGGACGGTGGGTACGATCGATTGGCGCGGCTGTCAAAAGCAGCTGCTTAGCTAGCGCGTTCCTCTAGGGAAATCGGGTTGCCCTCTGGGTCGCGGCCGTCACAGATCATGATGCCCGGCGCCGCTTCGAAGACTTCGCTGAACTCGACGCCCCGGGCCAGCATGAGCTGGCGCGTCGTGCCGATTTCAGATACGGCGAAGACGATGCGGGGCGTGTCCTGACCCAAGCGGCGCTGGCCGCCACCATGCAGCGCCAGTTTGGTCGCGCCGGTGTCCAGAACCACCCACATCTCGTCCTTGTAGCTCTCTTTGCCCGTGGGAAATAGTACGCGCAGCCCAAGTTTGTCCCGGTAGAAAGCGACCATGGCATCCATATCCTGGACATAAAGGATTACTTCCAGGAGTCCCTCCAGCGATGGCTCGCTTGCCTGTGCCGTCGTCTCTGGATCGAGCGCGCCTTCCAGCTTCTCAATGAGCCGTACCAGATCGGTACGGGTAATGACGCCCACGACCCGCTTGCCTTCGAGCACTGGCAGCATCGTGACGGATGGGTCCAGCATAATCTCCATAGCCTCCTCTAACGGCGTGTCAGGAGTGACCGTGGGTACACCCGGCTCGATCATGTCGCCCGCGGTGATGGCCAATGTGTGGCGCAGTTGGTCCTTATAGAGGCGGTATTCTTCGCGATTGATGGGGATTACTCCGGACAGCACCGCGAAATAGCTCGGCTCGCGAACCGGCGCATTACGGAGGATGAGATCGTGATCAGTGACAACACCCAGGAGTTTGCCCGTCTTGTCCAACACCGGCATGCCGCTGATCTGGTGCGCTCGTAGCAGCCGCGCCACCTCGGGGATATGAGTATCGTCCGTCACCGTGATGGCCGGACTGGACATAATGTCGCGTACAAGCATAGAGGTACCTCCCATAGGTGGTATTTATTAAAGGTACTGTACGGCGCATCATGCAGCACTGTGTATGTTGTCTCTACGCAATGAGAAACTGTCCGTCGCGATAGAACAACTCGTTGTCCACCCAGATTTCGCTTTCGTGACGCATATCGCAGATGAAATCCCAGTGCACACTCGACTGGTTGCGGCTGCCGGTCTCAGGATACCCGGCCCCCACTGCCACATGCACGGTGCCACCGATCTTCTCGTCGTACAGGATGTTTTTGGTGAAACGCTGGATCTGGTAGTTGGTGCCGATGGCGAACTCGCCCAAGTAGCGGGCGCCAGCATCGCTATCCAGCTGGCTTAGCAGAAAGGGTTCGTTCTTGGCCGCGGTAGCCTTGACCACTCTGCCCTGTTCAAAAGTGAGTTCGACGTTTTCGACCTCGCGTCCCCCACGGATGGCAGGATAGGTAAAGCGTATCCATCCTTCAACAGACTCCTCAACGGGCCCGGTGAATATCTCGCCACTGGGCATGTTGCGTTTGCCATCGCTGTTTATGAACGTGCGACCCGCGATAGACAGGCTTAGGTCCACATTGGGGCCACGCACGACTACCTTATCCTTGCCTGCCAGCCACTCCACCAGTTGCTGCTGCTGGTCGTGAATAGCTTGCCAGCAGGCCACGGGGTCCGGCTGGTCGGCATAGGTGGCGGCATAGACAAAGTCCTCGTATTCTTGCAGACTCATGTCGGCCTCCTGCGCCAGGGCTGGACAGGGAAAATTCGTCGCTACCCAGCGATGGCTGCCGCTGGCCGCGCGCTGGCGGTAGGTGTCGGCGATGGGGCGCTGCGCCCGCTGGTGCAGCTGTTGGCGTTGGGGATTCACACCAGTCAGGGCGCGGGTATTCTGGGGCGCCCGGAGCACAATGCGAGCGTCGACCCGATCAGCCAGCAGCCTGTCCACGGGCGAGACCCACTCTAACTGCGCATCACTGGCACGGCGGTAGAGCTGTTCGTCCAGGGTTTCATCTTCCCACAGGACCGTGGGGTTGCCGCCCGCGTTGAGGACATGTTCGTTGACGGCCTCTGTAAGCGGCCGGGCGGTCAGATCGCTGCGAATGAGGACCCAGTCGCCAGGACGTACGGAGACGCAGTAGCTGGTGAGCAGATCGGCCAACTTACGCACACGTGAATCGGACAATTGAGTTCTCTCCCCTCCAAGTTTTCACGCCGGTACGACTCATTATACCCGAGTCTACAGGGGCGTTGGAAATCCACCCTCTCCGCCAACCCTGGCCACGGGAAGCCAGGAGACGTGGCGCCATGCATCCTCTTGGCGCTCAATTGACATGTTAACGCCCCCCGTGACAGAATGATCTAAATCAGATGCAGACAATTGCCCGTTGGCTGCTATGCCGGTAAGCATGTACGATGCGTCGGCCGGCGCTATCACGCAACAAAGGTTTAAGGAGCCAATTCCATGCCATTTCGTACCCCAGATTGGGTGAAGAACGCAGTCTTCTACCAAATCTTCCCGGACCGCTTTGCCCGCAGCCCCCGCACTCGCCACACGCCCGGAATTGCGTTCAAGCCCTGGGGTACTCCACCAGAAGAACAAGGCTTTCAGGGAGGCGATCTTCTGGGTATCGTCGACAAGCTTGATTATTTGGAAGAACTGGGCATCAACGCGATCTACCTGAACCCGATCTTTGCTTCTGCCTCAAACCATCGCTATCACACCTTCGACTATATGCAGGTTGATCCGCTATTGGGCGGCAACGCAGCATTGCGTGAATTGCTGGACGCCGCCCATGCCCGCGGCATCCATGTCGTGCTGGATGGCGTCTTCAACCATGCGAGCCGTGGGTTTTGGGCCTTTCACCATATCCTTGAGTGCGGCGGCAACTCGCCCTATATCGAGTGGTTCACGGTGCGGGATTGGCCTTTACGTCCATACGACCACGATGAAGAACGGCCCCACAACTATGACGCGTGGTGGAATCTGCCAGCCCTGCCGAAATTCAATATCGCCAACCCGGGTGTCCGCCAGTATCTCCTCGACGTCGCCCGTTACTGGATTGACTTTGGTGTTGACGGTTGGCGTCTGGATGTGCCCGAAGAGATCACAGACGTGGAATTCTGGCGCAGCTTTCGCGCGTTGGTAAAGGCGGGTAACCCCGAAGCGTACATTGTGGGCGAAATCTGGCATGAGGCACGGGAATGGCTGCAGGGCGATCGCTTTGACGCCGTGATGAACTATGTCTTCAGCCGGCTGGCCTTGGGCTTCTTTGGCGCCGAGACATTGCGCACCGAATACAAGCCCGGCGGCTACGCCCTGGTCACGCTCGACGCGCGCGATTTCGCGGCCGGGGTCAAGCACATGTATAGCATCTATTCCTGGGAAGTTGCCCAGGCTCAGCTCAATCTACTAGACAGCCATGACACGGCTCGCACCCTATGGATGGTCGGCGAAGATGAAAGTGCGCTTCGTCTCTGCACGCTCTTCCAGATGACCATGCCCGGGGCTCCGAGTATTTACTACGGCGATGAGGTAGGCATGACAGGTGCTACGGACCCGTTCAGCCGTGGGGCCTTTCCCTGGCACGATAAGAGCCTCTGGCGCCAGGATATGTTGGACTTCTTCAAGCGCGCGATCGCGTTGCGTCGTCGCCACGCCGTGCTGCGTACAGGCAGCTTTGGCATTTTGCATGCCCGAGGAGATATATTTGCCTTCCAGCGCGGGCTGGGCGACCAATGCGCGGTGATCATTTTCAACCGCGGCGCGGCTACGACCCTGAATCTGCGCCTGCCTGATGAACAAGAGAACGGACGCACATATCATGGCATCTGGAATGGCGCCACCTATCAGGTGGTAGCCGGGAGCCTGGCCGGCATTACCCTGCCTGCCCGCGATGCAGTTGTGTTGCTCAGCGACGGCGATAATGCGGCTACGGCGTTGCCAGGCTGATTCTGTACCCACCTGTGTATCTGGTATAATCTGTTGTCTGGGCACGTGCCCATGCGAGCAACTTGCTCGCATGGGTTTTCGTATTTGATAGAGGATAGTTCCGCTGCCATATCATGGCTGACAGCAAAGAACGGACCGTGTCCCAAGTGGGCGCAGCAACGTCGAAACTTACAGGATGGCTGCACAGATTGGCGGCTCCTGCCCAGCTGTCCCCCGGGGAACTGACTGCCAGTGGGCTGGTCAATGCCCAGGTCTGGATAGATCGGGCGCCGTGGCGGCCGGCTGGTCTGTGGGCCGGGATTGCCGGCCTCTTGGCCGCGGGCGTGCTGTGGCCCGTCGCGACCGTCGATTGGAAGACTTTGGCCCTGGCTTTGGTGTTGGTAGATGTGCTTTGGGGCAGCATCTGGCGTCTGGCCGGCGGCCGCGCGGTGCTGCTGCCGTTGACCGCACGTTCGCTGAGCCAACGGGTGTGGATGCCCTATCTGCAGAGCGGATCACCAGCTGCGCGGCTCTTTGGGGGTGATCACACCGACCTCTGGCCCATTGCATTTCGGGTCGGAGTGCCAGCTATCTTGCTGGCACTGGCGGTTTCTGCGGTGCTCGGGGCTGATGCCCTTGTCTTTACGGGCCTGGTTGCGCTGGCGGCGGTCCTGGGCTGGACCGCGCAGCGTACGCTGCACGGCATTCCGCTGCTGTTGCTGAGCCTGGTGAGCATTGGCCTGCCCTGGCTGCTCGTCCTCCGCCTGGTGGCCACTGAGCTGACTGATAGCGATCTCCTTGTACACGGCATCCTGGTGATGTTGTGGGTGTTCCACCATTGGGGTGAGCTCAGGCTGCGCGGCGACGCCGGCGATTGGTCAGGGCTGGCGCTGTTGGCCGCCAGCGAGATTGCGCTCTGTATCTATCTTGTCGTGGTTCAGGCGCCGCTCTGGCTGGCCATTGTGGTCGTCCTGTTTTTGCCCACCTGGCTGGCTGTGTTTCGAGGCTATCCACTGCAAGGTATGCGTCTCTTCTGGCTGGCAGCTATGCTGGTCAGCGCGTTGGCAGTGAGTTAGACGCCTTGACCTCATCATGGCTTGAGGAGGAACAATGCTGCAAGAGGTAATGCATTCAAAGAACCAAGATACTGAATTGACATCAAATGGCTACCGTCTGGTGACGATCGAGGAGGTCAGGCGTGATCCAGAAGTGGTTGCACTGCTTCATGCAGCCAACGCCACGATGAAAGCATTGGGCTATACCGAGCACGGACAGCGCCACGCTGGCCTGGTGGGCAACATCGCCCAGAACGTGCTGGAGCATCTCGGCTATGACCAGCGCACCTTCCAGCTGGCTAACGTAGCGGGTTATCTGCATGACATCGGCAATACCATCCACCGCCAGAATCACGCGCTCAGCGGGTCGCTCATGGCCTGGAGCATCCTCAAGCGCATGGGCATGTCGCCCCAGGAATGTGCGATGATCATGAATGCCATCGGCAACCATGAAGAAGAGCGGGGGTTCGCGACCACTGCCGTAGCTGCGGCAGTGATCATTGGCGACAAGGCGGATGTTCATCGCAGCCGCGTGCAGAACGCCTCCATGGAGGATTTCGATATCCACGATCGCGTCAACTACGCGGCCAAACGCAGCTTCGTACGCGTCACCGCAGAGAACAAGGTCATCGCCCTAGAACTCGAGATCGACACATACTACGCGGCGGTCATCGAATATTTCGAAATCTTCTTGAGTCGCATGACGATGATGCGACAGGCCTGCGAGTTCTTGGGCTGCAAATACCAACTCATTATTAACGACACGCAGTTTGCGTGAGAGGAACCTGGGCATGCGTGTGGTTCGTTACACCGAGATGTTGGATGGCGGCGAGGATGACTGGATGCCCGTGCGCTGGGGCATGTTGGTCGATACCCTGGTCTATCCCCTGGAACAGGCGCCCTATGTAGAGACGTTGGAGGATGGCGCTTATGCGCCGGAGGTCGTTGGCCCCCCCGTGCCCCTGCCGTCGGTACGGCTACAGGCGCCCGTGGTCCCCAGCAAGATCGTCTGCGTCGGACGCAATTACGCCGAGCACGCGGCAGAGTTGGGCAACGAAGTGCCCGCTGAGCCGCTGATCTTTCTCAAGCCGCCCAGCGCCTTGATTGGCCCTGACGAAGCGGTCGTCTATCCGGACTTGAGCCAACGGGTGGACTATGAAGCCGAATTGGCCGTCGTGATCGGCAGGCGTTGCCGCAATGTGCGTCGTGAAGATGCGGCCAGCGTGATCTTTGGCTACACCATTGCCAACGATGTAACGGCCCGCGACCTCCAGAAACAGGATGGTCAATGGGCCCGTGCCAAGGGGTTCGATACCTTTGGGCCGGCTGGTCCGT
>JACFMY010000060.1 GCA_019455155.1 Caldilineaceae bacterium
AACCAAGGCGCGCGAGCTGGCCGACGCCATGATTGCCGAAGACATTGATGTCATCGCTGGCAGCCTGAACCTGGGTATGTTGGGCGTCTTCGAGGCGGTCAAGAACGCCAGTAAGCCCGTCTGGGTCACGGCCAAATACAGCGACAAATCCTCGTTCGCACCGGACAACTACGTTTCATCGCTACTCTATGACTTTGCTGGCCCGCTGAAGGCGATTGTGGGAGAGATCATGGCCGGTACCACAGGCGGTTACTACCCCCTGGGCTTTGACACAGGCGTCTCGCTGCAGGAGCCGCAGCATGTCAGTGACGAGGTTGCGGCCAAGGTCAAGGAAGTCACCGACGCCGTAATCAACGGCGATATCGAGGTCGTCAAGAACATCGACCCCGTTGAAGGGCAGTAACCCCTCCGTTGCCCGCCACCATATCACGACGATCACGGCGCCAGCGGGGACGGATCTGTCCCCGCCGGCGTGGGAGGAGTACCGGCGGATGAGCGTGGAGTCGCTGCTGCATCTACAGGGCGTGCGCAAGAGCTTTGGCGCCGTCACTGCGCTGCATGATGTGGATCTACAATTGCTGCCCGGACAGGTTCATGGTCTCCTGGGCGGCAACGGCGCGGGGAAGACCACGCTCATGAACATTGTATATGGCCTTTACCGGCCGGACGCGGGCACGATCTTGCTCAATGGGCAGCCGGTGGAGATTCGCTCCCCGCGGCACGCGATCGACCACGGTATCGGCATGGTGCACCAGCATTTTCTGCAGATCCCCACCTACTCGGTCACGCAGAATGTGGTTCTCGGCAGCAGATTGAACAACTGGCCTGCGCTGCGGCTGGCCGAGCCGGCCGCACGGATCCGGGAGCTCTCCAGCCGTTTTGGTCTGGCTGTCGACCCATGGGCGACCATCGAAGGGTTGCCCATGGGGGTGCGCCAGCGCGTCGAGATCCTCAAGGCGCTCTACCGCGGCGTGCGCGTGCTGATCCTCGATGAGCCAACCACCAACCTCACACCCCAAGAAGTCGACCAGCTCTTCGAATCCCTGCGGCTCATGGTACGTGATGGCATGAGCGTGGTCTTCATTACGCACAAACTGCGCGAAGCCATGAGCGTCTGTGATACCATCACCGTCTTGCGTGAAGGACGCCACATCCTGACCGAGCCGGGGCACCAGATGACGGAAGAGCGCATCGTCAATGCTATGGTGGGTGGCGAAGTGCCGGTGCACGAAAGCCTCCAGTTTGCGTCTGATGCCAGGAAAGCCATTGTGCACGCCGCCGGAAAGCAGAAGGTCTTCCAGGTCTCGGATCTGGAGGTAATGGGAGACAGCGGCGCGCCTGCGGTCCGCAATGTCAGTTTCGACATTCATGCCGGCGAGATTCTGGGCGTCGCCGGCGTGGCCGGCAACGGCCAGGTCGAGCTGCTGGAAGGGCTGCTGAACATTCGTCCGTATCGCGGTCGCGTGATGTTGGACGGTAAAGACCTTGGCGGTCGCACAACGGGCGAGTTGCTGGCGGCCGGCATCGCCTATGTGCCCGAAGACCGGCTTCAAGATGGTTTTCTGCCCCGGGCCAATGTCGCCCAGAACCTGATCCTGGGCTACCAGCGCCGCGCCCCCTATAGCCGGAACGGTATGCTCAACTGGCGCACGATCCTGTCCACAGCACAGCGCCTGATCCAGGAGTACCAGATCCGCACACAGGGTCCCAAGGAAACCGCAGCCAACCTCTCAGGCGGGAACATCCAGCGGGTGATGCTGGCCCGGGCCTTTGAGCATCCCCGGCGACTGCTCATGATTCACAACCCTACCTCCGGTTTGGATATTCCGTCCGTTGAGGCGGTCTACCGGCGGCTGGTCAAATTCAAGGAAGCAGGGATGGCCATACTTCTCGTCTCCGACGACCTGGACGAGCTGCTGCTGCTCAGCGACCGGCTGGGCATCCTCTATCGAGGCGAGCTGGTCCGGACGCTGCAGCGGCATGTGTTCGACAAGTACGCGATTGGGCGCTACATGAGCGGAGTCAAGGAGCATGTCTGACGCCGTCGTGGTTGCCCGTGACAGGCGCTTGCCGCCCGCGGTGAGCATCCTGCTGCCCTATCTACTGGCCATCGGCGTGGCCCTGGCGGTGGTGGGTGTCCTGCTGGCTCTGCTGGGCTATAACGTGTTGCAGGCCTACCAGACCATCCTCTTCACCAGCTTTCGCACGCCCAACGGCTTCGCCCAGACACTCAACAAATGGGTGCCCCTTTCGTTGCAGGCGCTGGCCTTTACGATTCCACTGGCCGCGGGCAAGTTCAATATTGGCGGCGAAGGGCAGCTCATCGTAGGCGCCATTGGGGCCGCGGCCGCCGGCATCATCTTTGCCGGCCTGCCTGTCTACGTGCTCCTGCCCCTGGTGCTCATTGCTGGCATGCTCTGCGGCGCCATCTGGGTACTGTTGCCGGCCTGGCTCCTCTACCGCTTTCGTATCAACGAGATTCTGACCACAGTGCTCTTGAACTTTGTCGCTTTCGAGCTCATCGATTTTGTCGCGACCAAGTTCTGGCCAGACCCCACGGCCGGCCACCCGACATCGATTCCCATCGGCGCGGGCGGGGAGCTGCCTATGCTCATGACGCGGCCGCCCCTCCATTCGGGATTGCTGCTGGCTCTGGTCATATGCGCGCTGGCGTATTTCTATGTCGACCGCACGTCGGCCGGCTATGAGTTGATAGCCGCGGGCGCCAACCCGCGCGCGGCGCGTGTCTTTGGTATCAACACGCGGTGGCTTTTCTTTTGGTCGCTGTTGCTGGGCGGGATGCTAGCCGGGCTTTCGGGCGCGGTGGAGGTGGCAGGTAACCAGCACCGCCTCATCGTTGGCCTGCAATCCAACTTTCTGCTCCTCGGTATCATCATTGGACTCATCTCCAAAGGCAACCATTTGGCCGTGCCCTTTGTCGCCCTCTTCATCGCCGTGCTGGAAGTGGGGGCCAGCGCGATGCAGCGCACCATGATGATTCCCGGTGAGATGGTACTCATCGTGGAGGCGCTGATCCTCCTCTTTGTGCTCCTGTCCGACGTCGTACGCAGAAGGAGAACAGCATGACCGATTCACCGCTGATCAACTTCGCCAGCCTGGTCATGCTGGCTCTGGTTCCCTACATATTGGCCAGCCAGGGGACGATGCTGGCAGGCCGCACCGGGCTCTTCATTGTCGCCCAGGAGGGCATCATGCTCATGGGCGCATCCGTCGGATTCCTGGGTGCATACCTCTTGGGAAACATCGTCTATGGCCTGTTGCTGGCCGCGCTGGTGGGTGCCCTCTTTGGCGTGGCCTTTACCTACTTCACCTCCACACTGAAGCTGGATCAGTTTGTCATAGGGTTGGCCCTCTTCTTCCTGGGCCTCGGGCTGTCGAGCCTGCTCTACAAGATCACGATTGGGGTGACGCTCCAGCCGCCCACGATCCCAACGCTGCGCGCCTATCCGGTGCCGCTGCTCAGTGATCTCCCTGTGCTTGGGCCCGTGCTGTTCAACCAAAACCTTCTGGTCTATGGGGCGTACCTGCTGTCGGCGCTGCTCTATTATCTGCTCTACAAGACAAGTTACGGTCTCAACCTGCGCAGCACGGGCGAGAACCCCAAGGCGGCCGATGCCTTGGGCGTCAACGTCGTACACTGGCAATATGCCGCGGCCATCACGGGTTGTGCCCTGATGGCCCTGGCTGGCGCCTATCTGCCCATGGTCTACACGGGCATCTACACCGATGGCATTGTGCGCGGCCGCGGCTGGCTGGCGATTGCCCTGACCTTCTTTGGCGGCTGGTCGCCTCACGGCATCTTCTTCGGCTCGCTCTTCTTTTCCGGGGTCGAAGTGCTGGCGCTGCGCGTCCAATTGGGTGGCATGGGGATCGCCCACCAGTTTTTGCGCATGTTGCCCTACCTCGCTACCATCCTGGTCATGATTCTCGCCTTCAAAGGTGTCCGGCCACCTGCCTTCCTCGGCCTCAACTACGACCGCGAAAGCCGAACCGGCTCATAACAGAGACAGCCAGAGAGCCATGCGCGTAGGTACCATCATCATCCTGAACGGCGCGTCCAGCTCGGGCAAAACCACGCTGGTGAAAGCGCTGCAGCAACGCTTTGAAGAGCCCTTACTAGACGCCGGGCTCGACCGTTTCCTGTGGATGTTGCCGGGCCGGTACCTGAATTGCCCCTTGTGGGACGACGTGTTGGGTCGCGCGGTGGCAGCGGGCGAGACAGGCCACCGGCTCGTCTCGGGCATGCATCAGGCCATCGCCGCGCTGGCACGCAGCGGCAACCATGTGGTGGCTGACCATGTACTGGTAGAGCCGGCGTGGGTCAATCACTGTGCGCGCGTGTTGGCCGGGCTGCCTGCCTATCTCATTGGCGTGCATTGCCCGCTGCCGGTGCTGGAAGCGCGCGAGCAGAGCCGCAAAGACCGGACGTTGGGCCAGGCGCGCGCCCAATTTCCCCTGGTCCATGCCCACTGCATCTACGATTTCGAGGTCGATACAGATCGGGCATCGCCGGCGGCGTGTGCCGAAGCGATCCATGCGTACGTGACCGGCGGCCGGCCTCCCCGCGCGCTGGACCAACTGGCCGCGCGCGGGGAAAGAGGTGAGACTTCTTCCGCGATTGGCCCTTGACAAACGGGCCGACCGGCACTATAATGGCGTTTGCAATCGATTGCAAAGATTGCAGAAAGTACCGTTCGTGCAGCTAGCGTATAGCGGGGGATCTATGGGCAGCAGTGCCAATGGCAAAGGCAAGGAAAACAAAGCGTCACGGCAAATCCAGACCATTGCCGATCTGGCCGTGCTGGCCGGCGTATCGCCGTCTACTGTATCCCGCGCGCTCAATGACAGTCCCCTGATCAATGTTGAAACACGGGCCCGCATTCAGGCGCTGGCCCAGGAGCACAATTTCCAGCTGCACCTGGGTGCGCAGAGCCTGCGCCGGCAGCGCACAAAGACGCTGGGCGTCGTCGTCAATTCTGAACGGCCGCCAGGACGGACCATGTCGGATCCCTTTTTGCTAGAGTTCCTGGGCGAGATTGCCAGCGCGGCCATGCAGCGAGGGCACGACATCTTGCTGGCCGACGCGCAGACCGCGCCGCACGATTGGTGTGCCCATTTTCTGCGTGGCGGCCGCGCTGACGGCATCATCGCGATCGCGCGCTTTTCGGAGCGCGAACGGCAGGCCGCGCGGTTGGCAGCCGCGGGCGCTCCTTTTGTCGCCTGGGGACCGGCCCTGCCCAGCCAGCCCTATTGCTCCGTGGGCAGCGACGATCTGCAAGGGGGCAGGCAGGCAGTGGAGCACCTCATCTGCCTGGGCAGGGAGCGGATCGCGTTCCTCGGCGCAGGCTCCGATTGTCTTGAAATACAGCAGCGCTACGAGGGGTATTCGGCCGCGTTGGCTGCAGCTGGACGCACCGTAGAGCCGCGCTATGTAGCGTACGCGCAGTCGACGGGCCAGGCCGGCTATGAGGCGATGCGGCGGTTGTTGGTCCAGGCGCCGGACCTGGACGCGATCTTCGTTAGCAGCGACGTCATGGCCATTGGCGCGATTGAGGCGCTGCGTGGCACCGGCCGCACTGTGCCTGGTGACGTAGCCGTGGTGGGCTACGACGACATCGCACTGGCCGCCTATGTGAGCCCACCGCTGACCACGGTCCGGCAGCGTCTGGGCGAAGCCGCCCGCCTGCTGGTGGAGCGCCTGCTGGCCATTGTGGAAGGGCAGCCTGCGCCCTCGGTCATGTTGCCCACGGAGTTAATTGTGCGGCAGTCTTGCGGAGCGTTGAGCAGGTGAAGTTGTTTTTTTGGGGATGAATGCAATCGATTGCAACAATATTGCATTCTGGTCTTTTAGTCGTGTGTTGCAGTCGTGTGGGACCAGCTTTCGATGATGGTGGTGAAACTATGTCAGCCCTTACGCAGCTCGAAGGAATCGAAATCTTCAATAGCCTGCGCGCAAAAGCCAACTTCCAGGTGTGGTGGGGCCGGCTTGTGCGGCGTTGTGTCCACCTGTGCAGCCTGGAAGAGCTCCTGGGTAACCAGCACGCGTACGGGCGCCGCGACATCGGTATCCGTACTGTGCCTCTCAGCCAAATCGTGGCCAGCATTGGGCGGCAACACGATTTCACCAACAGCTTCCTGCCGTTAGCCGGCGTGAGCGAACAGCGCTGGGTAGGGCTCTATTTGGCTCTCCAGGGATTCGCCGGCTTCCCCGAGGTCGAGCTCTTGAAGGTGGGCGACAAGTATGCGGTCATGGACGGCCATCACCGCATCAGCGTCATGCGCGCGGCTGGCATCGAAGCCTTCCCCGCACATGTCATCGAGGTGATCGCGCCCCCTACCCAGGCGTCAACGGCTTGCCCGCCGGCGTGCTGCCACCAGATCCCACAGGACATATGTCACTTTCCTCGCCCGACGTCACGGCCTATGCTTGGGTAAGCTGCAAATGCGGCCAGGACAAAACCAGATAGTTATTTTATGTTTAGCGGAGGAAAAATGACAGGCGTTGAGGAAGTACAGGGTAATACCGCCCAGCCGGCGGGCAGATCCCATTGTCCCGAAGAGATTTGGGGCGATGATCTGCCGCCTGTGCTCGACATGTTCGATCTCGAAGCGCCCGACACCGATCTGCCCTATACCGTGTGTGACTGCTGCCAGCAGTGGGATTACTGCTACACCATGCTCGTTGACAAAGATGGCCTGCCTGTCGGGCAGCGCTCGTTCTGCCGTACGTGCTGGTCGCGCTATACGCGCAATGAGTCATAACCGCAAAGAGTCGGGAAAGAGCCATAACCGTCCTCTAGGAAACGCGCGAGACGTACTGCACCATTACGTCAACTACACGTCCCCTTAGCAAGGATCCTCGACAACGAAAGAAGCGTCACTTCTGCCCTCTGGTTTTGAGAACCGGAGGGCTTTTTCTTGCCAAGTCAGCACGAAAACAGTGCCCCAAAACACTTGATAAAATAGAACATTTGTGCTATAATCGTAAGGTCCAGTAACGGTGATCAGACGGCAATTGACAGCGTGTTACAGGGCCGATCCATGCGCCAATCATGGGCGAAATGCACGGCGGTAAGACAGAGGGGACTACGGATGATGACCTACCACCAATTGGAGCTGTATGTGGCGGAGCGGCGGCGTGAGATAGAACAGGAGCTGGAGCGGCAGCGGAGGCTGCGCCTGTTGGGGCCGGTGCCCGCCGAAACGCGCCGGCCCCAACGCATCCGGCGTTGGATTGGGCGCAGACTCGTGGCGTGGGGCACGCAGCTTCAGCAGATCAGCCTCCGCCACACTGACAGCCAGCCGGTAGAGGAGACGGTGCGACTATCGAGAACGGTTCGCTAACGCGATGGTCAATGGCGCCCATCCCGACAAAACGCAGAAAGGGAGTGGCGGTGTTCGCATTTGGTCAACACCGCCACTCCCTTTCTGTAGCTCAGCCTGTGGCAAGGACGCCTCTTAGCTCCTGGGCGATCGATTGCGCCCAAGCCGTGACCTCGCCCCATGCTCGATAGTCTCCCGCTTGGGCCTTGGCCGCCTTGATCATGAACTTCTCGATTAGGTTGAGCTTTTGCAGGTCGATCTTACCATGGAAGAGCGCTGTGGCACGCGGGCCAATCCGGTCTGCAATGGCAAGCTGACCAACAGGGAACTGCCAGCCGTTCACTAGCTCCACCGGGTCGCCATCGCCCGTCGGCCCACTTGAAAAGAACCAGACCGGTCGCGTCGCCAGAGTCTGCTCATTGGCTTCCAAGAAGCGCACCGCATCCCTGCGCCACATGCCCGCATAGACCGCGCTCCCTAGAACAACCGCGTCGTAGGCCTCGACGTTGCGGGCGCCGGCTACCTCGGTCACGTCGGCATCCAGACCTTCCAGGCGCAATACCGCGCCAATCCGTTCAGCAATCTCTGCCGTCGCGCCATGCTTGCTGCCATAAACGACAAGTACCTTCGGGCTAGCCACTTTATCCTCCTCTTCGGATATGGTAAGATCGCGTATAACATGTGAATTCTTTCACTAAGTAGTATAGCAGATGTTGGCGCGCGCGGTGCGGCCGGTATGGTACTGCCGCGCCACCCGTTCGACGTTCGGTCGCAACTTCGCGACGGCGCCGCACGTTATCAACCACGGGCCTGGTCTTTTCCTAGTCAAGGCAGAGGAGCTAACCATGCCACCCCAAGAGAAAGCTATCTCCGCGCCTGCCATCGCTACGCCTGTCGCGCCGGCGCAACGAATCGAACTGATCGATGCGCTGCGCGGCTTTGCCATTTTTGGCATCTTGCTGGTGAATATGGAGCTGTTTCACCAGTCAATCTTCACCAATCTGTGGGGGGCGAATGAACCGCTGGGCCCAGTGGAGCAGGCCGCGCGCTGGTTCATTGCCTTCTTTGGCGAAGGCAAGTTCTATTCGACCTTTTCCTTTCTGTTCGCGCTAGGCATGGCGCTCCAGTTTGCCCGGGCTCAGAGCAGGCAGACCACGTTCGTTCGGTTCTGGCTACGGCGCATGGCGGTCCTGTTGGCCATCGGCCTGATCCACGCCTATCTCTTTTGGATCGGCGATATCCTGATCCTCTATGCCGGGCTGGGTGCTGTCCTGCTGCTCTTCTACAGACGACGGCCTAAGACACTGATGATCTGGATCGTCGTCTTCCTGTTGGTGCCGCTGCTGATTAATCTGGGGCTCTTTGGTCTGATCCAACTGGCGCGGCTGAGTCCTGATGGCGCGGCCATGGTTGACAATGCGCTGGCAGAGCAGCAGGCATTGCAGCAGGCCATCGGCGCAGACGCGGATCGTGTGTACGCGACAGGCAGCTTTGGCGAGGTGACGGCTGTGCGTACACGGGAGATGCTCTTCATGTTTAGTGCATGGCCCTTTATGGCCTTCAATGTGCTGACGATGATGCTATTGGGGCTCTATGCCGGCCAGCGCAGGAGCTTCGAGGAGCTTGCTAGCCGGCTGCCACAGGTCCGCCGTATTTGGGCCTGGGGTCTGGCGTTGGGCCTGATCGGCAACGGGCTCTACGTACTCTTTGGCGAGTTCTCCACACGCAGCATGCCCTCTGCCCCGTTGTTGATCTCGCTCCTCGGCCAGACCGTTGGCGCGCCAGCCTTTAGCCTTTTCTACATGGCCACCATTGCGCTCCTCTGGCAGCACCCTACCTGGCAAGCACGAGTGGCCCATCTGGCGCCCGTGGGCCGCATGGCGCTCACCAACTATCTCCTGCAAACGGTGATCTGCACGACGCTTTTCTATGGCTACGGCTTCGGCTTCTACAACAGCATTGGCATCGCCGGCGGCATCCTGCTGACGGTGGCGATCTTTGCGCTCCAGATAGTGATCAGTGGATGGTGGCTGCGGCGATTCCGTTTTGGCCCCATGGAATGGCTCTGGAGGACCCTTACCTATGGCCGTCGACAGCCAATGTCGCTGCATGCGGTCCATGCGAGAGTGTCGTGATCAGGATCGCTGGCAACTGCAGCGTTTTGTGACAGATGAACCACAGGAATAGTGCAACGCAACCATTGAGGAACGATCAGATACAGGGTATGATCAATAATACAGGTCGTCTGGTATGACGTGCGTTCGGCCGGGACGGCATTCGCCGCGTTTTTGCAGTGCCGTCGCTGCCGGTCTGCTTTGCCCCCTGGCTCTAGCCATGACAGGAGATCCTGGCCTGTGCTGCCGCATGGGGCAGGAGCCAAGTGGTCCCGCTGAAGTGGCAGCTGCGGGCCAGGCGCCATTCACGTCCGGTTCGTAGCTGCCGGTGGGGAATCTCCGGGCACGCCTCTTAACGGTATAGAATGCTAGAATTGCCTCAGGGGGTCGAACCCCTGAGGCAATTTGCTTTGTTGGTCCCTCGTGTTCTCACGGCGACGCCTTGAGTGGTTCACCAGGAGAGAGCATCATGTGGAAAGCAATTAGATGCTGTTTGCTGTTGGCAGCCATTGCAATGCTGCTAACCGGCACGGCTATAGCCGCACCTGAAGAGCAAGCATCCGGCGGCCCGATCATCGGCCCCCTGTGGGGCGTTTACCAGCAGGCTCCGCCGCAGGCTATAGTAGCGCAGTACGAACGGTTCGAGATTACGTTTGACATGACCGGCACCGCGCCCGCGGCATCGAATCTCCAGTTTCCCTTTGATCCAGTGGGGTTCGACCCCAATGGGAACCCCGAAGCCGGCGGCGTCGATCCGGCAGGGTTGCCTCAGGCTATCGGCATCACAGTGGACGGGGTATTTCGCTATAACGGGCCTGAGCCGGCGTTTGAAGTGATCCAGCCGGCATTTCTTTACCAGCCTACGTTGATCGAGCCATCCTTCGGCGGCGATGCCAAAAAGGACTGGATTTACCCGCTGGGCGAGCCGTATTGGATGGTGCGTTTCACGCCGAAGCAAGTTGGCGACTGGGAATACCGGATTCGTGTCCGCGACGCGGCCACCTGGAACGCGTGCGATCCGGGCAATCCGGACAGCTGCTGGACCTACTCAGAGTGGCGTGCACTTACCGTAGATCCGGCCCAATCAGGCCAGCACGGTTTTGTCGAAGTCGTGGCACCTGGCCAAGCCGACCGCAGGTACTTCGAGTTCAGCGATGGTTCTCCCTATGCGGGACTGGGACATCGCTTTGAATATGCCCATTTCCCTGGCATCAATGAAATCAAGAGCGAGTTCGAGCGCTACAGCACCTACGGCGTCGACTTCGTCCGCGCCTGGATGGACATGGCTCTTATCTACAGCGAAGGAACATACGGATGGGATGGGTGGAAATGGCGGGACAAACAGACCTCTACAGCGGAAGTCTATGGCACCCACGATTTCTCTGTGAAGCGCGGCTATGACGACGCGATCTATCAGGGTAGCGACGACGCGCAGGCAATCGCCGGAGGGCTCGAAGCGGGGAAGAGCTACGAGCTGAGAGTGAGAGCGAAGCTCACAGCCATAGATACGGGGGTAACGCCCCAAAGCTCAGATCTCGTGGTCAAGATCGTATCCAATCCCAATGCCTGGTTGGATACGGGCTATACGCTGTGCAACGGCAGCCTGGAAGAATTGAGGATGGAGGACGACGGATGGGGAGAATAGGGTGGGTGGTGGACCACGCTCTACGACGACAGTGGACGCCTGATAGCAAGCAATTTCACCAATGACAATGGCAATACGCAGGAGGAGTTTGTCGATCACAACGCCATGACTGTCGACAGCTATACCGACCTGTATCTGCCCCTCGTACAAGGTTAAGTGTTGGTCCGCCAGCGCGTCAGGGCAGGAGAAAAAACGAGGGACGGTCCTGCGGGACCGTCCCGTTCGATTAGCCCGTCGTTTCTACACGGGCGCTTATGTAAATACATCACCGGCTGTGGCCGGTATCTATGCCGGACATCAATCGGCCGGCAGATTCTCCTTGAGCCACGCCTCAATGAACTGGTCGATGTCGCCATCCAGCACCGCGGTCGTGTTCCCCGTCTCTACATCAGTGCGCAGATCCTTAACCATCTGATAGGGGTGGAGTACATAGCTGCGAATCTGGCTGCCAAAGTTAGCGTCGTCCACCTTGCCCTTGAGCTTGGCTTTCTCTGCAGAGAGCCGCTCTTGCTCGATCTCGTAGAGCTTACCACGCAGGACGCGCAGGGCCATCTCCCGGTTTTGGCTCTGGCTGCGCTCATTCTGTGAGGTGACGATGATGCCTGTGGAGAGGTGGCGGATGCGCACAGCAGTCTGGTTTTTCTGCACATTCTGCCCGCCCGCGCCGCTGCTCAGGAAGACCTCGATCTCGATGTCCTTGGGGTCGATCTCGATCTCGATATCCTCGTCGAGCACAGGCATCACCTCGACCTTGGCGAAGCTGGTATGGCGCCGGCTGTTGGCGTCAAAGGGGCTGATGCGCACCAGCCGGTGGACGCCCTTTTCGGCTTTGAGCAGACCATAGGCATTGGGACCGTCGATCTCAAGCGTGACGCTTTTGATGCCCGCTTCTTCTCCCTCGGTCAGATCGGTGATGAAGCTCTTGTAGTTGTGTTTTTCGGCCCAGCGCAGATACATGCGCATGAGCATCTGTGCCCAATCCTGCGCTTCCGTGCCGCCCGCGCCGGCATGAATGCTGAGGATCGCCGAGTCAGCGTCGTGCGGGCCGCTCAGTGCCAGCTGAAACTCACGGCGGTCCAGCTCTTCTTCCAGCGCAGCGGCTTCCCCTTCCAGCTCTGTCAACATAGCTGGATCGTCCTCGGCCATACCGCACAGCTCGAGCGCATCATGGGCGCGGCCGCCCAGGGCATCCCACGTATCGACTACCTCGCGCAGGAGGCTCAGCTCCTGCATCTTCTTCTGCGCCGCCTGTTGGTCATCCCAAAAGCCCGGCGCAACGGTCTCGGCGTCCATGGCCGCGATGCGTTCTGCTTTTCCCGCGATGTCAAAGACGCCCCCGAATAGCGTCGACACGTTCAACCAATTTGCTCAGACGAGCTTCAAGTTCGCTCATATCTATCTACCTCTTGCTCTAAGTATAACCCCGAAGTAATTCCCTGTTGCGATCGCGTCGTTACAGCGAATCGGCAGAAAGCCCCGGGACCTGCATCTGCCAACCGCTGGCACGCACCAATGACAATGCCAGACCGAGCAACCCTGACACCATAGCTAGCCCGAACAGGGCTGTTAACCCCCACCACTGTAGGGCAAAGCCCAGGATCCAGACACCCAACCCATTCCCCATATCAAAGCCCAGGTAGAAGGTGGACACTGCCCGCCCGCGCAGCTCAGCCGGCATATAGCGAACATGCAGCGCCATGAGCAGCGGGTGCAAGAGACCGCCGCCGACGGCCATCAATGCCGTTGCCACCATGTAATACGCCAACGACTGCGTAAAGGCAAAGAGCCCCAGGCTAATACTCACAGCGGCAAAGCCAACTACCAGCAGCTGCCGCTCCCGCCCCCGATCTTGCCAGGGCCCGCTTACGATCCGCGTGACGATAATGGATGCGCCGTAGATCGCATAGAGGAGCCCTGTGGCATCCACCGCCCGCCGTATGGTCAGCAGGGGCAGAAACTGGAGCCACACTCCAAAACCGACTCCGAGCAGCACGGCCGCCAGCCAGGGCTGGCGAATCGCCGGAGGTAGGATCCACAGGCGGCGGTCCTGTGCCGTGGCCCGGCTCTCCCCCCTCTCCCGAAAGCCTAGAGCCAACGCTCCACTCACCGCCGCTACAACCATCGCCCCAATGAAGATCTGGACGTCGGTCAAGATGCGCAACGCAGCGTCAGTCGAGGCTGGCGTTAACGTCATGGCCAGATTGGCCGCAATACCAAACTGGGCGATGGCGGCGCCCCGCTTTTCCGGCGCGGACAGATCGGTAATACGCGCCGTGGCCGCTGTCGTCACCAGCACGTAACCCAGCGCCTGCAGAACCCGGGCGACCATGAGCATGATCATCTGCGTGGTCACCAGCACGGCGGCCAGGCCGACAATGAAGCTTACCACACCGGCTACCATAACGGCCTGACGGCCAAAACGGTCGCTGGCCTACCCGGCCAGGGGCCGGCCCAGCACCGCAGCCACGCCAAACGAACCCAGAACCAACCCTATCTGCCAATCGTCCAGCCCAATGCGCGCCAGATAAGGCGGCAGCGGCACAAGCAGGACGTAAAATGCCACGAAAAAGACTAAGGTTGCAATGAATGTCTGGAGTGCCCCGCGTGACGATAGCATGGTAGTGGAGGGAAAGAGAATGGATGACGGATAGATTATGCAAGCTGCTCAGAATATCTTCTCTCAATATGCTCGGGCAATGTAGATCGACTCAGGTCCCTGCGCGAATAACGGTCCGCCGTCCGTTCTCTTTGCTACCGTACGATCACTCACCCACAAGACCGGTGACAAAGGCCACGGGATCGAAGTAGGCAAAGTCTTCGAGCTTCTCGCCCGTTCCCACAAATCGAACCGGCACCCCCAGCTCGCGCTTGACATTGAGAATGGCGCCACCTTTGCTGGTGCCGTCGATCTTGGTCAGGATCAGGCCTGTGATGCCCGCCGTCTCTTTGAAGGCCTTGGCCTGGGAAATGGCGTTTTGGCCTGTCGAGGCATCCAGCACCAGGAGCGTTTCGTGCGGGGCCTTGTGGACTTGTTTGCCGGCCACCGCGCGCACCTTTTCCAGCTCTTTCATCAGATTAAATTTGGTCTGCAAGCGGCCGGCGGTATCGACAATAAGCAGATCGGCCTTACGGCTCTCCTGGCTGGCACGGATGGCGTCGAAGATCACCGCGCCCGGGTCTGCGCCCGGTTCGTGGGCGATGACATCGACGCCGGCGCGGTCACCCCAGATCTTGAGCTGGTCGATGGCTGCCGCGCGAAATGTATCCGCGGCGCCCAGCACAACCTTCAGGCCTCGCTGCCTGTAGTAGTGGGCCATCTTGCCGATGCTGGTCGTCTTGCCCGAGCCGTTGACGCCCACCACCAGCACCACCGTTAAGATCCGCGGCTCTTCGATATGCAGCGGCTCATCGGTCTCAAGCAGCTTGACCATCTCTTGTTTGAGCACGAGATAGGCATCCCTGGCCGCCTTGATGTTTTCGCGCTGCACCCGCGCGCGGGTGGCGCTGAGGAGTTCCTGGGTCGTCGCCATCCCCACGTCGCCCATGATGAGCGTCTCTTCCAGCTCATCCCAGAGCTCCTCGGTGATCTCATTTTCCTGGAAGATGGTGCCGATCCGGCCCAGAATACCTGACCGGGTCTTCTTCAAGCTCTCTTCGAGCCTGATTTCGTCCTGCGTCTTCTCTTCCTGCTTTTTGCCAAACAGCCTACTAAACAAGGGACACGCTCCCGTCGCCTGTACATACCGATCAAAACGCGGCAGGTTCGAATCACGCTGCCGCGTCACATCCAAGCTTATAGTTTACCACATTGGCCACCAATCGGCGGCAACCACCCACTCCAGTATGCGTTCACTTCACTGTTCTCAAGCGTGCACTTTTCATCTCTGCGGCAGATTGCCTTTGAGCAGTTGTCTGAGACCTGGCACCAGCGCATACTTGCGGCGATGTTTCTCCATATGCAGGACTTATCCTCACCTTTGAGTCGCAATTCTACAACTGGAGGATATTGTTCGTCCATCGTTGCCCGTTGTACCATTACGCTCTATCCGTCGTTCATAACTTTCGCTAATCCATCCATGTACTGGTAGAACCACCTTCGTTCCCATGACCGATCTACGTGCCTACTTTCAGCTTGACCCTGAGATTGTTTTTCTGAACCATGGTTCTTTTGGCGCGACGCCTAAGCCTGTCTTCGCTGCCTACCAGGAGTGGCAACGGCGGCTGGAACGGCAGCCCGTCGACTTTTTCCAACGCCAGCTGGTCAAAGAGCTCCGGCTGGCGCGCGAGGCGCTGGCGGCCTACGTACACGCCGCGCCCGAGGACCTTGTCTTTGTGCACAACGCCACCTTTGGTGTGAACCTGGTGGCCCGCTCGCTGGCTCTCCAGCCCGGCGACGAGATTCTGGCCACTAACCATGAATATGGCGCCTGTAGCAATGCCTGGGAACTGGCATGCCGCAAGAGCGGCGCCCGCTACATTCGCCAGCATATTTCGCTGCCCGTAACCACGCCCGCGGCCATCGTTGACGCCTTCTGGCAGGGCGTCACGCCCTATACTCGCGTCATCTACCTGAGCCATATTACGTCGCCCACGGCGCTGACCCTGCCCGTGGCCGAGATCTGCGCGCGGGCACGGGACGCGAATATTCTTACCGTCGTAGATGGCGCACATGCCCCCGGCCAAATTCCGGTGGACCTGGCTGCGTTGGGAGCGGACATCTACACCGGTAATCTGCACAAATGGCTGTGCGCACCCAAAGGAGCGGGCTTTCTCTGGGCCCGCAAAGAAATGCAGGCGTGGCTAGAGCCGTTGGTTGTCAGCTGGGGCTATGGACCTGAGCGCACCCATTTCGAAGAGACGGATTTCGTCAGCGCCATGCAGTGGCAAGGCACGCTCGACTTTTCAGCTTATCTGAGCGTCCCGGCCGCGATCGAGTTTCAACACCAGCACGGCTGGGACGCGGTGCGTGAGCACTGTCACCGCCTGCTGCGCGCCACACTGGAGGAGATCGGCGACATCACCGGCCAGCCCGCCGCGTATCCCCATGACGGGGGCTTCTACCAGCAGATGGCCATCGCGCCCATACCTTTCCAGGACGACCTGCCGGGCTTGAAGCAGCGCCTCTACAACGAGCACCGCATCGAAGTGCCGTGCACCGCCTGGGATGGCCACCACTTCATCCGCATCTCCGTACAGGGCTATAACACGGAGGCCGACCTGGCCCGGTTGGTCGACGCGCTGCGTACGCTGCTGGCTTAATGGCGCCTCATTGAGGGTTGCGCCTACCACCGGGCGCGCACGTGGCCGCGCAGGAACGCCAGCCCTGTGCGCACGAATTCATCGCCGTCAGGACAGACGTTGTGGAACATACCGCGCGTATAGGCGAAGTCGTGGAGGGAGGAGTTGTACGTTTCCATGGTCAACGGGCCGTCGAAACCAATCGCGTGCAGTGTGTCGAAGACCGTGTCCCATGGGACGAGGCCGCCGCCGGGAACACCCCGGTCGTTCTCACAGGTATGGACGCACCACAGGCGGGGGGCCACGGTGCGGATGGCTTCGCCGTAGTCGCGGACCTCGGTGACCAGGTGATAGGTATCAAAAAGCGCGTACAGGTTCTCGTGATCCGCCTGGTCAATGAGCTGCATGAGCTGTGCTGGGGTGTTGACCAGATGCGTGCGGAAGTGGCTCATGGGCTCGAGCACAATCTTCACGTTGCGCCGCGCGGCGTAGTCGGCCAGCGCGTGCAGACCAGCTGCGGTGCGGGGAAGCTCGTCGGCTGGTGGGCGTCGTCGCTTCACAACCCCTGGGTGGCCGTAGAGGGCGCCGGCGTAGGCCACTGCGCCGATCTCAGCGGCCAGGTCGACCTGCCGCTGGTGCCACGCCAGCCCCCGCGCGCGGTTGGCCGCGTCATCGTCCGAAAGATCGCATTCCAGGGGCCAATGACCTCCCGGGCCAATGACGAGCGTAAGCCCCATGGCCGCCGCCCGATCACGCGTGCGCGCCGGGGTAAACTCAACGTCATCGCCGACCGACAGCTCCACAAGGTCCAGGCCAAGAGCCCTGGCTCGATCCAGAATCCACAACGCGCTGTCCGACCAGCGGTCTGTAAACAAATAGATGTGTGCGCCATATTGCATGGCACCCATTATACCACCTGGCGCGGGTATAAGCCTGTCAGAAAGGGCGTTGCCAGCGCCCTCACAGCTCGCCCGCATCACGCAGCATGTCCCGCAGCTCCCGGTAGGTGGTCAGCACACATTTGTCCAGCACTGCATTGACCCCGCGTGCCTGAAGAGCGTCGAAATCAGCCTGCCGCGTCTCCCAATCTGGAAAGGCCTGGCTTTCGGGGGTGGTAATCGCCGCGTGGTGGATGAAATGGTAGAGCCCTGGCTCCAACGCAGACAACATATCGGACAGCCAATCCGCGCGGGTATTGGGGGGGCCGCTGTAGCCGTCCACTGGGCGGAACTTGGGCAGCGATGAGGCCCGGGTCATACTCTGAAGCGTCGCGGCAACCGTCGCTGGCAGTTGCATATGGCCCAACGCCACCGGATCGGGCAGAAAGGCAAGGATCCGGTATTCCCGGGCCAGCCGGTGATAGATCTCGGCCAGATCGGGCCGCAGCACAACACCCATATGGGCATCGATGTGCGTTACGTCGATATCGAGCGCCAGCGCGGCCTCGATCTGGGCGCACATTTCGGCCTCAGCTTCGGCAGCCACAATCTTGGCCCAGGCTTCCTCAACGGTCGGCCATAAGTAGCCCCGGCTATCGCGCAGGCTGGGGCCACACGTGATAGGCCGGTAGCGCGGGCTCTTCCATTCGCTGGTCAGGGTCAGATGGACCCCTAGATCGTGGTCCGTGTCCCCCGCCCACTCGGCAGCCCAGGCCGTAGTCATCATAATCGAGCCACTAGGAAACCGCGTGAGCGCACGATGGGCGACATTCGCCGCGTGCGAGACGCCCAGGTCATCGTGATGAACCACCACCACACGACGGCCGGCAAATTCAGGCTTAGCCAGTATGTCCATAGTCGCCTCCCCAACTGGTTCCAAAAGACGCGCGCAGCGCCTGTACATGCGCTCTCAACGCCCGATGGCACCCACCGACCGGGCAGGAAGCACCACGCGAAAGGGCGAGTCACCAATAGCCGGCCAGACGCGCAGCACGCCAAAGGTCGAGCGTACGGCGATCCACAGGTTCGAGATCAGCCACACACCAAACAGGGTGGCCGCGCCGCTTCCCTCGAGCACCAGCAACGCCACGGCGCCAGCGCCCGTGGCAACAACCATGACGTTGCGCAAATACCGGAAATCGCCCGTTCCCCAGTGAATGCCATCGGTGACAAAGGCCAGGGCGTTCACAGGCTGGATGACAGCCGCCAACAGCCAGGCAGAGAAGAAGACTGGCTGCGCGCTGGCCGGCACCAACAGGGCAGCAATCCACGTGCGGCCAAACCACATGACTGACCCCAGGAGCACCCCCAAGAGAATGCCCCATAGGCTCGCGACGGCCGCCACGCGCCGAGCTTGCACAACCCAACCTGCACCGATAAAGAAACCAACCAGGCTCTGTGCCGTAATGGCCAGGGCATCCAGGCCCAGGGCAGCAAAGATCCAGAACTGGCGAATGGCCTGGTGCGCCGCGCCGCTTTCAGGCCCAAGCAGGGTCGCCGTGCGTGTGGCCAGAAGCAGGAAAAAGGTCAGCAACCCCGTGCGAAGAAAGAGATCGCCGCCGACACGGAGCAGCCTGCCTGCCTCGCGCACGCGCAGCGCGTGCGGCCAGCCGAGCCGTCGCAACACCAGCGTCACCGCCCACAGCGCGCCAGCCCACTGGGAGACAGTGCTGGCAGCCGCGACACCAGCCACCCCAAACGCGGGGATGGGCCCCCAGCCGCGCACAAGGAGCGCATCCAGGACGATGTTCAAGGCGTTCAACGCCACCGCGATCCAGAGCGGCGTGCGCATATCCTGCTGGCCGCGCAACACGCCAAAGGCCGACAGGAGCGCAAGCACAGCCGGTGCGCCCAGCAGCCGGACGTTCATATAGGCAACAGCATTGTCTCGCACCACGCCGTCCGCACCCAACAGGCCGCTGATCCAGCCCGCAGCCGGGTAGCCTACCAAGATCAGCGCGCCGCCAAAGAGCAGGCTGAGCACGAAAGCAAGGCCAGCCACACGCGCCGCGCGTTCGGGCCGTTCGCGCCCAAGGGCTTGGGCCACTTCTGTCTGGGAGCCAATGCCCAAAAAGTTGAAGATCCAGAAGATACTGGTAAGCGCCGCGGTGCCGACCCCCAGCGCAGCCAGCGGTACGGCACCCAACTGCGCCACGAACGCTGTGTCGACCAACCCTGTCAAGGGTTCAGCTATGAGGGAAACGAGCACAGGCACCGAAAGCGCCAGTACAGTGCGGTGGGGACGGCTGACAAAGGGATGCCGGGCGGCGGTCGCAGGGTATTGGCTCGTTTGCATGTTGAATCAGCGATTTGGATTGGCGCGCATACTTGACGCGCGGAAATGTCGTTTCGGTACCCAGAGCATACGTCGCGAACGGTGCCCGGTCAAACAGGCGGCAGGTAGCGCCCCTATGGCTGCAGCGCCAGCTGGTACACAGTAGCCTTCTCCACCGCTTCCCGGCTCCACGGCGTGGGATGGTAGACGCCCTCGCGCCACATAACGATCTGGTCATCGTAGAGGCGGCTTAGGGCATGGCCTGACTGGCCGCCTGCCAGTACGCTCTCGCCGCGATCCCAGGACCCCACCTCATAGATCTGGCGGTAGGCGGGAATCACCTGGACAAGGCCCGGCGGCAGCTTGAACGCTACACGGGACTGGTTCGGTGTCGTGGCGTCGCCGCCAACGGGCAACGGTCCCCGGTTGAAGAGCGCACCCAACAGCCGCGCGCTGCCTAGGGGATGGGTAAACCGTACCTGATGGGCCTTGCCCCATGCCCAGCGTAACATGGAATCGCCATAGACCCGGCGGATTGTCTTCATCGTGCGCGTGAGCGTCTCTTGCAGCAGTTCATCGCGCGCGCGCTGGCGGCCATGAGCCACGTCAGCATACCAGAATGACTCCTCGTGCGCGTTGATCAGTTCCAGCAGCTTTGTCTCGGCGCGCAGGGTGAAGCCGTGCTGCGTAAACAGGGGCGCCTGGGAGACGCCCAAATACCCCTCCCGCGCCGGGCCGAGCTTGTCCCCATAGACTATCTCCATGAGATTGGCCACGAGGTGGTGGAAGATCAGGCCGGCTGCGCTGTCGCCGTCCATGCGAAAGTTCCATTTGCGCAGGGCTTGCAGAGCCACCTTCTCCCAGGGATCGTCGCTGTAAAGCAGTGTAAACCAGGGAGTAAAGGCTTGGGCAAACTTGCTCAAGTTATCTTGCTGGATCTCTTCCATGTCACGGATCGTATAGCGATCCTTCTCGGCCAGCATCTCTTCGATGCGCGCGGCGCGCCAGCCTGGATCGAACTCGACGCCCAGAAAGTACGGGTATTCGTCGCCTACGATCTTGTTGTTGGCTGTGACGATCATGCCGGACTCAGGATTGTAGAGCCTTGGCAGTTTGTTATGGGGGATCCACCCGCCCCACTCGTGCATGCCGTCCCAGCCAGGAGCCGGCAGTAGACCCAGATTCATTTCCCGAATGGGGATGCGGCCGGCCAGGGTATAGCCTATGTTACCGCGGGTATCGGCGAAGGTCACGTTTTGCGGGGCCGCCGACCAGTTGGCCAACGCCCCATTGAATTGGTCCCAGTCTTCTGCCTGGTGCAGCTCAAGCAGCGCGCGCAGGGCAGTACCGGGCGCGTGTCCTGTCCAGCGAAGTGCCAGGGGAATGGTGTGCACCGGCGGCAGCTCACTTTGCGGCCGCGACCGGGCGGGGCGGATCAGGCCGGTGATCAGCGGGCCGTGGCGTGTGATAACGACGCGCTCCACGTGGGGCTGTCTCCTGCGCACCCGGATCGTCTCCTCGACCACGCTGGCCTGCTCCCACTGGCCTTGATACTCAAAACGAGTTGGGTCTTCAGGATGGGGCCGTTCTATGAAGAGATCCTGGGTATCTACCTGGGCATTGGTCAATCCCCAGGCAATGTGGGCGTTATGGCCATGCAGGACGCCGGGCAGCCCCGGATAGGTCGCGCCAGCGACTTCCGTTTTGGGACCGCTAAGATGAACTTCGTAGACCGTGGCCGGCAGCTGTACATTGAGGTGGGGGTCGGCGCACAGCAACGCACGCCGGTTCAGGCTACGCTTGGGCGCCAGCACCCAGCTGTTGCTCCCCTGACCAACTGCCTCGGCGCCCAGCCATTGGCGCACGTTCTCGTACTGTCCCAACAGCAAACCAGCCGTGCTTACGAGCCGCGTCTGTTCGGCGCTACCCACAGCCTCGGAGATGATCGGATGCTTTTCCTGATATTCCGGCTCCAGATCGGCAGCAGTGTAGACATCAAGCTGTTGGAGCAAGCGCAGGCGCGCTAGCTCGCTCTCCCAGTTCTGGCTCTGGCTCCAGCTGACGACCCTGGCATAGGCCAATGTGTCGACGACACGCCATGGCTCGGCAGCTACGCGCAGCAAGTTGTGCTCGGCGCTGGTTTGCCCCGGGCGGCTCTCCAGATAGGCGTTGACGCCCGCGGTATACCACTCCAAAACCTGGCGCGTCTGCTCGTCGATCGTGGCTTCCTCTTGCTCGGCCGCCCGCTGAAAACCCACAATACGGCTGAAGCGGTCGGCATCCAGGGCTGCCTCACCAAAGATTTCAGCCAACCGCCCTTGTGCGATCCGGCGCCCCT
>JACFMY010000061.1:0-6602 GCA_019455155.1 Caldilineaceae bacterium
TGATCTTGAACCTGGACTATGGCTATACCATGTCTGCCCTAAAGCATCTCGCCTGCCATGAAGGCTATCCAGGACATTTCCTTCATCTGGCGATCCGCGAAGACAAGGTAGGGCGAGGCGAGATGCCCCTGGACGCGGCGTTGGTAGTCACCAGCTCGGCCAGCAGCGCGCTCTTTGAGGGGATCGCGGAAAACGGCATCGACTTCCTGGCGTGGGTTGAGGAGCCGGCGGATGTACTGGCGTTGGCACTGAACCGGCTGCGCTCTGCGGCACGCATCAACGCCGCATGGATGATCCATGGCGAAGGACATTCTCCGGACGATGCCGTCACCTATCTTATGGAAAGCTGTTTTAAGCCCCGAGCCTGGGCGGAATCTCGCGTGGCATTTCTGACGCACCCGCTGCGCGCGCCGTTTATCTTTGCCTACTGGTATGGCGATATGGCGGTCCATGAGCTCTGGCAGCGCGTGTCGCCGGCCAGGCGATCGGCCTTTTGGGACTATCTCTACCACCATATGCATACGCCAGCCACGCTTGCCGCATATTGGACATGATTGAGAATTTAGGGTTCGTAGATGAACCTAATCGGTGAATTCACATGACAACTACGCAGTCACACGCCCTATATGAACGAGCGGTGCGGGTCACAACCGCGGGCGTCCATTCCAACTCGCGGGCCCGTAAGCCCTACCCGCTCTATTTCCAGCGCGCCGATGGCCCTTTTGTTTGGGACGTGGATGGGCACCGCTACATCGATCTTGGCATGGGCAATGGCGCCATCCTCCTGGGACACAACCATGCCGCGGTGCAGGAAGCAGTTGCCCGTACACTGCAGTCAGGGTTGACGACAGGCCTGGAGAGCGAAATTGCAGTACGCGCGGCGGAGCTCTTTGTCAAGCTCGTACCCGCTGCCGAGCAGGTGCGCTTTACGAACACAGGTACGGAAGCGCTGTTACATGTGCTCCAGATGGCGCGAGCCTACACAGGGAGGCGCAAGATTGCCAAGGTCGAAGGAGCGTATCATGGCTGGGCGGATCCGGTCTTCGTCAGTACATGGCCAAATCTGGCCCTGGCAGGTCCCGATGGCGCGCCCGTGGCGCTGCCCGGCACCGGTGGTCTCGATCCCAAGATTGTCCGTGAGACGCTGGTGCTGCCACTCAACGATCTGGCTGCAACTGAGGCGTTGCTAAGCCAGCATGCTTCCGAGCTGGCCGCGATTCTCGTAGAGCCAACGTTGATCGACGCGGGCTTTATTCCGGCTGAACGCGAGTACCTGCTCATGCTGCGCGACTTCGCCGACAAAACAGGCACGGTACTGGTATTCGACGAGTTGCTGACTGGCTTTCGCCTGGCCCTGGGCGGCGCCCAAAGCTACTACAACATTCAGGCTGACCTGGCCCTCTTTGGCAAAGCATTGGGCAATGGCTATCCAGTGGCTGCCGTGGCAGGCAAAGCGGCATTCATGGAGCAATCGGCGCCGGGCCCCGGCAACGCTGCCTTTGTAGGTACCTTCAACGGCCACGCGGTGGTCATGGCGGCTGTGGAAGCGAGCCTGCAAGAGCTGGCCAGCGGTGAAGCCGTGGCCCTTCTCCAGACCAGGACGCACGCACTCATCGAGGCCTTTGCGGCATCCGCAAAGCGACATGGCGTGCCGGCACAGATGCAGGGCTGTGGCGGGCACATCCACTGGTACTTCACTGGCGAGCCGGTGCGCACCTACCGGCAAGCCGCGCGGGCAAGTAGCCAGCGCTACAGTGCGTTCGTTGATGTGTTGGCAGAGTCAGGTTTTCTGGTGTCGCCGAATTACCTGCTTCACCATGCCATTAGCGTGGCGCACAACGACGCGACGCTTGAGGCATTGGCCGAAGCAATGGACCGCGGGCTGGCAGCTGCCGCGCAAACCGAAGAATAAACAGCAACACAGCCAAAAGGAGCCTATGTATGTTGAAGTCAGATTCACCAGGCAAGCGTTTCACCTGGCTGCCGGTCACCACACTGGCAAGCGGGATGGAGCTGCGCATTCCTGTCCATATAGTCACAGGCAGCCAACCCGGACCTACCCTGGGCATCACCGCCGGGATTCACGGCGACGAGTATCTGCCCCTCGCGGTTGTGCGCGAGGTCGTGCAGCAGCTTGACCCTGGGCAGCTCAAGGGTACGGTGATTGCGCTCCCTGTCGTCAATCCACTGGCGATTGAGACACAGACGCGCCACACCACGACCGACATGCTCAACTTGAACCGCGTCTTCCCCGGCGACCCTCACGGCTGGCTGACCGAGCAGCTGGCAGCGGTCGTGTGCGAGCAGTTCTTGCCCGAGATCGAGTATCTGATCGACCTCCACGCGGGCGGCGCCCAGCCCATCGTTGACTACGTCTATATCCAGAATGACGAAGGCATGTCGCGCGCCTTTGGCTTTCCTGCTCTCTATCGCCCTGCCCATCCCTATACGGGCACGCTGACGGGGGTCGCGCAGGACCACAACGTCGCCTGCGTTGTCGTCGAAATGGGTGGCGGCATGCTCGAAAACGACCTGTATCTTGCGCGCGGGGTGCGCGGCATCTATAACGTCCTTAAGTACCTCAACATGCTGCCGGGTACGCCGGAAGTGCCGGAACAGCAGACCGTGGTAACGGAGATGAGTGTCATCAGGCCCCACAAGGGTGGGCTCCTCTATCCGGGGGTCAAGTTCGAAGATATCGGCACCGTCGTGCCCCGCGACACCTTGTTGGGCACGGTGGTCAGCCCTTATACCTTCGACGTGCTCGAGGAGATCCGGGCGCCGTACGCGCAGAACTTGATGATTCTGTTACGCCCGGCCATTACCAAGGTACATCCGGGTGACTATGCCTATATGGTGGCAGACGCTGCGAGCGCGTGATATCACGTCGCAGCCTGGCGATCGAAGTGCACGACTGGGTGCCACGTAAAGAAGAGAGATTGGGCCCATGAAGCTTTCAGAAGAATACCAACAACGCCTGGCGCGCGTGCAGGCGCAGCTTGGCCACGGCGCCGCCGACCTGCTGGTCGTCGCCCCGACACACAATATGCGCTATCTGTTGGGCTTCACACCCAAGTATGACGAGCGCTTCTGCGCGCTCTTGGTGGGCAGGGATGCCGTCCGCCTCGTCGTGCCCCATCTCAACGCCGGCCAGGTGGAGAGCCATACTGGCCTGCAAGCGCTACGCTGGACCGACGAGAGCGGACCAGATCATGCCCTGATACAGGCATTGGACGAGCTTGGCGTCGAGCAGAGCACGACGCTTGCTGTCGACGATACGATGCAGGCGCGCCATCTGCTGCTGCTACAAGAGATGGCGCGGCCGCAGCGCACCGTAACAGGCGATGCCCTGCTGGCGTCACTCCGCATGCGCAAGTCAGCGCTCGAAATCGAGGCGCTGGCACGCGCGGCCGCCCAAGCGGATCGGGCCCTGCTGGCCGGCGTCGACGCGTGCCGGCCCGGTGTGAGCGAGCGCGAGGTAGCCGAGGCAATTGTGCAATCCTTCCGCCGTGACGGCGCCGAACAGGTGGACTTCACAATTGTCGGCTCAGGCCCCAATGGAGCGTTTCCCCACCACCACAGCGGTGGCCGTACGTTGCGTGTGGGCGACACCATTATCATTGACATTGGCGCGACGCTGGATGGATACAAATCCGACATTACCCGGGTCGTGCACCTGGGCGAACCCGATCCCGAGGTCCTGGAGATCTATGAGCTCGTGCGCACTGCAAACGAGCGCGGCCGTGCGGCGGTCAGGCCAGGCGTGACAGCCAGCGCGGTCGACCGGGCGACACGGGAGCCCATCGACGCGGCCGGCTACGGCGATCGTTTTTTCCATCGCACGGGCCACGGTCTGGGAATCGAAGAACACGAGCCACCCTGGATCTCAGCCACCAGCGATACCGTGCTCGAACCGGGCATGGTCTTCTCAATCGAACCGGGCATCTATCTGCCGGGCAAGTTCGGCGTTCGTGTCGAGGATATCGTCGTGGTCACAGAAGAAGGAGTGCGCTGTCTGACCGGCTTGGGCCACGAGCTCATTGTGAAGCAGTAAGCTCTTTAGTATGTGGGGTGGATCCGTGCAAGCGGCAGCGGAGGCGGAACATCATGGTGGGCTAGGAGGAACAGCGGTGCGCCGGTAGGCTAGGCAGCCGGCGCCGAAACGATGACGCGAATACCCTCTTGTTCGAGGCGCTTCACGTGCTCAGGATTCACTTTGTTGTCCGTAACGATGACGTCAACTTCATCCAGCTGGGCGACACGTACATAGGATTTCCGGCCAAACTTGGTGTGGTCTGCCAGCAGCACGACTGTGTCTGCCGCCCGAATCATCGCGGCCTTGATCTCTGCATCCAGGTCGCTCGGTCCGCTTAGCCCCATTTCCTCCGTAATCCCCGTCACCGAAAAGAAAAGCTTGTCGACGCGAATTCGTTCAACTGTCTGGCGCGCAAAGGTGCCGACCAGGCTCACGGAATGATAGAGCTCGCCGCCGGTCATGATCAGGCGAATGCCATTGCGATGGCCCAGTTCAGCCGCCACTTTGATGCCGTTGGTAAAAACGGTGAGGTTCTCGCGGTTGCGCAGGTTCCTGGCCAGCTGTAGAGTCGTGGTGCTGCCGTCCAGGGCGATGGTGTCGCCGTCCGCCACCAGCTGTGCGGCCGCATAGCCGATCGCGCGCTTGGCCTCCACTTCCATCATCTCGCGCTGAGCGAACGACAACTCAAAGGGGCTGGCAGCGGCCGCCACCGCACCGCCAAATACCGCCTCGATCAAGCCAGTCTTCTCAATCGCCTGGAGATCGCGGCGGATAGTCATTTCAGAGACGCTGAACAACTGGGCCAGTTCGGCGATGGTTACGGTATGCCGCTTGACGATTTCGTTGTAGATCTGTTCTCGTCGCTCGGAAGGCAGCAGATCGCGTACGGTACGGTTGGTTCGATTTGCCATAGGCAGGTAACACTACATATAAGGACTGATGGCGCTCACGGCTGGATACAGCTGTTCATATACCCGTAAGCGCTCAGCGTAGAATGCCGCCCTGTGCTCGTCAGGTACGTATCGCTTCGCCTCGCGAACAGTCGCTCCGACCGCCTCATCTGCGGAAGTATAAATGCCCTTTCCCAATCCAGCCAAGAGTGCCGCCCCAAGACACGTGGCATCCGCGACCTGCGGCACGATGACCGGGATGCCCATAATATCAGCCTTCATCTGCATCCATGTGGTAGAGCGCGCGCCGCCGCCAATCGCGCGCAGCAGGTCGATTTCAATGCCAGCCCTGCGCAGGTGTTGGAGATTCAGCGCCAGCTCAAAGGTGATACCTTCGAGCAACGCCTTCACAATGTCCTCGCGCCGTGTGTCGAAGGTCAAGCCAAAGATGGCCCCTTTGGCGTCCGGATCATGGAAGGGAGAACCTGTGCCGGCAAAATGGGGCAGCACGAACAGGTGGCTTGGCCTCTCTGATACCTGGGCAATCATGACGTCATAGACATCCTGGCCCGTTTCTGCGGCAACCGCGCGCTCCGCGGCGCCTAGCTGATCGCGATACCAGCGCAGCAAAGCGCCGCCCGTAAAGTTCCCGGCCAGCGTGATGTAGCGGTCCGCGAGGACGTGCGGGTAGCAGGGAAATCTGTCCCCCCACAGGGTCGCTTTGGGCGTGGCAAAGATGGGCGCAATACATTCAGTGGTGCCAATGGCGTACATGGCTTCCCCCGTCTCAAGGACGCCTGCGCCCAAGGCGCCACAGGGCTGGTCGTGGCCACCCGTGACAACAGTCACCGGCCGCTGGAAACCCAGCTCCTGGGCAATGGGAATGGAAATCTCTCCAATCGGCGTACCGCTCGGCGCCAATGCGGGCAACCGGTCCGCGCTGAGGCCAGCCCAGGCCAACAACTCGGGCGACCACTCGTAAGTACGGATATTGAACGCCAGCATACGCGCGGCCATGGTGTAGTCAATGGTCGGGGTCACGCCCAGCTTGAAGGCCACGAAATCGCCATAACAGAGGAATCTCCATGTCCGGGCAAAGACTTCCGGCCGTTGTTGCTGCCACCATACGATTTTCAAGAGCGAATACATGGGATGGATGGGCTGCCCAGACAGGTGATAGACTTGTTCCTCACCCATTTCATCACGCAGCCGCGCCGCCTGCGCCCGTGCCCGTACATCGAAGCTGACAGGACTCCGATCTAGCACCTCGCCGTTCTCGGCCACGGCAATGACCGCCTCACCCTGGGCGGAGACCGCAAGGGCCTCGACCGGGTCGCCGCCTACCTGGGCATTGACCTGCCTGATCGTGTCACACAGGTTGGACCACACCTCATTGGGATCGAGCTCGGCCCATCCCTCCTGGCTGGTCAGCAATGGGTACTCGGCATAGGCGCGGGCAAGCACTGTACCGCCGGCCGAGAAGGCAACCACTTTGCAGCCAGTGGTGCCGACATCGATGCCCATAATGCTCATATTGGAACCTCAGTTTCGGTGGACAGGTAGTAGGCGTGCAGCAGACACGCAAAACCTGCGCGCAGACTAGCCACGCACAGCGCCTGCGGTTAGTCCGCTCACGATGTATCGCTGCATGAGGAGATACACGGCAACGACCGGCA
>JACFMY010000061.1:6612-21796 GCA_019455155.1 Caldilineaceae bacterium
CGTCATAATGGCGAGAATGGCAAACATGGCGCCCGGCTGCGCCATGTACACGCCGCTGTAGATGAGAGGCACCAACGTGAGCGGTTTCAGCGTGTTGGTCTGCATCACGATGAGCGCGAGGATGAACTCGTTGAAGGAGATCATGAACTGCCAAATCACGACAACCGCCAGGGCCGGCAGGCTGAGCGGCAACATGATGTACCAGAAGACCCCAAGGGGCGAACAACCGTCCAGGTAGGCTGCTTCCTCGATTTCGACGGGAAAGCTGTCGAAAAAGCTTCGCAGAATCACGATGGCAAACGGAATGCCCAGCGCCGTATAGGGGAGGATCAGGCCGAGATAGTTGTCATAGATACCAAAGGTCCGCGCAATCTGGAGCAAGGGTATCATTAGGGTCGGGATGGGAAGCATCAAAGTGACCAGCAGCAGGTAGTACCACGCGTTCTTGGCTGGAATTCTGAGCCGCGAAAAGCCGTAGGCGCCCAGCGCCGCGGCCGCGACCACGAGCAGGACCGAGGTGACGGTAATGAGCAGGCTGTTGAAGAAATAGAGCGGCAGGGGATTGTCCTGCCAGACCAGTTGATAGTAGTAGGGGCTAGGTCGTTCGACGATCAACCCGCCCAACGCGGGCGCTCGTTGGTCCGGCGGCATGAGCGAAACTGTGATCATCATGAAGATCGGAATCAGCCAGATGAACGCCCAGACCGTCAATAAGGTCTGTACCACGGCACGATTGAACAGTTTTCTGCGCTGAGAACCTGTGACCATGAGATCCGCTCCTCGCTTATTGTGAAAGGGCGAAACGTGCGCCGAAGACCCTGACCAGAATGATACTCATGATCAAGGCAATCATGAGCAGCACAACCGAGACGGCCGATGCGTAACCCATGCTCTGCAACACAAACGCTTTCTGGAATATGTACGTGGGTAGCATCTCCGACGCGTGGTTCGGCCCGCCTTTGGTCATCATAAAGATCAGGGCAAATGTCTGCAGGGTGCCAATGATGCCCAGGAGAATCAGCGTCAGGTGAACATGGCGCAACATGGGCCAAACGATGTGGCGTATGCGCTGCCAGCGATTGACGCCATCAACCGACGCCGCGTCTAGTACCTCACCCGATATGCCCTGCAGACCGGCGAGATAGAGCAGCATGGAAAAGCCGGTCCATTCCCAAACATTCACGGCAATACAGGCAAAGATCGCAATCTGGGGCGCGGCCAGGTAGGGCTGCGCCAGCCACGTCATGCCGGTCGCTTTGCCCAGGTCGGCCAGAAAGCCGCCAAACGGGTTGTAAATGCGTCGCCAGATGATGGAGATCACGACCGGAGAGACGATAGCCGGCAGATAGAAGATAGCCCGATAGATGTTACGCCCCACGACCTGCGTATTGAGCAGCATGGCCAAGGCGAAGCCTAGGATCATCTGGGGGAAGATGGTGAGAAAGGCCCAATACACAGAATTGCGGATGGTGATCCAGAACACGCGGTCGGCCGTAAAGAGCTCGATGTAATTGTCAAGCCCCACAAAGGTGCCCTGCGAGATTCCGGTCCATTCCAGCGTGCTGGCTTGGAAGATATAGACGACTGGATAGAGGACAAATACGAAGAAGAGAATCAGGGCAGGCGCAATGAACACTATGCCCTGTTGCTTGGCTCCTGGCTTCATGGCTCAGCTCAAAGAAGGGAAATTGGCGGTACCGCGCGGCAGCATGTAGGGAGGGATGTGTGAGGCACAGTGCCTCACACATCCCATACGCATGGCCGTCACTCTATTGTGGCGGCGTCCAGGCGTCCTGAACCAACTGCATGCCCTGTTCTGGCGTCATCTCGCCCGCGGCAACCGCGGCCAGGGCATCTTCCAGCGCCTGCTTCACGTTGGGATCGCGCAACTGGCGCGCATACTGCACCTTGGGCATCCAATCTTCTGTAAGCAAGCGCCAGACCTCCCGTTGGTGGTCGGTCTCGAACGCGGCGGGCTCCATGCCTCTGACTGCAGGCAGGTCATTGAACGTGTTGATCAGCTCCTGGGCGGCGTCACCAGAGATGAAGTCAGCCAGCACGCGGCAAGCCGCATCTGGATCCTTGGCAGATTTGGTCACGCCAAGCATGACGTCGATACCGCCCAACGGATCCTCAGGACGGCCCGCTCCCGTCACATCGGGGAAGAGGAACGGCGCGTAGCCCTGGAAGCCCTGGGACAGCTCGGGAGGATTGGGCCGCGTGGCCTGCTGCTGCCACCAGGCGCCCATGGGGAACATGGCGGCCTGGCCGGACTCAATGAGCTCCATGGAGTCGGGATAGGCACTCAACCCCAAGGCACCGGGCTGAATGATCTGGTCGTCGAACAGTCGCTTCCACCAGGTCATGGCCTCAACGAACTCTGGGTCAGTGAAACTCGCCTCGCCGACTTCGGCCTTGTAGATCAGACCAGGTGCGATATTGTGGATAAGCTGCATGTAGATGTCACGGCGCAGCCAGCCATCGCCCGCCCCAACCATAAGGGGCGCAATGCCTTGCTCGTTGAACATCTGGGCCAGACTCAGCATCTCGTCATAGGTCTCGGGGGGCTCTACGCCGGCCTGCTCGAAGATGGGCACGGTGTACCAGAGGTTGATTGTCTGGTCCAGCATGGGCAGACCGTAGAAGTTCTCGTCGCCCGCGGGATTGCCCAGCCGGGCCTGGTCGATGCCGATCGGATAGAACGCATCCTGCCAGTTTTCGCCCCAGCTCTTCACCGCACAATCCTGCAGCGGCATCAGAAAGTCCCGGTATTCCTGCGTCAGCGCGCCCGGCTCCAGGCCGATGATGTCGGGCATATCGCCGGAGGCCGCCTTCGTCTTGAGATCGATCAGATATTCCGGATAGTTCGTGATGTTTGGCTCGATCTTGATATCCGGATTCGCTGCCTCAAATGCGGCAATCATCTTGGCGGTTGTCTCCTGAATCGGGCTCCAGGACCGGAAGGTAACCACAGTCTGTGCCGCGCCAGCCTCTGCCTCTCCGGCTGTGGTGGCCGGCGCCATGGGGGCGCCTGCACAGGCAGACAAGATGAGGCTCAAAATAAGCCCGCAGGCCACGAATACCACGACGAACCTGTTTCGAGAAACGCGCATAATTCTCCTCCTTTAGACTGGGAACGAAGGTGTTGGTGATATGTAACGGTCGAACGGAAGCGCCGGGGAGCTGAACGGTTCAGGCAATAGCTGCTTTCAACATTTCTGGCTTCAACACGACAGGTTTCCCGATCGTGAGACAGAGATGGTAGATCTGGGCCACACTCTCGACGATGACAGTGCGCCGGTACGCCTGCTCCACAGTCACGCCAATGGTCAGCAGGCCGTGGTTACCCCACACTACGCCCTGCTTGTCACCCATCACCTCCAACATCCTTTGGCCGAACTCGTCGGATCCGCTGGGCATGAAAGGCATGACAGGCACCGCGCCGCCGAGATCGACAATCAGGCTGACCGCGACCGGCTCAATCGCCATGCCAAGGGCGCCAAAGCAATTGGTATAGATGGGCTCGGTATGGACGATGCCGTGGACATCCGGACGTGCCCGGTACACGGCGCAATGGACGGACGCCTCGCCAGAAGGCGCGAGCCGGCCGGCGACTGGGTGAGCATGCTCGTCGACGATCACGATGTCGTCCTCGGTCATCACATCGTACGGGTAGTCGTGCGGTGTGATGGCAATGTAGCCGGTCTGGGGATCCCGGGCGCTGACGTTGCCTTGGGTATTGGGCATGAGTCCGGCTGCCGCGGCCTGTTTTGCAAATCTAATGACATCCTGCTTGATAGCTTTTGCTACGCGTTCCACAAGTTTCTCCAAGTCACATAAGTGAATTTGCACGGGATTGGATGAAGGGCGAGGTATACAGGCGCGGTCACGTCGATCTTGCCCGTTTACCGCAGACCAACTTCGTTACGGCCCTGACAAGTATGATTTTGATCCGGCACACTCATCGTAACGCAAACAAACAATGTAGTCAATAGATTTTCTCATTATTTCACAACAACTGGTTTCTTTTTGAGAACATTCGGCGGTTGGGTTTGCGCAGTGGGGAGCCACCCCGCCAAGAATAGGGTTCGAAGCGTCAGGCAGGAGAACGGCTGGCTGTCCCCGCCAGATTCGTTGCGCACATTATGGTGCAAGTTGCACATTGACTTGCGCAATCATGAGTGCTAGACTGTAAAGAGTAACCATGCCTCGCACCGTAGCGAAAGCGTGGGTTGTCACCTCTCACTCTGGCATCAGGTTGCCTTCGTCGTTTTCTCGAGCGTGGTCAATCATGGCTGGTCTTAGCAACTATGTCTGTCAAGCTGGATGATATTGCGCGGGCTGTTGGGGTATCGACCTCTACGGTGTCACGAGCATTGTCGGGGAAGACTGCTGCAGACCCTGCTTTGATTGAGCAGATTATTGCCACCGCGGAGAAGTTGGGCTATCCATTGGAGCGGTACCGGGCGCTTCAATCGAAGTCGAGACTCATTGGCGTGGTCGTACCCAATATTGCCAGTCCCTTCTTCGCGGTACTGATAGAAAGCATCGAGCAGGCAGCCGCAGATCATGGTTACAATGTGCTGCTCTGCAGCAGCAACTATGATCTCGAGCGAGAGAATGAAGTTCTGGAAATATTGGCCGACAAAAACGTGGCCGGCATTCTGATTGCGCCGGTTGCCATGAACTCGACATTGCCCGAACTGGTCCTGCGCAAAAAGCTCCCTGTCGTACAAGTCGATCGTCACAGCGAGGAAATGCAGTGCGACCTTGTTCAAACCGACAATTACCGCGGCGCCTATGAGGCAGTAAGCCTGTTGGTTCGTCAAGGTTACCGCAACATCGCCATCATTTCTGGTCCCAAGACACACAGTACGGGCAAGGAACGGCTGGATGGGTATGTCGCTGCCCTGCGTAATGGAGAAATCTCCGTTCGGTCTGAATACGTACAGACGGAGGACTTCCTCGAACAGAATGGTTACGATGCAGTGGTGCGCCTGCTGAAACTGTCGCCCCGCCCAAACGCCTTGTTCGTCACGAATGTAGACATGACCATGGGCGCGCTGCGGGCATTGCATGACAACCACATCCACATACCCGACGATATGGCAGTCGTAGGTTTTGATGAATTTCCCTTTGCGCGAATTCTTGTACCGCCGCTGACCACGGTGGAACAGCCAATCCAGATGTTGGCGTTCACGGCAGCCGATCTCTTGATGCGGCGCATCGATCAACGTGCCCCCGCTGAGCCAGTAACAATCAAACTTTCCCCCAAATTCAACATAAGAGAATCGGCGCAACTGGCGCTGCCGCTTGGCTGACAACGTTGTCAGCGCCAGGCTTGCGTCGTTTTGCACAACAAACCGAAGGTTGGCCAGGCAGCCATCGCACTCTATGTGGCTGGCTGATCAGGCCATTGTCAGCGCAAGTCGCCAGATGGGAGAGGGAAGATGCGCGACAGACCTGCCGTGCTACTCGTCGGTGAATCGTGGATGAGTACTGGCACTCATGTAAAAGGCTTTAATCACTTCTTCACTGGCTTCTATGAGGAAGGACACGCGGCGCTAAGCGCCGCCCTGAGCCAGGAATTTGCTGTTCAGCACATGCCAGGACATCTGGCGTCAACGAACTTTCCTGACGATCGCCGCGAGCTGGAGCGCTACAGGGCTGTGTTGTTCAGCGACATCGGCGCTGACACGCTGCTGCTACATCCAAAGACATTCCTCCATTCCGAGGTGTGCCCCAACCGCCTGAAGGTGATCCAGGCGTATGTAGAACACGGCGGCGGTTTTGGCATGATCGGCGGGTACATGTCCTTTGCCGGTATGGAAGGCAAGGCGCGCTATCACCGCACCCCGATAGAGACAATCCTGCCGGTTGACATTCTGCCCTATGACGACCGTGCTGAGGTTCCTGAGGGCTTCGCGCCCCAATACACAGGGACGGAGCATCCTGCTGTGGCTACTAGGCACGCCGAATGGCCTCTGCTGTTGGGATACAACATATTGAAGCCGAAGGAAGCCGCCACTGTTCTACTCCGCCATGGTGATGATCCGATTCTCACCGTTAGAAACTTTGGCCAGGGCAGAACCATGGCGTTTGCCTCTGATTGTGCCCCTCACTGGGGTTCGCCCCGCTTCGTGGCATGGGAGCACTATGCCACGTTTTGGCTTGGTGTCGTCCGCTGGCTTTCGGGACTCAGCGGATAGTCCCTTTGTTCGATCGCTTTCGCAACGTTCTCACCTGACAAGGTATGGGAGGAAGACAACATGCAGAACAAACCCACTTCGACAGCCTTTACACGCCGGCAATTCCTGCGGGGCGCGGCAACCCTTGCCGCAGCCGGCGGCGCCTTTCAGCTCCTGGCGGCCTGCGCCCCGGCGGCAGCGCCGAGCCCAGGAGCCGGGGCCGAACAAGCGCCATCCCAGGCCACCGTGACACTCGACGTGGCCGTCTATGCCGAGCCATCTCGAACCCCCGTCCAGGAGGCATTGTGGGCAGGGTTTGCCGAGGTCCATCCGGAGCTGCCACTTGCGATTCAAGCCTCTGACTTTTCGACTTACTATACCAAGTTGAACGCCAACATTGCGGCAGGAACGACGCCAGATGTCTTCATGATGAGCGGCGCCTATTTCTATAACGGGGCCATGAACAACGCCTTCATGCCGTTGGACGATCGCCTGGCCGCCGCCAACATCGATCTAAATGAATACTTCATAGAAGATCCCAACATGAAGTATCAAGGACAGACCTACGGCATTCCGAAAGAGATCGACATCATGGCGTTGGCCTATAACATTACCTTGTTCGACGAGGCGGGTGTTGACTACCCAACCGACGAATGGACCTGGGATGACCTGCTTGACGCCGCAACGAAGCTGACGCGCACCAACGCCGACGGCCAGCAGACCTACGGCATCTATTCGGTCAACAACGTCCAGGAGATGTGGGGGAATCTGGTCAGGCAGAACGGGGGCCGCTTCCTCACCCCAGACCTCAAGCAAGCCGCGCTCAATACGCCCGAGGCGATTGAAGCCATCCAGTTTGCAATTGACCTGATCTACGAATATCAGGTCTCACCTACACCCCAAGGCGTGTCTTCGTTGCCGGGCTACATTGAATCTGGTGGAAGCCCGTTCCTGACAGGTCTCGTTGCCATGAAATCCCAGGGCAACTATGAGATGACGTTGCTCTCCAACATCACGGATTTCGAATGGGATGTTGTCAGGATGCCGGCCCGCAAGCAGAAGGGTGGGCTGGGCTGGACGCAGTCATGGGTCATGGGCGCCAAGACTCCGCACCCTGATGAGTCGTGGACGCTCTTCGAGTGGCTGATCACCGAAGGCGAGTGGATCATGTCACGCGTACCGGGTCGGGGCATTACACCTTCCTTGCGACCGGCGGCGTACAGCGAGGAGTTTGTTGGCCCAGCGCGACCTAACATGAAGGCATGGCTGGACGGATGGGACATTCACTTCGACTTCGAATTCCATCCAGCCTGGTTCGAGTATTTCGGCGCCTACAGCGAGGCCCTTGACGCCGTATTCGCCAACGAGGTCCCGGTTGAGACTGCCGTGGCCGAAGCCACCGAAAAGGTCAACGCCATTCTGGCGCGCTACGCTGATTTTGAGGCCTAACCATTGCTGAGTGGGAGGGGCCAGCTGCGCTGGTCCCTCCCGGCTAGAATCTCGCGAGCATGATGATCCGGCAATCCCGCTTACTCCAGTCCAAGCCTCCTGGTATCTGGGGCTTTCGTCATATTGGCACATGGATGGCTCGTTCCCCGGCGCGTTACAACGCAGTCTGGGCCTATCTCATGTTGCTGCCGTTTCTGATCGGGCTCGTTGTTTTCATTGTCGGGCCCCTGTTCTTTGCCGTATTCCTGAGCTTCACCGACTGGAACATTCTTGGCTGGCCGCGTTGGGTTGGGCTACTCAATTACAGCGAGCTCCTCGCCGATCCTGTCTTCTGGAAGGCCTTTTGGAATACGATCTATTACACCCTCATCACAGTCCCGGTCACCATCGTTATATCGCTGGGACTGGCAACGCTGATGAACCGCCCCATACGGGGTGTTTTCGTCCTGCGCGCGATCTATTTCTCGCCCATTACGGTATCCGTCATCGCGGTAGGTCTGCTGTGGTCGTGGCTCTACACACCCAACTACGGTTTTCTGAACTACGTGTTGCGTTTTTTGGGGATCCAGCCCATCTCCTGGCTGGTCAGCGCGCAGACCGCGCTGCTCTCTCTCATGATCGTGGGCATCTGGCGTGGCCTCGGTTTCAACATCGTGGTGATGCTGGCTGGTCTGAAGAGTATCCCCCAGGAGATGTACGACGCCAGCGCGATTGACGGCGCCAACGAAATCCAACAGTTCAGACATGTGACCCTGCCCATGTTGACACCGACCCTTTTCTTCGCGGTCGTCATGGCGTTCATCTCTTCGTTCCAGGTCTTCGAATTGACCTACATCATGACCCAGGGTGGGCCGTCCAACTCCACGACGACACTGATTTACAACACCTATCTCCAGGGCTTTACCTTTTTGCGCATGGGCTATGCGTCGGCCATCTCCGTAGTTTTCCTCGCTGTCGTCCTTATCGTCACCATATGGCAGATCAAGTTCCAGGAAAAATGGGTGCACTACGATGAATAGCGTCAACGTGCTGCAACGAATTCAAGCAGCCAACCCATTCCAGCACCGCCGACGCCGCGAGGCTGTGCTCGACACACTCACCTATGTCGTTCTTGGTGTGTTGCTGATCCTCATCGTGTTCCCACTCTTCTGGATGTTGGTCACTTCCTTCAAGCCGCTGAGTGAGGTGAGACGATACCCGCCGACCATACTGCCGCAGACCTTCACCCTTGAGAACTATGTGGATATCTGGCAACAATATCCATTCGCCAATTTCCTGATCAACTCATTTCTGATTTCTGGATTGGGCACTGTCGGCGCCATCCTGTCCTGTACTCTAGCCGGCTTTGCACTGGCGCGGCTGCGCTTTCCTGGTGACAGGGTGCTCTTCATTGTGGTCTTGGCGACGCTCATGATCCCCTACCCGGCACGCATGATTCCGCTCTTTGTGCTGATGAGTAAACTGGGCTGGATCGACACCTATCTCCCGCTGATTGTTCCCTGGTTCTTTGGCAATGCCTATGGTGTGTTCCTCATGCGCCAGTTCTTCAAGGGCATCCCCGGAGAGCTCATGGAAGCGGGGATCCTGGATGGCTGCAATCCTCTGCACGTGCTGGTGCGCATCTATCTTCCGCTCTCCGTCCCTGCACTCACCGCCCTATCGGTAGTGACCTTTACCACCATCTGGAACGATTTCATCCCGCCGCTCATCTTCATCAATTCGATGGAAAAGATGCCGATTGCGGTTGGCCTGGCGTTCTTCAAGGGACAGGGCGAAGCGATCTGGTCATGGCTGATGGCTGCCTCCGTCCTCAGCGCACTGCCCCTATTGGTACTGTATATCTTTGCCCAGCGCTACATCATTGAAAGCATGGCGCTGGCCGGACTCAAACGATAAAAAAGTCCGCGCGGTGAGAAAGGATACATCTCTTGATGCAAAAGCATTCCAGATCCAAGGATGAAACGAAGCGCACGGTGTTCGCGGCTATCGATCGCGAGGCATCGGACCTGATCCGATTTCTACAGGAGTACGTCGCTCACAAATCAGTGAACCCTGGCCGAGGCACTCCGGAGGATCCCGGTGAGGAGGAAACATGCCAGCGCTGGCTTGCTGAACAGCTCGAAGCCATGAACGCGTTTGACCGGATTGACCTCTGGGCTGAGGAACCTGGCCGCCCCAATCTCGCCGCGGTGCTCTCCGGAACATCGGGGAAGCCCGGGGTGATGTTCAACGGCCATACTGACACGGTTGAAGTCACGGCACAGCAGAAAGAGCAGTGGCAAGGCGATCCCTGGAGCGGGGAGGTGCGCGACGGCAATCTCTATGGCCGCGGCTCGACTGACATGAAGGCCGGCAATGCAGCCTTCCTGTGGGCAGCAAAGACTCTACGCGCGCTCCAGGTGCCGGTGCGGTCAGATATTATCTTGACCTTTAGCATCGCTGAGGAAACGGCGGAGGCTGATATTGGCCCCATGAATGTGATCCGTCGCGGATATACCGCGCCCTTTGTCGTCAACGCGGAGCCCACCAATTTGCGCATCGCGCCTGCGACCATGGGCTGGTTCTTCTTCAAGATCTCGGTACAGGGCAAGTCATTGCATCCCGCCAGTCGCTATGCTGCAGTCTACCCAACGCGAGAGCCTTTGCCACTGCCAGGTATCGACGCGGTGGAGAAACTACGGAAGATCATGGATGCGCTATCCGACCTGGAGAACGACTGGTCTCTCTACCAGCGCCACCCGTTCATGCCGCCGGGCGGGACGAATCTGTGCCCGGTCTATATCCATGGCGGCAACTTACGTGCGGCCATGCCTGAACACTGCGAAGTCGTCTATGCCGTCGTCTACAATCCGGCTCTGCGCAGCGAGACGGTGATGGAACAGATTCGAACCGCCATTGCTGGCGTGGTTAACATCGACAGCTGGCTGCGGGAACATCCACCTGTGATTGAGGTGCCTGTGATCCACCAGATCCTGGAGCCTGTTAACTTGCCCCTAGACCATCCCGTCGTCCAGCAGCTGGCCGCGGCCTACCGTGATGCATTGGGGAAAGAACCCGACTTCGGCAGTCTGCCCGGCCCTTGTGACGCCAATATCATGAGCGAGGCAGGCATCACTACCGTCATCTTTGGGCCAGGCGACCTGGGCATGAATGCCCACGGCGCCAACGAATATGTGCCAGTGCAACAGGTCATCGACGCCTGCAAAGTGTACGCAAGTTTGATGATTGACTGCTGCGCCAATCTACCGGCGGACGGCGGACAGATATAAGACGCAAGGACGCGAGAGGCGGTTTAAGATGAAATGGCAACCAACGGACTATGCTAGGAACACGCTTCCCCCCAGTGAGTTCGAGCGGCGCATTCGCGAAGTTCGGGCACAGCTGCGCCGTGAGGGGCTTGAAGTGGGTCTGGCCTACGCGACAGAACACATGCCCGGCGATGTCCAATACTTGAGTGGCTACGATCCACATCTTGAGAATGTTGCGCTCTTGCTGCTGCCCGAGGCGCTGATCGTCATGGGAGGAGCCGAAGGGGAAAAGATGTTCGAAGACGGCGGCCGCGCCGGCCTTTGGCGCAATCTAAACCTCTTCGAGATCCCGTTTCAGGATTATGGCGAGCTGCGCTTCTTTTCTTTGGCAGAGATTCTGCTCGAGTTCTTGGGCCATTTTCCCGAAGAGATCGGGCTGCTGTCCGCGCCCAACGTGCTCTCGCAAGAGATCGTAGCGATGGTCAAGTCGATCGGCGATGGCGCCATAGACCTGCGCGATGTGAGCTCTGTTCTGGCTCAGGCACGATACCGCAAGAGTCCAGCGGAGCTGGCCATGTTCCGGATCGCCAGCGAGATCGCCACGGCCGCGATGGAGAAAATGATTGACGCGGTGCGGCCGGGCATACGGGAACTGGAAGTGGCAGCCGTAGGTGATTTTGAGCTTAAGCGGTTGGGTGCGTACGGATTTGGATTTGACACCATGGTCTGTTCGGGGCCGCGGATCAATACGATTATTGGACGGGCCACGAACCGGGTCATTGCCAAGGGCGACATGGTCATGCTTGGCGTCAGCCCCCGCTATGAAGGGTATACATCGGCACTGGGTCGCACCCTGGTGGCGGGCGGTGCGAATGAGCTGCAGGCACAGTTCTTAGATCATGGGATCCATGCGCAGGCGCTAGCGGGCCAGCAGCTGCGCGCCGGCCAACCCGCGCGCGACGTCGATCTGGCAGCGCGCACCTACCTAAACAGCGTGGACCTGGGTGTCTACCATGCCTATGGCACCGGTCATGGCATCGGACTCACGGAGTGTTTGGAAGAAAAAACGGCAACCCAGAGCAGTGACTATGACCTGCCGGCGGGCATCGCCATGATGCTGGATGTCGGGTTGTTCGGACATCCTGATTTCTATGGCGCACGCCACGAGGATCCGTACCTGATTGACCACGCCGGACAGACGGAACGGCTCACGACCCTGCCCATGAAGGTATACACCTCGCGCTAACTGAGAGCTTCGCGTGGTAAGGAATCCGGCTTGCCCAGTACGCAGTTCCTGGGGAAAGCACTCGTAGGCTTCCCAAAGAGCACCTGGGCAAATCCCCAAAAGCGTGTAGAATAGCGGGTGTCCACATGTGCATTGGCACGAAGCCGAGCGGCACACGTACCAGCACCATCGCTCGCTGCTGCCCTAGCTTTCCAGGGGACCGCTTACCACGAAGGAGTTCACACCCATGGCGCAATTCGTAGGCATTCTCACCGCCGGCGGTGACAGCCCCGGTCTCAACGCGGCAATTCGAGGTGTCGGCAAGGCAGCCATTGGCGCCTACGGCATGCAGATTATCGGTTTCCGTGACGGCTTTCGTGGCCTAATGCAGGATCGCACCGTCCGCCTGACGGGCGCGGAGCTCTCTGGCATCCTTACCATTGGGGGCACGATCCTGGGCACGAGCCGCGATAAACCCCACAAGATGCCCGTAGGCGACCAGACCATGGACATGACCAATGTCATGGTAGAGACCTACATGAGGCACCACCTCGACGCACTGGTCTGCCTGGGCGGTGGCGGCACACAAAAGAATGCGTACCATCTCAGCCAGCATGGCCTCAACGTCATCACCCTGCCCAAAACCATCGACAACGATGTGAGCGGCACCGACATGACCTTTGGCTTTGATACGGCGCTGGGGATCGCCACCGAGGCCATCGACCGGCTCCACAGCACAGCCCACAGCCATCACCGCATTATCGTCGTCGAGCTCATGGGCCATAACGCAGGCTGGCTCGCGCTGGGGGCTGGCCTCGCCGGAGGCGCAGATGTGATACTCATTCCTGAGATTCCCTACGACGTCAACGTTGTGGCCGAAGCCATCCGGCGCCGTCAACGTCGTGGCAGCGGCTTCAGCATCGTCGCCGTCTCAGAAGGCGCCATATCTAAGGAGATCGCCCAGGCCCTCTCCAAGGCAGAGGCGGAAAAGAAAGCGAACAACGATGACGAGAAAAAGAAAGCCAAAGCCAAGGCCAAGATGGCCAAGCTAAAGGTGGCGCTGCAAGACGGGACGCTGCAGCTGTCGCGGCAGTTGGAAGAGCTAACTGGACTTGAGTCCCGCGTCACCATCCTCGGCCACCTGCAGCGCGGGGGCACGCCGTCGGCCGCGGACCGTCTGCTGGCCACGCGCCTGGGCACAGCCTGCGCCGAGATGATTCAGAAGGGCGTCTTCGGGGTCATGGTGGCCGCGCGCGGGGATGGCGCCGAAGCTGTGCCGTTGGAGCAGGTGGTCGGTCGCCGCCGGACCGTGCCCTTGGACCACAGCTGGATTACGGCCGCGCGCGAGATTGGCGTCTGTTTAGGAGATGACTGAACAGAGACGAGGCCCAGGCCCCGTCAGCGGCGATCAGGGCACCAGCCCCCGCTCCTTGGCCAGGATGACGGCTTCAGTACGGTTTGACGCGCCCAATTTGCCGAGAATTGAAGAGACGTGAAACTTTGCGGTGCGTTCGGTAATCACGAGCTGTTCAGCGATTTCCCGGTTGGTCCGTCCCTGGGCGAGGAAAGTAAGCACCTCCATCTCGCGTTCGGTCAGGGCTTCGGGCAGCGCCGCCTCGGGCCGGTTGAGCCGCTGCATGAGCCGTGAGGCGATCACCGGTTGCAGGAGTGAGCCGCCGCCGTAGACGACCCGAATCGCATGAAAAAGCTCGTCACGGGGCGCGCCCTTCAAAAGATAGCCACGCGCACCGGCGCGGACTGCCTCCACGATCCGGTCGTCAGTGTCAAAAGCTGTGAAGATAATGGCCGGCACCATCTGCCCATCCTGCTGAAGGGCACGCAGCACGCCGACACCGTCCAGATCCGGCATCTCCAGATCGAGCAGCAATATGTCGGGCTGCTGGGAGGCAATCAGACGGAGCGCGGCGCGGCCGTCGCCAGCCTCACCCACAATCTCGAAATCAGGCTGGGTGCGCAGTACAGCCACGAGCCCATCACGCACTATCGGATGATCGTCAATAACAAGGATCCTGATCGTTGTCACCTGTCACTGCTCCCTAGTGGTACCGAAGCCTCTAGCCGCGTGCCTGTGCCAGGCGAGCTTTCTAGGCGCAGCGCGCCACCGAGCAGCTTGATCCGCTCGTTCATACCGGTGATACCGAAGCGATTAGGCGGTACATTGAGGGGATCGAAGCCCGCGCCATCGTCCTGGATCGTCAGGACGACCTGGTCCGGTGTGGTAGCTAGCGTCATCTGAACCTGCGCCGCCTCCCCATGCTGGACGACATTGCTGACGGCTTCCTGGGCCACGCGGTAGAGGCCGGTCTCTACGGCGACAGGCAGCGGGCGGCTGCCGCCAACAGCTGAGAAGTCGACGCTGAGTCCGTAACGGGCTACCGTCACGCTGGCCAGGAGCGCCAGGGCTTCAGCCAGCGTACGTCCCTCTAAGGGCGCCGCGCGCAAGTCCATTACGGAACGCCGCGCCTCGACGAGATTCGCCCGCGCCAGCTGCTGCGCCTGGTGCACGGCCTGGCGTACCTGCGCGGGATCTTTGCCGGCTTCCAACAGCGCGTCCGCGGTCTCCAATTGCAGCACAATGGCCGACAGACCTTGGGCCAATGTGTCATGGATTTCGCGTGCTAGCCGGTTGCGCTCCCGCACCGCGCCTAGCTCCGCACTGCGTTCGTACAGACGCGCACGCTCCACGGCAATGCCCAGCATGTCCCCAATGGTATAGAGCAAGCTCAAATCCTCCTCTGAAAGCTCGCACCAATCTGAGGATGCCACATTCAGAATGCCTATCTGTTTGCCGTGGGCGTTGAGCGGCACGCTGGCGTGGTACCGTAGGCCATCTGTGCCGGCCATGAGCCCTTTCAGACGCGAACAGGTAATCACGTCGATATTGGCTGCGTCTTCCAGGCCGCCCTGGAAGTACTGCTCCACGCAGTAACACCAACCCTCCATCTGTTGGGGATTCTTGGTCAGGCCAGGCGGCAGATTTTGCGCTGCGGCGAGATAATGCTCATTGGTCTCTTCATTCAGCAACCAGATCCAACCAGCGTGGAGGTCCAACA
>JACFMY010000062.1:0-18995 GCA_019455155.1 Caldilineaceae bacterium
CGCTTCGATCCCTCGGCGAATGTTCCGCACCAATTCCGTATCAGGGCGGAGTACCAGCGCCTCGTCGTCCTGTTTGGCCGCTTCTTCCAGCTTGCCGTTGGCGATCGCCTGGGCCGCGAGCCCCAGACGGATATCAAAGAGCATGGGCTCCATCAACTGCGGTTCGTACTCAGGATCGATGCGCCGCACCAGAGTCAGATAATCAAGCGCACCCTGCCAGTCCGAGTCAGCGTAGGCAGCCAGCGCGTCAGTGAAATAGTCCTCGGCGGCCCCTACAGGCGTGGGCAGGACCGAAGGCACCGGAGAAGGCACGTTGGTGGTGGCTGGCGTCTCAGGAACCGGTGTTTCGGTAGCAGACGTTTCGGTAGCAGACGTTTCGGTAGCAGACGTTTCGGTAGCAGACGTATCTGCGACCGTGGTGGGCGGCAAGGACGTAGCGACCGGCGCTGGCGAGGGCTCAACGTTGTTTTCGGCGGTAGGCGTCATGGGCGCGGCAGCAGGTAAGGGCTCCTCCGCTGTCGTTGCGTCCGGCGACGACACAAGCGTGGGTGTGCTCGCTGGAGTCTCTATGGCTGCTGCCGCGGGCGCGGTGGGCGAGGTCAGCACGCGGGGCGTGAGCCGGAGCCCAAACAGGTCAAAGGGCAACACCGTAGCCACTGCAGCCACGGCAAAGACGAGGACCAGGGCGGCCAGGGCGCCACCCAGCATCATACCGGTCCACCGGCGTCGCGAACGCCCCCTAGGTGCGCTGGCTGGTGACGCGGGCGCGGCGACGAACGGCTCGCTCCGCGCATATTCAACGGAGGCAGGTATCTCCGTAGTGGGTGGCCGCGGCGGCGCCGGCACCAACACCTGCATACTGGTGGTGGGGCGCACCGTCTTAATGGCGGGCATGGTCGCGGTGTCGTCGGGCGGCGGCTGCGGCCGGGCGGGCGCGGGCTGTACGGCCAACCGCTCCAATTCGCGTGCCATTTCCCGTCCGTTGGCATAGCGCTCCACCGGATCCTTGGCCAACGTGCGCTTTAGAATCTCCAGCGCCGAGGGTGGAACCGCTGACGAAATCGACTCTGGAATCAACAGCGGTTCATAGACATGTGCATGGAGAATCTGCGTCGTGCTGCCCGTGAAGGGGGGACGCCCCACAATACAGCGATAGAAGACCGCGCCCAATGCATAGAGATCGGAGCGCCCATCGAGCTCGTGGCTGTCCGCACACTGCTCGGGCGACATATAGGTGGGGGTGCCGATGGTGCGGCCGGCGCTTGTCAGCTCAGGCGCGTCGAGCGCCCGTGCGATGCCGAAATCAGCCAGGAGGGGAACGACGCGCGCCGTCAACCAGGGGACCTGCACACCAGCCGGCTCGTCGGGGACCGCCGCGCGCAACAATACGTTGCTAGGCTTTACATCCCGGTGAATAACGCCTTGGCGATGGGCATAGTCAAGCGCCAGCGCGATGGGGCCAAGCAAGCGCGCGGCGTCATTGGCTGCTAACGTGCCTTGCTCCTCGATGAGGTCGGCCAGGCTGGGGCCGTCGACCAGGTCCATCACCAGGTAAGTGATACCGCTCTCCGCTTCCTGACCCACATCGAGGATGGGCACGATATTGGGATGGCTCAGCTTGCTGTGGGTGCGCGCTTCATGGCGGAAACGCTCCCGCACCACCGCGTCGGCATCAGGCAAGAGCACTTTGATGGCCGCGCGGCGGCTGTTGCGCGTATCGATGGCCCGGTAGACGGTCGCCATGATCCCACCGCCCAACCGCTCCAACAGCCGGTAAGGGCCCAGCTGGTAACCGGTCAGGAGCCCAACACTTTCCCCTGCAGCGGCGTTGCCAGCAGCGTCAGGGTTTGTGGGCACCGGCCAGCGATCGGCGTCAGATGGGGAGAGATCTCTGGGCGGCTGCATAGATGACGCGAGTCAGACCATTCAAAAACATCGCAGACAGTTGGGGCAAGCGGCTATCAATCGCATAGGCTTGCCATCTAGGTTCCATCTAGGTTCCATCTAGTCTTCGGCCAGCCAGCCGGCTGGCCATCGAATCGAGTTAGCATAGACAAGGGTAAGCTTTGCCAGTCCCCTCGCTTACTGCTATAGTTGGAACGATCAAAGTGGGTCATTAAGATCCACCAGTGTGGCGAGTATAGCATAGCGTATTGCTTCATCCTAAAGGAGACGGGTGTGAGCAGGTATGGCAAGCTCGTATGTTTGAACGGTCCGCGGGCCGGCCAGGAACTGGAGCTCTCTGATGGGGTCACCACGGTTGGCCGCTCACCTGAGGCCACACTGCGGCTGGATGACCAATTCGCCTCGCGGCAGCATGCCGAAATCATCCACGTCGAAAACGCCTACCAGGTCCGTGACCTGCATAGCAAGAACGGCGTGGTAGTCGACGGGCGACGCCTCCCTTCAGGCGGTACAGCCTGGCTGTCGGACGGCATCGAGGTCCAGTTTGCGTCCACACGCTTCCGCTTCTACGATCCGTCAGCCACGGTCACCTCACCGGCTCTGATCGCGGTGCGGGAGCCGGGCCTGCGCGTCGATATCACCACGCGGCAGGTGTACGTGGATGGGCAGTTGCTCGATCCGCCCCTGAGCGTCAAGCAGTTTGACCTCCTATGGTTTCTGTACCAGAATCGGGGGCGCGTGGTAAGCAAGGACGAAATCGCCCAGGCTGTCTGGCCTGAAGCACAGGGTGACGTCTACGACGCCAATATCGACCGTATGGTCAGCCGTGTGCGCAGCCGGATCGAGCCCAACGGCGACGAAGACGCTCGCTTCATTCAGACGGTTCGCGGCTACGGCTACCAACTCAAATTATAGCTCCAGACACACGACACAGTCGTTCTATCCCCTCGGGCCGGCGGGCGTAGCATGGGTGCTGCGCCCATTTTTGTTCTTCTCTGATTGTTCTTCTCTAGCGCCGCGCGCCAACCGTAGGCCAATCCGTTACCGTCCGTAGTTCTTCCGTCATCTCTAGTGACCAGCCCAGCGTATGAAAACGGTCCGGCTAGCGTCTCGCATTATTCAAGTAGCGTTAAGCTTCACCTGTTACCATGGCTTGTGTGCGCGCATCCGCGCGCCGCGAACGCTAGAAAGGTAACGACCATGACCTACAGCGCAGACACTCGGACTTATGTCTATCCTCGCTTTTGGATGGCGGAACAACAGATGAGTACTGGCGCATGGGATGTACCGGTTGCCACACCAGGCCTGACCTTGGATACGACGATCCAGGCTGCCCGTATGGGTGATGACCGCGCCTTTGGCAACCTGGTCGATCTCTACAGAAGTGCCGCAGAGCGGCTTGCCCAGCAGATTCTCCATACCGAAGATGCCGCGGCCGACGCAGTGCAAGAAGCTATGATCAAGGCGCATCGTGCCATGCAGCGCTTCCAGGATGGGAACTTCCGTTCCTGGTTCCTGCGCATTGTCACCAATACCTGTTACGATCACTTGCGCCGGCAAAAACGCCGCGCAGCCGTGAGCCTGGACGAGATCACGGAACAGGCTGGAATCGACTATCTGTCACCGGCGGACTTCATGGAAGAGGACCCAGAAAATGTGGTGCTCCAGAATGAAAGCATGCGCTTACTGCTGAGAGCTATCGAGGAGCTGCCTGCCTACCACCGCAACGTCGTGATGCTGGTGGATGTGCATGGCTACGACTACGGCGAGGCCGCGGAGATGCTTGAGCTGCCTTTGGGTACAGTGAAATCACGGCTTAGCCGGGCACGCTCAGCCCTGCGCGACCAGCTAGTCAGCACCGGTATTGTCAGCCCCAGCCGCATGTAGCCCCTGCCAGATAACGCGTACGCACGCAGCCGTTCCAACACGAAGCCGCGCCGGCAACCTAGCTAACCGCAAAGGACGATGAATCCCCCCATTGTTCATCTATCCGCGTGCCGGGGCGGCTCCCTCCTTCCTCAGACACTGAAGGCCCAATGGCCCGGCCCGTGTCTTCCCAGATATGCGGGCACGGCCCGATCCAGGTCCGCCTGGATCTCTGGCGGCTGGCTCTTAAGCCAGATGCCAAAGTCACTGCTGTAGGGCTGGCCCGTCGAGGCGCTGAGCAGATGTAGCTCACCGATGGCGCCTGTGGCTGCCAACATACCGGACCGTTCGTACGCGGGGCGCAGACGGCTACGGTCATATTCCACCCGGCGGAAATGGGGCTTCCAGGTGCGCTGTCCCTGCTCTACGCTTGCATCCAAGAGCAGATAATGGGCCCGCGGATCGCCGTTGTAGGGCAGGCCCACGCTCCCTCCGTTGAACATATGCCAGCGCCCTGCGCTACGCGCCATGGGCCGGTGGGTGTGGCCACAGACGATCACGGGCTCTTCCACTTCACCCAAAAGAGCAACGACCGTATCTTCGCCGTTCTCGCCATATATACCGACAAATGGATTGCCAGGCACGCCGTGGAAAAGCCGGATGGGCGGCCCGTCAGGCACGTCAATGTGCCGCTCTGCCGGCAGCGCCCGCAGCATTTCCAGGTGACGCGGCGCCAGGGTCTCCGCCGTCCACCACAGGGAGCGAAAGCGCTGGCGATCGTTAAATGGTGGGCCGTTCTCCGGTGTGTTGATGCGCGATACCACCTGATCATGGTTACCATGGATGGCTGGCCAATTCAGATCCGCCAGCAGATCCATGACTTCGTTGTTCCAGGGACAACGATTCACCTGGTCACCTAACAGGTAGACCTGATCCGGGGCCTGGCTGCGCAGGTCGCATACCACTGCCTCTAGAGCGGGCAGATTTCCGTGGATATCGGCCAGAAATGCCAGACGCATGCGCTACGCGTTGCCGTTTAATGGATCGAGGGCGCGGATATAGTGATCGCGAGCAGTGGCATCCATGTAGCGCGTGAAGATATCCCGAATGTTTTCCCGATCCGGGTCATGCCCGTTCTCAAACGCCCAACGATAAAAGTGAATGATCTCCGGCTCTGCCGACACCAGTTCCCAATAGAAGAGTAGGGAGATGACGCCACCCGCCTCCAGCATGCCGGTCGTGTGGAACGCTTCCAAAGCCGGGCGCCGGTCGTAGGGCACCTCATAGTGGCTCACACGCCAGCCGCCAGGCTCTTCGCTCTCCGGTACACTCTCTAAGATCGCAAACTGGGCTGTTGCCCGCGCGTTAAGGGGCAGACCTACGCTGCCTGGGTTGACGACATGCCAGTGACGAATGCCGTTCGAGATTTCATTCCGGTGAATGTCGCCGTGAGGATTCACGCTGAGCGCCCCAGACATATCCTTCACGACCCGCACGTGGCGATCGATCTGCACATGGGTGTGGGCCGTCACAAAGGTTCGCTCGTGGACCACCTCGATCTCGGCCGCGATCGCTTCTTCAGGTTGTGCCCGAAAGAGGCCAACCCGGTTGCGCCCTGGGAGGCCGTGCGTTATACGGATGGGCTGGGTGCCGGGCAAGTAGAAGGTACAATCGTCGGGCAACATGGCCAGATACATGCCCTGCGCTGGCGTAATCCGCTCGATCAACCAATGGAGCTGCCCCCACCGCTCAGGATCGTTGCGGCTCGCGGCCGCCCGCTCGGTGCCATGGTCCAGGTAATAGAATTCATGGTTCCCGCGCACAACTGCCCACGCTTCGGCGCTAACGCGGTCGATCACCTCGGTGCTAAAGGGGACGGCGTTAATCAAATCCCCATTCAACACGACCTGGTCGGGCTGGAGGCGCTCCAACTCAGCCAACACCGCCTCCAATGCCGGCAAATTCCCGTGAATATCAGCCAATACCGCAAGTTGCATAGACACCGTACGTGCTAGAGACCGCGGGCGCTGCCCGCCGCTCGCTTAGAATCCACGTGTTTCGCCCAAGATACTCCGGGCAATGACAAGACGCTGGATCTCGCTCGTGCCTTCACCGATGGACATGAGTCGCGTATCGCGGTACATGCGCTCCACCTCGAACTCGCGACTGTAGCCATATCCCCCGTGTATCTGGATGGCATTGCGGCAGACCCGCTCGCTCATCTCCGTGGCGAAGAGCTTGGCCATGCCAGCCTGGGTAGCAAAGGGACGGCCGTTATCCTTGAGCCAGGCCGCGTGGTACAGCATGAGGCGCGCGGCCTGGATCTCCGTGGCTGCATCGGCCAGCATGAACTGGACAGCCTGGAGGTTGGCAATGGGCTGTCCAAAGGCCTCACGTTCCTGCGCGTAGGCCAGGGCCTTCTCATAGGCTGCCTGCGCCAGTCCCAACGCCAGCGCGCCAATACTGACGCGCCCTTTGCTGAGTGTCGCCAACGATTGCTGCAACCCCATCCCCTCTTCGCCCACTAGATTATCCAGCGGCACACGTACGTTATCGAAGGAAACCGCGTGGGTCGGCGAACCGTTCAGCCCCATCTTTTTCTCGGGCGGACCGATCGTGACGCCAGGCGTGTCTGTTGCGATCAAAATCTGGCTCAAGCTGCGGCTGCCACCCCCGGGGTCGGTGCGGCAAAGAACAACCATGACATCGGCGATTCCTGCATTCGTCGCCCACATCTTGGCGCCGTTGATGACCCATTCGTCGCCATCACGTTTGGCGGTGGTGCGCACACCACCCTGCAAATCGGAGCCCGCGCCCGGTTCCGTCAAGGCCAGGCAGGCGAGGCGACCCTTGCCGGTGGCGAGGCTTGGGAGCCAGCGCTGCTTTAGCGCCTCCGATCCATAGTCGACAAGGGGTCCGCAGCCGAGATGGTTGTGGGCAGAGACAGCCAGTGCGGTGGAGCCACACGCCCAGCCCAGCTCGGCAATGGCGATGGTGGCGCTGATGGTGTCTACCTCGGCGCCGCCATAGGCTTCTGGCACCTGAAGCCCGAGCATACCCATGGGGCCCATCTTCTTCACGGCGTCCCAGTTGAACTCGCCTGTCTCGTCCACATGTCGCGCCCGCGGTCGCACCTCTTTGGCGACGAAATCATGGACAATACGCTGAAACTCGCGCTGCTCTGCCGTCAATTCAAAATCCATGGAATCCTCGTGGAACGGTAACGTTGTTCACTCACTCGCTGTGCAGCGGCTGCCCGGCCGCTCTCGGGGCAGCCAGGCGGGCCTTGGATGGGCATTAGTTAATAGCAACGCCTGTCAAATGTCAATTTGTGGCCCCTGCGCAATACCCTAGACAGAGCGGTGGCGACTGGCGAATTTACTTCGCTCGTGCTACACTCGCGCCCATACTCAAGGTCACATCCGCGAGGATCTGTGCCCCGCGGCGTGGCCGCTGCAGTGATTCAACCGGAACCAGGATCTTTTATGCGAGGAACGGTTGTCAAGTATGACGTAGAGCGGGGCTTTGGCTTTGTCCAGGTTACCGGGCAACCGGAGCAGGTCTTTGTTCACATTAGCGATACAAATGGACTACCAAGCCTGTCCGTTGGCCAGGAGGTAAGCTTTGACCTTCAGCTGACCGAAAAAGGGCCCCGAGCCGTCAATGTACGCGGGAACGGCCGGACCCGCGCCACGGAACAGGTGCTACGGCGCCGCCAGGCTTCGCCCTCTCCGCTCTTCTTCGCGATCGGGACGGCCATTACCATAGCCGTGATGGCCGCGACCATGGCTATTCAGGGTCTGGCCTGGCTTTGGGCCTACTTGTTGGGAATCAACGTGGCGACTCTGCTGCTCTACAGCTATGACAAAGGGGCCGCGCACAGGGACTGGCTGCGCGTGCCGGAGCATATCCTTCATTGGGCCGAGCTCGTAGGAGGCACGCCGGCCGGCTGGTTGGGCCAGCGTCTGCTGCGTCACAAGTCAACCAAGGGCCCATATCTACGCATCTTCTGGCTGATTGCCATTGTGCAGATATTGCTTGTAGCCGGTGTCGTCTATCTCCGTTGGGCGTGAGAAGCTGAGCGCAGCCTATAGACGCTTCTGCCGGGCCTGTGCCGCGCTGCCACCGGCGCGGCGGGACGAGGCTGGTGTCTGCGGCATCTGGTCCCCGCGCCAGGCGGCAGGTACCATACCTGCCCTACGGTGGATGTCGTAGCGCACCTGGCAGGCTGGGACCAAGAAGCCGCGCGGCGTTTCCATGTCCTGAGGGAGCATCCTGAGCACTCCGTGAGCTATGATGTCGATGCCGCGAACGCCCGTTGGGTCGCAGCGCGTGACGACCTGGACTGGGACGCCGCGTGTGCGGACCTGGATCAGGCCCAGGCGCTGCTGCAGCAAGCCGCGGCCACCCTGAGTGAAGAGATGTTCCAGGCGTCACCCGCCTTCGGCGAATGGCTCGCTGGACGCACAGCCGACTATCACACCCACGCGGCGCAGTTGGAGGAATGGATCCGCGCATGACCGACGCAACACTTTTTGGCATCCCCCTCGTAATCTGGGGAGTCATCTGTGCTGCCATCGCCGCAGCGTACTTCTTCATCTGGCCCCGGCCGCATCCAAAGCGCGCGAAGCCGCGGCCAGCCCTTACGCATTTGGTCTTGCGCTACGGGCACACGCTGGTGTGGGCGTTGCTGGCCACTGGCTGTTTTCTGGCTGCCGCAGACACAGATGGACCAGGACGCTGGATAGCCAGCGCAGCCATCCCGGTCTATCTGGCCTTTCTCGTCTTCCTGGTGCGCGACAAGCAACAGGAGGCCGCTGATCTGGCCCAGCAGCGCACGGCCAGCAAGCAGGCCAGCCCTGAGTAGAACGTTCCGCCCACGCGGCCATATGAGCACGGCGCGTTGCGGCTACGCCCGCTGCGTATAGCGATGTACGAAGCTCCAGAATCCAGATCCTTTACCGGCATAGGAACCATGAACATCGAACCAACCTACCGTTCCCGACGTAGCAACGTGTTGGCTACACGCGGCATGGTGGCGACCAGCCAACCACTTGCCGCACAGGCAGGCCTCGATATCCTCAAGGCAGGTGGCAACGCGGCCGATGCCGCCGTGGCGACAGCCGCCATGCTCAACGTCGTGGAGCCTATCTCCACGGGTATCGGCGGCGACTGTTTCGCTTTGTACTACGATGCCAAGAGCGGCGAGGTGACGGCCCTCAACGGGTCCGGCCGTTCACCCGCGGCTGCCACCATCCCGGCTATCACCGACTATGGCTACACGAAAATGCCCCGCTTTTCCGGCCACGCTGTCAGTATCCCAGGCACCGTCGCCGGCTGGAGCGACCTTCTCGACCGCCACGGCCGCATGGCTCTCGCCGATGTGCTCCAACCCGCAATCTGGACCGCTGAGCACGGCTACCCCGTCTCGGAGCTCATCGCCACCGGCTGGCAAACCCAGGTCAAAAAGCTGCGCCGCGACCCCGACTGGATCTCCGGCGAGCGGGACAACGGCCCCGCCCAACCCAGCGGCCACGAGTTGCTCATTGACGGCCGCGCGCCCCGCCCGGGCGAACTCATGCGCATCCCAACCCTCGGGGAAACGCTGCGCGGTATTGCAGCCGAGGGCAAGGATTTTATCTATCACGGTGAGTTTGCCCGGCGGCTCAGTGAGCACGTCCAGCGCTACGGCGGCTGGATCACGCCCGCAGATATGGCCGCACACACTAGTACCTGGGACGAACCGATTACCGCGGATTACCGCGGCGTGCGCCTCTTCGAATGCCCGCCCAATGGCCAGGGTCTAGCCGCCATCATTGCCGCCAACCTGGCCGCAGGCTTCGACCTGGCAGCCATGACGCCCGTGGACCGTCTCCACATCTTGATCGAATGCATGCGCCTCGGCTTTGCCGATGCCCAGCAGTGGGTTTGCGACCCTCGGGTCGTGCCCATTCCCCTGGCCGCGCTGGCCAGCTGCGCCTACGCTGAGGAGCGCCGCCGCGCCATCGACCCCGCACGGGCCGCCCTCCACGTACCTTATGGCACACCCATGGCGGGCTCGGACACGGTCTACCTGAGCGTGGTCGATGGGGATGGCAACGCCTGCAGCTTCATCAACAGCCTCTACATGGGCACTGGCACAGGTCTGGTCGTGCCTGGTACAGGGGTCAGCCTGCATAATCGCGCCGCACTCTTTGTCCTGGATCCGGAACATCCCAATGCTCTGGCGCCCAACAAGCGCCCCTACCAGACGATTATTCCCGCCATGACGGTATACTCAGAGGGCGAATTCGCCGGCGCGCTGCACGCCTCCTTCGGCGTCATGGGTGGCTATATGCAGCCCCAAGGGCACTTGCAGATGCTCGTCAACATGGTGGATCTGGGCATGACGCCGCAACAGGCATTGGACATGCCGCGCTGGCAGCTGTCCGGCCCCTACGATGGGCTCGGCGCGCAGGAAGACGGCGGCCTGGTGCTCATCGAAGAGGGCTGGGATTTCAGTGTGCTGGCCGAGCTGACCCGTCGCGGCCACCGGCTGGCGCCAGTGGATGGCTTCAGCCGGGGCATGTTTGGCGGCGGCCAGATCATCCAGCGCCACCCTCGCACTGGTGTCCTCACCGGTGGCAGCGATCCGCGCAAGGATGGCTGCGCCGCCGGCTGGTAACCTACGAAACTGGAGAACGGAAACGACCTGATGACAACCGACCCGATGCAATCCCCTGACTTCACACCTTTTGCCGCCAAGATGGCGGCGGCCGGTCTGCCCGACGTCGTGATCGACAATTTTCGCCATTACTACCGCCAGCTGGCCGAAGGCGCGACCGGCTTCATCACGCGCGATGAAGCGCAGCCAGTGACCGGTGTACCCGAATACGACCACCTCACTCAAGAGGATCGTCGCCTCGGCGCCCAGGCGTTGGACCATACCGTTATCCTCAAGCTCAACGGCGGCTTGGGTACCAGTATGGGCATGCAAGGCCCTAAATCCTTGCTGACCGTCAAGAATGGACTCTCCTTTCTCGACATCCTCATCCACCAGGTCATGTACCTGCGCGAGACGGCAGCCGCGCGCGTGCCCCTGGTGCTTATGGACAGCTTCACTACCCACGCGGCCACGCTTGCAGTCTTCGACCACTATGTAGAGTTCGAACAAGATGTGCCCGTAGATTTTCTCCAGCACAAAGTGCCGAAAGTCTGGAAGAAATCCCTGGCGCCCGTCACCTGGCCGGACGATCCGGACAAAGAGTGGTGCCCGCCAGGTCATGGCGATATCTACCCGGCTCTGTTGACCAGCGGCATGCTGGATGCACTGCTTGATGCGGGGTACGAATATGCCTTTGTCAGCAATGCCGACAATCTGGGCGCGACGTTGGATCTGGCCATCCTGGGTCACTTTGCCCGGTACAACCTTCCCTTCCTCATGGAAGTGGCCCATCGTACGGCCGCAGATCGCAAAGGCGGCCATCTGGCTCAGCGTCCTGACGGCCAGCTCATCCTGCGCGAGTCGGCCCAATGCCCGCCCGAAGAAGCGGAGGAATTTCAGGACATCCGCCGCTTTGGGTTCTTCAATACCAACAACCTGTGGCTAAACCTCAAGGCACTTGCGGCGCAGCTCAAGGAGCGCCACGGCATCCTGGGCTTGCCCCTCATCCGCAACGAGAAGCCAGTCGATCCGTCAGCGCCCTCCAGCCCGCGCGTCTACCAGCTGGAGACCGCCATGGGCGCAGCCATCGCCGTCTTCCCAGGCGCTGAGGCGCTCTGTGTGCCACGCAGCCGTTTCGTGCCCGTGAAGAAGAACAGCGATCTCCTGGTGCTCAAGTCCGATGCCTACATACTGGGAGCGGACTATACGCTTACGCTGGCCGAGGAGCGCCAGGGCCGGCCGCCTGTCGTGCTGCTGGACGACCGCTACTACCAGTTGATAGACGCCATGCAAGAGCGCTTCCCGCACGGTGCACCGTCCCTGCGCCACTGCGACGAGCTCCGTGTGCAGGGCGATGTGCGCTTTGGCCGTAACGTGGTGGTTGAGGGATGCGTGCAGATTGTTCACGCAGGAGATGAGCCGCTTCAGCTACAGGACGGGGCCACCCTGCGTAACGGTCTCGGCTGAGCTGCGTGCCCGGTATACGCCTGCCCCCGGGTGCACCACGGACCGCGCACGTCAAGCCCTCAGGCGACGCAGCGCGGCGAGCACCGTGGGCAGGCTCTCCACAAAGAGCCGGTAAAATAGAGGAGAAATCGGAAAATCCCAGGCGCCTATGTGGGGCTGGAAGGTGGCCTCAAAACCCTGCTTGAACTGCCACACGCCCTGTAGCTCGTCCTCCGCATCATCCAGGTCGGTGGGTGCCCCCCACCAATCATAGTGGGTGCATCCCCGCTCCATGGCCCAGCACATGGCCTCCCACTGGAGCAGATAATTGGGCATGTCGCGGCGATGGCGCTCGCTGCTCGCGCCATAGAAATACCACGCCCGCGCGCCATAGCGCATGAGAAAAAGGCCTGCCACTGGCTGCCTGTCGTCAGGATGCTCGGCCAGCAGCAGTGCGCCGCCGGCAGGGGTGGCCTCGGCCCCTTCGGCGCGCAGGTAGGTTTGCCACGTGGTCCGGTAATAGTCAAAGGGGCGGATCAGGAAGCCGTCCCTCTGTCCCGTTTCAGCATAGAGATCATAGAAACCGGACAGATCCGCCTCAGAGCCCAGGCGCACGGTGATCCCGCGCCTGGCCGCCAGCCGCACATTGTAGCGCCACTTGCTCTTCATCTGCGCCAATAGCGCGTCCGCGCCCTGCGTCAGGTCGGTGCAGGCCGTATTCTTGTATTGGATCTGTTCGGCGCTGAAGTGCCACCCCCGGCGCTGCAGCGCGTGCAACACCAGCTTTCCTTCCGGCCTGTCCTCACGCACGTCAGGATCGATCTTCACAAAGATACAGCCCAGAGCACGCGCCTGCGCTTCGATGTTGGCCAACACCGCATCCACCAGTTCAAGGTTGGACCAATCCAGCACCGGCCCCTTGGGCACATAGCCGATGGCAATGGGCAGTTGGCGTAGCGGCCGGCGCCAGAGTAGCTGGAACGCAGCCTTGCCCGCGGGCGTGGCTAGCAGATACCGGCCGGCCTGCCATCCTGTCTGCCCCTTGATCAGGCCCCATTCCCAGCTCTGCAGCACATGGGGATCCGGCAATTCGGCCAGGGCCGCGTTCCAGGCTGCGGGCGTAGTGACTGGGCGCAGCGTTGTGGCCGCGCCGCGGCCCGTGGGCCGTGTACCCGCGTCCGGCCGCGCAAGCAGGCGCCGCAGATCGAGCCGTTCTCGCAGCTGCACTTCAGCCTTCACGCCAAGCTGATAGATCCGGTAGCCGAGCGGCTCAATCGGCATGTCCCAGGCGCCGGCGAATCGGACCACGTGGCCGCCAAAGCCCTGCTTAAAGCGATAGACGCCCCACAGCCCAGATGTAGGCAGCGCCTCCATATCGAGCGGCAGTTCCTCGCAGGGGGTTCCGCTGCCGTCGCCGTTGCGCAGTCCCTGGGCCAGCACGCCGATGGGATCAGGCACGCCCCACAGATCGTAGCGCCGGGCGCCCATATCCCGGGCCCACTGCATGCCGGCCCATTGGAGGGCGTGGTTTGGCATGCGATTGCGCTCTGCATCGCTGCTGGCTCCCCACAAATAGACCGCGGTCGGACCCGTCGTAGCCACAACGATGGCGCCCAGCGGCTTACCCTCATATTCGGCCAGCAAAAAGGCCCCATGGTCGGGCGCCAACAACTCAAAAGCGGCATCGTAGTAGGCATTGCTGTGAATCGCAAAGCCATCTCGCTGTCCTGTCGTGTGCATGAGCGCGTGCAGAAGAGGCAGGTCGGCGCGCGTCATGGGCCGTACGGTGACGCCCTTGCGCGCGGCCAGGCGGACGTTGTACCGCCATTTGCTCTTCATTGCCTGCAGCATGGCGTCATCGTCGCCGTGAAGATCGAGCAGAACCGTGCTGGGTGGCTGGATCGTCTGGCCGCTGCGCCGAAAGCCGTAGCACTGCAAAAGCGCCTGGTTGGCCCCCGTGTCAGGAAGATCGGGCTCGATCTTCAGCACCGCGACGCCAAGCTCGCGGCACGCGCTGCGCACGGCATCGAGCAGCGCCGACGTCAGCGCTTCATCTTCCCAGTCGGTCAGGGGGCCCCTTGGCGCATAGGCAAGCTTGAGTCCAAAGGCGCTGCGCAGCAGCAACTGTACGCCGGCGAGGATGTTCCCCCGGCCATCGGTCACCCCTACGCGGTGGCTGCGCCAACCAAAGCGTCCCTTCAATTGTGCCCAGCCGCTCAGCTGCAGCGGATGGCCATGCGCGTGGCCGGTTACCCAACGATCCCAGAACTCGGGATCCAGATCGCTAGTCCATGTGTAGGCAGAAGCAATATGTTGCTCTGTGCGTTCCGTGCGCGTCATAGGGGCTATGATAACATAGATAAGGTGGACGCCATTTTTGCTGTGCGCTGCCTAACCAAAGTGATTCACAAAACAAAAAGATAGGAACGTATGCCGGTCACTATCGAAGCGGTACCCAACTTTTCGGAAGGCCGCCGGCCAGAAATCGTCGCGGCCATCGTCGAGGCGATCCAGGCGCCCGGCGTGCTCCTGCTGAACTATAGCAGCGACGCCGACCACAATCGCAGCGTCGTGACGGTCGCGGGTCCCCCTGAGGCTGTGCTCGAAGGGCTTTTCCGCGCGGTAAGCACGGCGGCCGCGCGCATTGACATGTTCCAACACCGGGGCGCGCATCCACGGGTCGGCGCCACAGATGTCGTGCCCTTGGTGCCCATTGAAGCGATCTCGCTGGAAGCGTGTGCGGAGCTGGCCCGGCAACTGGGCCAGCGCATCGGCGATGAGCTGGGCCTGCCGGTCTACCTCTACGAGGCCGCGGCCACCCGGCCAGAGCGCAGGCGCCTGCCTGACGTGCGCAAGGGTGAGTTTGAGGGGCTGGTCGAAAGCATCCACACCCCTGAACGCGCGCCCGACTTTGGTCCCGCGCGCATGGGACCCGCCGGCGCCGTGATTGTCGGCGCGCGGCCCTTCTTGGTGGCCTACAACGTCTACCTGGCCACTGCGGATGTGCAACTGGCAAAAGAGATAGCCAGGCAGATCCGCGAGAGCAGTGGCGGTCTGCCCGCGGTGCGCGCGTTGGGCCTGCTGGTGGATGGCCAGGCGCAGGTGAGCATGAATCTGGTCGATACGGGCACTACACCCCTACATGTAGTCTACGATGAGATTGGCCGGCTGGCCGTTGCGGCGGGTGTGTCCATCGACCGCTCCGAGCTCATCGGACTCGTGCCGCAGGATGTCGTCTACAACGCGGCTGCCCACTATCTGCGCCTGCCGGAGCTGGGGCCCGATCGCACGGTTGAAGAGGCCATTCGCCGTGCCCAGGGCTGAGCCGTTTTCAGGCCTTTCCTTTGACCGGAGAATCGGCCGCGTGCTAAAATGCCAGCAGGCCGCGCCATAGGCGGCACAGATGAGGACGTCCATGCCCATGACACAAACCGTAGCGGAGCGACAGCCGGTTGCGGCCCCGACTACGCTTGATCTGGCCATCGTCATTTTAAATTACAACACAGTGGATCTGCTACGCGACTGCCTGCATTCGGTGCTGCAAAGTCACCATACGCTCCAGGTTGGCGTCTGCGTGGTGGACAACGCTAGCCAGGACGGCAGTGTCCAGATGGTGGAACGGGAGTTTCCTCACGTCCACGTCATTGCCAACGGCGCCAACGTCGGCTACAGCGCGGGGAACAACGCGGGCCTGCGTTGGTTTGGTTTTGGCGGTCAGCAGACGCCGCCCGTCGATCTGCCCCGTTATGTACTGTTACTGAATCCCGATACGGTGTTGTCGCCTGGGGCGCTGGCCGCTATGGTAAACTACATGGACACCAATCCGCGGATTGGCGCGGCAGGCCCGCGCGTGCGGCGACTCGATGGGAGTCTGGACCTTGCGTGCCGGCGCAGCTTTCCAACGCCCGAGGTCAGCTTCTACCGCATGGTCGGCCTGAGCCGCCTCTTTCCCAAGAGCCGGCGCTTCAATGCCTATAACCTGGAATATCTGCCGGAGACAGCCGTGCACCCGGTTGACTCAGTTGTGGGTGCCTACATGCAGGTGCGCCGCGAGGCAGTGTTGGACGCCGGACTCTTGGATGAGCGCTTTTTCATGTATGGCGAAGACCTCGACTGGGCAAAGCGCATCAAGGACGCCGGCTGGGAGATCTGGTATAACGGCGCGGTTGAGATTACGCATGTCAAGGAAGCGGCCAGCCGCCAGAGCGCGCGGGCGCGCATCGACTTTTACGAGGCGATGTGGCTCTTCTATCTAAAGCATTATCGCCAGCGCACGAACTGGCTGTTGGACAAATTCATTATGCTTGGTATCGTGGGCAAGGGCGGGCTGGACGTCTCGCGGCATCTCTGGCACTACTGCAGCGGGAAAGCCACCACGGGCCGGCCAGCGCCGGTGAGCAAGATAAACGCTGACACGATCTAATGCAGCACAGTCTATCGGATCTACCAGGTCAGAACGAATATGTGCGCCGGGGCACTCGCCCGGGCATGATGAAGCGCGCCCAGCTGCTCTTCATGCTCGCACTGGTCGTCACGGATGTGGGTAGTGTCTGGCTGGCCTTCTGGGCCGGCCATAGCCTTTTGGCGCGCGATCCCGACATCATCATCGGGCCGTTTCTCGAGTTCTGGCAGCTGCCCGCTACCTATATGCTGGTGCTGATTACCATCTATTTCGCCCAACGCATGTATCAGCGCCGGCGCCCCGTCACGCACCTGGACGAGTTCTTTAAGATCATCGTCTTCAATCTATTTGCCACCCTCTTTACGGTCGCCCTCCTGACCCTGTTCCTGCGCGAGTTCCAGTATCACCGTGCCTTCGTCCTATTAGGCGCCGGCTTCACCGTCACGCTCGACACCATTGGCCGCGTGATCCATGCCCAGCTACAGTGGCAGGCCCAGGCACGCGGGGTCGGCGACGACCGCGTGCTACTCATCGGCTCGGGTGAGATCGGCCGCATGTTGCTGCAGAAGATGCTCTTCCATCCCAAACTGGGCTACCAGGTCATGGGTGTCATCGACGGCGGCGGCAAAGGCGACCGGAGCCTGAGCCCGACTGAAGTGCCGGTGCTGGGGACGTTGGTCGACGTGCCGTGGATCATTGACCGCTATGGCATCGACGAGGTCATCATTGGCCTGCCCGAGAGCAGCCACCAGGATCTGGTCAATATCATTAGCCTGTGCGAGCGTGAAAAAGTCGGCATCCGCGTCTTCCCAGATGTGTTCCAGTTCATGGCCAGCGAGGTAACCATTGGCGACCTCGGCGGCCTGCCGCTGCTCACGATTCGCGATGTCGCGCTCCAGGGCTGGAAGCTGGCCGTTAAGCGGGGCATGGACATCTTGCTGAGCGGCATTGGCCTGGTCCTGTTGAGCCCCTTTATGCTGCTCACGGCGCTGCTGGTCAAATTGGACAGTCCGGGCCCGGTCTTTTATGCTCAGGAGCGCATGGGGCTGGATGCGCGCCCCTTCAAGATCATCAAGTTCCGTTCCATGCGCCGCGATGCCGAGGTCGATGGCCCCGGATGGACGACACCGGACGATCCGCGCAAGACGAAACTAGGCGCGTTCATGCGACGTTTTAACATCGACGAGCTGCCGCAGCTCATCAACGTCTTCTTGGGCGACATGAGCCTGGTGGGCCCACGGCCCGAACGCCCGGTCTATGTCGAGCAGTTCCGCCAGATCATCCCACGTTACATGGACCGCCACCGGGAAAAGGCTGGCATCACCGGCTGGGCCCAGGTCAACGGCATGCGCGGCGATACGTCCATCGTCGAGCGCACCAAGTACGATCTATGGTACATCGAAAACTGGTCCATCGCATTGGATATAAAGATCATGATCCGGACAGTCCTACAGACTATCTTTGGAACGAACCAGAATGCTTATTGAGGGGGAGAGAAAGAGTGAAGTAACTACCATGACTGCATGAACACCATGATCACCATGTTTTGAGAGGATTCCAATACCGCCATGGCGCCATGGTGGCACCGGCCTCCAGGAACATGGTGTTTGAAGTACTTTGGTGGTTAACCAACCCCAATAGAACATGGTGCCCCTTGGAGTCCATGGAGTCATTGTGGTTCACATCTTTTGCTCACCACAACCAGGGAACTTAATGACTGACGAACTCTTACCAGTCGATGCTGTAACCGAACGCCAACGTCATGTGCTGCAGATTGTGATTCAGGAGTATGTGCACAGCGCGCAGCCTGTAGGGAGTACTGGCATTGTCAGCCAGCATGAACTGGGTGTCAGCCCGGCAACGATTCGCAATGACCTTGCCGCTCTGGAACGGATGGGACTGCTAACCCATCCCCATACCAGCGCTGGCCGTGTACCCACCGACCTGGGCTATCGCTTCTTTGTCCATTATCTCCTCTCCACAGCTGCGCTGGCGCCGGAGGAGCAAGCCGACATTCGCAACCAGTTCCGGCAAGTATCACAGGAAATGGACCAGTGGCTGCGGACCAGCACCGCCGTCTTGGCCCGCACGTCCCAGGGGGCCGCGGTGGCGACTGCACCGCGCGCCACGCGCAGCATCTTCAAACACATGGAGCTGGTGCAGATCCAGGGGACCAAGGTGCTGCTGGTGCTGGTCCTCCAGGAAGGCGCGGTCAAGCAACAGCTACTGGACCTGGACCAACCCATGGAGCAGAACGAACTCAGCCGCATCAGCAACGAGCTCAATGACCATCTCATGGGCTCTGACGCCAATACCATCGCCCAGCGCTATGCGAAGCTGTCACCCTTTGCCCGCCAGGTGGCCGAGCTCGTCTCCACCACGATGCGGCGCCTGGACCAACATGGCGCGGGCCCCGTCTTTCGCGATGGGCTGGCCGAGGTCCTGAGGGCGCCCGAGTTCGCCGAGAGCGCCAACGCACGGCGCATCGTCCATGTGCTCGAGGAACCAGGTCTGCTGGAAGAGCTGGCCGGCAATCTGCCCGGTCACGACACGGTGCACGTGGTGATCTCCGGCGATGGCCGCTACGCAGAGCTGCGCGATGTGAGCGTCGTGCTCTCTCGCTACGGCGTCAGCGACCGCGTCACGGGCATGTTGGGCGTCGTAGGCCCCGTGCGCATGCGCTACGGCCGTACCATCGGCGCTGTTCGCTTCGTCTCCTACATCATGAGCGAA
>JACFMY010000062.1:19005-21706 GCA_019455155.1 Caldilineaceae bacterium
GGCCCGTCGTAAACCAGGGCCGCACTGGCAAGTGGTGAGCGCATCACCCAGAGAGTTGTGTATGAGATTGAGAGAGTTGAATGGTAACTATGGCAAATGACTCGATGAACCAGGAAACCAAACAGCCCGAAGCTACACCGGAGACGGCTGAGGCCGCGGCTGCCAACCATAAGCAGGAAGCCCAGGCCGGAAACGTCGAACCGGCAGAACAGGCGGAGCAGGTAGAACAGGCTGAGCCGGCCGCCCAGGCGCAAGACGCGGTGGAGACCGCGGAAGCGGAGGCCGCGCCGGAGCCGGCCGCGCTGCTTGAAACCATTGTCCGGCTAGAGGCAGAGCTCACGGAAGCGCGCGCCCGCGCTGACGACGTGTTGGACAAGTACCAGCGCATGGCCGCTGAGTTCCAGAACAGCCGCCGCCGCCAGGAGCGCCAGCTCGCCGAAGAGATCGACCGGGCCAGCGCCCATCTCATTAAGCGCCTGTTACCGGTGTTGGACGATTTTGACCTGGCCTTTGACAACGTGCCCGAAACATTGGATGGCGGCGAACCGTGGGTCGAGGGCTTCCGCCAAATCCAACGTAAGCTGCGCGCGCTGCTGGAAGATGAAGGGATTACCCCCATCCCAGCCGCGGGCGAATTCAATCCTGAACTGCACGAAGCCGTCACCAGCGAATCGAGTGACAGTGTGGAAAGCGGCCACATTATCGACACGCTGCGCGCCGGCTATATGCATAAGGGCCGTGTGTTGCGCCCGGCCCTGGTACGTGTCGCGCTATAGGCATCTCTATGGGAATTCCCTGTAGGTATTGAGTCGCTTTCTTTGCATCGCCTGACTGCTAGAAAGGTCTGGCCGTCAACCACATTTGTCCATGACCGCGATTCAAATGCCCGGCCGCCGGTACGACCAAGTACTGGAAACCGGTATCCGCCCTTTTGATATCAGCCGTGACCTGCGCGCAGTGGCCGAGCTCATTTCCGTCGCGTTTGCCAACGAGCTTGACGATCGCGGCTCGGCCGCGCTGCGCGAGATGCGGGCCATGAGCTACTTCGGCAACCTGCTGGGCATTCTGAACCGCAGCACTGGTGAGTTCAACGACCTACTGAACGGTTTCGTCTGGGTAGATCGGGGCACGGTCGTAGGCAACATCACCGTCCAGCGCGCGGACAAATATGGCAGCCGCTGGCAGATCGCCAATGTGGCGGTGGCGCCCAAATACCGCGGCCGCGGCATCTCCCGCCAACTGATGGAGGCGGCCATGGAGCACGCTGCCCAGTGCGGCGGGTTGTGGGTTGTGCTCCAGGTCTACGCGGGCAACGCAGTGGCCCGCCGCCTCTATGCCAGCATGGATTTTGAAGAGGTCGGCGGCACCGTTGAGCTGCGGGCGCCGCGTGTGCCCGCCATGCCGAAAGTGAAGCCACACCCGTTCATCAAGCGCTTTGCACCATCTGACTGGCGACCACTTTACGAGTTGGCCAACCACCAACTGGGCGCCCAAGCTCAATGGTGGCGCGCCATCCGCCGGGCCGAATTCCAGCCCAGCTTCGAGCAACAGATGGGCGAGTGGTTGTGGCAAGCCGTAGGCCGCCAGACGATCTTTCGCCGCGCAATCCAGGTGTCGCCACGCTTTGAGGCGGCCTTGATACTGACTGCGCGACGTTGGCACGGTGAGCACCAGATACAACTCTGGGTCCGCCCCGAACACTACGGCGTCTACGAGGCGCCGTTGGTGGAATGGGTATTATCAACGCTGCAGGACTATCCCCGGTGGCCGGTTCGTATTAGTTTGAATACCAGCCACACCGCAGGCGTCACGCTGCTTGAGCAATATGGCTTCCAGCAGCAGCAGACACTGCTTACCCTGCGCAAACGTCTTGCCAGCGACATTGAGCAACCTGAATAACTTGGCAACGGTTTGGGCTGCCTCGCTCTGCCCACTGCAATGGGCCACGTCCATGGGGCGCGGCCATTCACAACTGGCAATCCGTCCATCTCTATGAAGATACGCTTCCTGCACTGCGCCGACATCCATTTGGGATATGTCCAGTATGGGCACAAGGATCGCTTCAATGACTTTGCCTCTGCCTTCAATGCCCTTATCGACAAGGCGCTGGGAGAGGAGACCGTCCGCCGCGATGGCAGTCGCGTCTCCTTCGATGAGAAACTGACCGGCAAGGTCGATTTCGTGCTCCTGGCCGGCGACCTCTTTCACAAGCGCGCCATCGACGCCCTGACCCTGAACCAGGCCATGCGCGCCCTGCAACGGCTACGCGATGCAGCCATTCCCTGCATTGCGGTCGAAGGCAACCACGAGCTCGCCTACTTCGACGATACCATCGGCTGGATGCGCTTCCTCGCGCTCCAGGATCTGCTCATCCTCCTGGACGCAGAGTTTCAAGACGGCGTGGCCCAGTTGAAGCCGTGGGATGCAAGGAGACGCCAGGGTTCTTATGTCGATATAAAGGGGACCGGCGGAACCGTGCGCGTCCACGGGCTGCGCTACTACGGCGCCAGCACCGCCACCGCGATCAACGCCTATGCCCGCGCCCTGGACGAGCTGGATCACAATGGCGTCGATTACACGATCTTCCTTACCCATGCCGGCCTCGAAGGACAGATGGAGGACAAGGCCGGCGGGCTCAGCTATCGCCAGTGGACCGCGCTGCAGCCCCTCGCCGACTATGTAGCCCTGGGCCATTTCCACA
>JACFMY010000063.1 GCA_019455155.1 Caldilineaceae bacterium
GACGCAATTCTACCAATATCTGGACCGTTTCGGTTTTGGCGAGGTCACCGGTGTCGACCTCGCGGGTGAGGTGTACGGCCTTGTGAAAAAACCTGGCTCCCTCGACTGGAGCCTGTCCGATCTGGGCGCCAACAGTTTCGGCCAGGGTTTGGCCGTTACACCACTGCAGATGTTAAATGCTGTGGCATCTATTGCCAATGGCGGCAAGTTGATGAAGCCCTATGTGGTCAAAGCTCGCATCTGGAATGGGCAGGTGCAGTACACTAGGCCCACGGTGATGGGGACGACCGTCCGCCCGGAAGTGGCTGCCGAGCTTACCAAGATCCTTGAAGATGTGGTGCGCAATGGCAATTCAGCCGCCGGGGTGGCCGGCTACAGCATCGCCGGCAAGAGCGGCACCGCCCAGATCCCGACCGAAGAGGGCTATACCGAAGACGAAACCATGGTCACGTTTGCCGGCTTTGCGCCGGCCGACGACCCCCAGCTGGCCATCTTGGTCAAGCTCGACCGGCCCGATCCGACCATCAGCCGGTGGGCTAGCTACACGGCGGCCCCCGTTTTTGCCCAGGTCGCCCGCCGGTTGTTTTATTATTATGGTCTACCGCCCGACGATATTCGGCTCGGCAAAGCGCCAGTGGCGGGCGGCTAAACAGGCACTCGCATACGGGACCACGCCTGCTCTGCGTTCCTATCAGGGTGTTTGTCTTATGGTAAGCTGTGGCGCTGCACACGTGGCTATGGTATCCCAGGCACTTACGCTGTTCGATGAGGTGGATCTGTGCCAGCACGACCCTATACGCCGACTAACATAACACAACATACGCTGTGGACGGCGTTGACCGGCGAGATTCCGCCCATTACCTTGCCGCCTGTGCCCATCGCGAACGCCGCCGTGGACAGCCGTGATGTGCAGCCTGGCGATCTCTTTGTTGCCCTGCAAGGGCCCAATGCCGACGGCCACGCCTACCTGGACGTCGCGCTGGCCAACGGAGCGCAAGCCGTCATTGCTGAGGAGCGCGGCCTTGCTGCCGCCAAAGCCGCGGGCGCCATAACCGTTGACTGCACGCGCGGCCGGTGGGCCCTCAACGCGAGCATGTCTCAGGACTATCAGGCTGGCCAGCCGATTGTCTATGTTGTGGATGACAGCGTCGTTGGTCTCCAGCAGCTGGGAGCATTTCAACGGCTCCATCGCACCGGCGTTGGCCTGCGCGTCATCGGCGTTACCGGCAGTGTTGGCAAGACCAGCACGAAAGAGCTCACAGCCAATATCATGCGCCAGCGCTACGAGACACATGCCTCTCAGGGTAATCTCAACAGCGAACAGGGGCTGCCTCTCGCTCTGTTAGGCCTGAACTTTGCGCATGAGCGTGCGGTGTTGGAAATGGGTATGTATGGAGTGGGCGAGATCGACCGGCTCTGCCAGCTGGGACGCCCGCATATTGGCATTGTTACCAACGTGGGCCCCACGCACCTGAGCCGCCTGGGTACGATCGAGCGCATCGCCGAGGCCAAGGCAGAGCTGGTGCGGGCCTTACCTGCTGCCGAACAAGGCGGCGTCGCCATTTTGAACTGGGATGACGCGCAGGTCCGGGTTATGGCCCAGGTTACCCGGGCACGGGTCTTTCGCTATGGGCTGACCTCTGAGGCGGACCTCTGGGCCGGCGGGATCGAAGGGCTAGGGATGGAAGGAATTCGCTTCCGCTTTCATTATCGTCTGCCCGGCTCCAACAAGGTGGAGTCACTGCACGTGAAAGTACCGCTGCTTGGGCGTCACAGCGTGCATACAGCCCTGTGCGCGGCTGCCGCGGGACTTGTGGACGGCATGGGATGGGACGAGATTGTCGCTGGCATGCAGAGCCTGCACGGCCAACTACGTCTTGTGGTCGTCCCCGGCATCAACGGTTGCACGGTCATTGACGACACGTACAACGCGAGCCCGGTGAGCACCGTCGCCGCGCTGAACCTCTTAGCCGATATGGCGCCCCGAGGGCAGGGTCGCCGTGTCGCCGTCCTGGGTGACATGCTGGAGCTGGGCAGCTACGAAGGAGAAGGGCACAAGCTTGTGGGGCGGCGAGCCGCCGATGTTGTGGACCTCCTGATAACGGTGGGTGTGCTCGGCGCAGAGATTGCAGAAGAAGCGCGCGGGGCCGGCTTCGCCCCGGATCGTCTCCACGTCATGGCTGACCATGACCAGGCCGTTGCCCTGCTCAAACAGATCGTGCTGCCCGACGATCTGGTACTGGTCAAAGGCAGCCGTGCTGTGGGTATGGACTCTATTGTGACAGATATTACCGTGACGGATATTGCTGGCGAAAACGTCGTTACCGGGGCCGACACCGCCGATATCAATAAGGCCACGGGGGCCACCTGATGGGCAATCCGCTCGAACCGCGCATGGCCTATGCCCTGACCTTAGGGGCTGTTAGCTTTCTCTTCGCCGTCGTTTGGGGGTATCCGCTAATTGGCTATTTGCGGCGCAAAGGAATCGGCAAACAGATCCGCATTGACCAGCCAGGCAGCCATCAGCTGAAGACAGGCACGCCGACCATGGGAGGAATGCTTTTTGTAGTGCCGGTGCTGGTGATCACTGGATTGCTTAACATCGTGAACCTGCTCGGTATGGATGCCATCGGCCAGAGCACGCTGCTTCTCTTCTTTTGCCTTGGATCGCATGCCCTACTGGGGGCCGTGGACGATTGGCAGGGCATCAAAGGAATTCGCGGCAAAGGCGAGGGCATGAGCCCGCGCATGAAGAGCGCGTTTCAGCTCATCTTTGCGACGACGATTGGATTGGTGCTCTATTTCGGTCCGCCCGAATGGGACTATGTTGGTGTGCCGCGGTTCGCTGATTTCTTTCGCATCGGGCCGCTGATTATTCCGGCGACCATCGCGGTCATTGTCTCAACCAGCAACGCGGTCAACCTGACTGATGGGCTGGACAGCCTGGCTGGCAGCACGAGTCTGGTCGCCTTCGCCTGCTACGGCACCATTGCCTATTTGCAGGACCAGGTCTACCTGGCTGCTTTTTGTTTCACCCTGGCGGGCGCGCTGATGGGGTTTCTCTGGTACAACGCCTACCCGGCCCAGCTCTTCATGGGTGACACAGGTAGTCTGGCGTTGGGCGCTACGTTGGGGCTCGTTTCGATCATGACCGGCCAGTGGCTGCTGTTGCCCATCATTGGACTTGTCTTTGCTGCCGAGACATTGAGCGTCCTTTTGCAGGTCAGCTATTTCAAGTTGACCAAGCGGATGTACGGTGAAGGCAGACGGCTGTTCAAAATGGCGCCGCTGCACCACCACTTCGAGTTGGTTGGCTGGAGCGAAATGCAGGTGAAAGAACGCCTGTTTATTGCCTCCGTCCTGGCGGGCATGTTGGGCGTCGCGCTGGCGTTGATTTGACCACCATGGGTGGCGCACGCGCCGGAAGCGGCCGTGGTTGGAGCGGAGCAGCTGACCTACGACTTACAGTTGGTATCTCATTTTCTGGAGAGTCTGGCGTGGACGTTGCTGAGTTTGCCGGCAAACACATCGTCATCCTGGGCCTGGCCCGTCAGGGACAAGCGCTGGCGCGCTTTTTTGTCGCGGCGGGTGCGCACGTGACAGTCAGCGATGCCTCGCCGGCCGTGGCCGCAACCCAGCTGCGGGATCTGCCCGTGCGCACGGTGTTGGGTGGCCATCCGTTCTCATTGCTGGACGCCTGCGATCTGCTCTGTCTCAGCGGCGGCGTGCCACCACAGCTCGACATTGTCCAGGAGGCCATGCGCCGGCAAATCCCCCTCAGCAACGACAGCCTGTTGACGCTGCAGCTGGCCAAGGCGCAGGGGCTTGGGCCCGTGCTTGCCATTACGGGCAGTAGCGGCAAGACCACAACGACCACGCTTGTGGGCATGATGTTGGAGGCGAGCGGCAAGACCGTCCATGTAGGAGGCAATATCGGAACGCCGCTATTGGATAGGATGGACCGTGTGGCGCAAGGCGACGCGATCGTTCTGGAGCTGAGCAGCTTCCAGCTCGAGCTCTTTGACCCCCGCTGGGCCTGGGGCAGCTTCGAGGCGTTAGGACCACAGGTGGCGGCAATCTTGAACCTTACCCCAAACCATCTCGACCGCCATCCCGATATGGCCGCCTACGCCGCAGCCAAGTTCAATTTGCTGCGCCATTTACCACCAGAAGCCACGGTCGTGCTGAACGCTGATGACCCTGTTACCAGGAGAGTGGCGAGCGGCGAGTGGCGAGTAGGTGACCCACCTTTGCCATCGACATGGGCCATGGATGCCCTGCTGGAGGAGGTGCAGTCACTTCTAGCCGGACGGCACTCGCCGCTCGCCCTCTTTAGCCGTCGCGGTCCCGTGGTCCGGGGCGCATGGCTGGAAGGGGATACGCTGCTCTATCAGGGTGCCTCCATCTGCCGCCGTGGCGACGTGAAGCTACGCGGCGATCACAATGTCAGCAATCTCCTGGCCGCATCCGCGATCAGCGGCGCCGCGGGCGCCACGGTAGAGGGTATGGCGGCCGTGGCGCGTACGTTCACCGGTGTGCCTCACCGGCTCGAAGTGGTGGCCGAAGCGAACGGCGTCACCTGGATCAACGACAGCATTGCCACCTCCCCTGAACGGGCATTGGCCGGTCTGCGCAGCTTCGCCGATGACGGACAGACCTTAATTTTGCTAGCCGGGGGCAAGGACAAGAACCTACCATGGGATACCTTCGCGGACGAAGTCGCGGCGCGTGTGAGCTTTCTGATCGGCTTTGGCCATGCCGGTCCGATGATCGTGGAAAAGATCCAGGAGCGATCTGCCTTCTTGCGCCAGGCCGCGCCCAGCACCGCGGTGGTGCAACGGCTGGACGACGCGGTCGCGCTGGCGGCCCGGGCCGCGGTGCCAGGAACCATTGTGTTGCTGTCTCCTGGGGGCACCAGTTTTGACGCGTATCGAGATTTTGAGGAACGAGGCGAGCACTTTCGTCGCCTCGTACAACAGATCGTCTGTCATAGCATCTGACATCGCAGGGTGAGGGCCGGAACGGTAGGGAGTCCATGAGTCGATCAGGACGCACAGGAAAACAAGAAGGGCATTACGACTGGGGCCTGGTCTCCGTCGTGACGCTGCTATTGGGGCTTGGGCTGGTCATCGTCTTCAGCGCCAGCTATCCGCGCGGTTTAGAGGGGTTCGACAATCCATACTATTTCATTGTTCGCCAGCTAATATGGATGGTCCTGGGCATTGCCGCGTTGATTGTGACGGCGCGCATACCCTACACCGTCTGGGATCGCTGGAGCATTCCTATCATGGGGGTAGCGCTCTTGTCGCTGCTGGCGGTCATTATCGTTGGCGCCGAACGCTTTGGCGCGACGCGTACCTACTACAACGGCAGCATCCAGCCCAGCGAGCTGGCTAAGATCGCGATCATCATCTATGTCAGCGCGTGGTTGACCAGTAAAGGACGGCGCATTCGCGATGCCCGGGCGGGGCTCCTGCCCTTTGGTGTGTTGATGGGGATCGTGGCCGTTTTGATTGTCCTGCAGCCGGAGATCAGCACTGCAATCCTGATTGTAGCGACGGCAGGTATTATGCTCTTCATTGCCGGCGCCGATTTGAAACAGCTGGCCGTCGTCGCTACCATCGCAACGGGCACCTTCTTGGTCGTGATTCGCTACAGCAGCTATGCGGCGGACCGCATCGAGCGCTACCTGGCATCGGTGGGGAACCCGTTGGCCAGTGAGGAGTGGCAGGTGAGCCAGGCCGTACAGGCCCTAATGCGTGGCGGCATCTTTGGCCGGGGACTTGGCAATGGGCTAGCGCAGCAGGATGGCTATCTCCCCGTGAGCTGGAGCGACAATGTCTACGGCGTTATCGGCGAGGAGCTGGGGCTGTTGGGAGCGCTCCTGGTGATTGCGCTCTTTGCGCTGCTGGCCTATCGTGGGCTGCGCATCGCGCTGCGCGCGCCGGACAGCTTCGGTATGCTGCTGGCGACCGGCATTACAGCCCTCTTGATCCTGCAGGCGCTGCTCAATATGGCGGTCATTGTCGCGGCCGCGCCGCCTACGGGCGTCACGCTGCCCTTCGTCAGCTACGGTGGCAGCTCGCTGGTTTCTACTCTGGCCGGCATTGGAATTCTGTTGAGTATCAGCCGCTACAGTGTGCAGGTCGGAAATCGCGCGGGGGAATTAGGAAGATATTCGTATGAACGTGTTGATCTCGGGCGGGGGGACGGGGGGTCACGTGTATCCGGCCTTGGCCGTCGTCCCGCGGCTCGCGCAGGCAGTTACCAATCAACAGTCCCACGCCATCCCAGTGTTAACGACGGGCGGGTCCGGCGGGGACGCGGCAGCAGTAGCTGAGGCGGGGACACCGGTGCGGCTGCTCTGGGTAGGTAGCGCTGGCGGCATGGAACAGGAGCTGGTAGAACGGGCGGGTATCCCGTACACCGGTATCAGCACGGGCCAGCTGCGGGTGAACAACCCGTTGAAGGCAGTGCGCAACCTGAGCCGCATGGCTGTCGGCGTCCGCCAGAGCCTGGAAGTCGTGGATCGCTTCCGGCCGGCCGTCTGTTTTGTGACCGGCGGCTATGTCTGTGGACCTGTGGTCTTGGCCTGTGCGCTGCGCGGCGTGCCGGTGCTGATCTACCTGCCCGATATCACGCCAGGCTACGCTATTCGGGGGCTCAGCAAGCTTGCTCGCCGCGTAGCTGTCAGCTTTCCAGAGGTGGCGCGTTGGTTTGGCGGGGAAGCGCCGCGTGGCAAGGCGGTTGTGACCGGTTATCCGGTCCGGGAGGAACTGGTGACGGCAGCACGGGATCGGGCCACGGCGCGACGCGACCTGGCCAGCAGCTTGGGAACGAGCTTCGACGAGCCAGACGGCAGCCGGCTGCCGTTGCTCTTGGTGTGGGGCGGCAGCCAGGGCGCCCGGTCGATCAACCAGACCACCTGGCGCACGTTGCCAGCGATGCTGTCTCACGCGCAGATTGTACATGTTGTGGGCACGCGCGATTGGCCTCTTTATGAGGAGTGGGCGGCGCAGGATGGAGTGCCGGCGGGCCTTCGCCACCGGTATCATCCCATCGCCTATTTGCATGGGGAGATGCCCCTGGCGTTGGCCGCAGCCGATCTGACCGTCGCGCGTGCGGGCGCAAGCGCATTGGGTGAGTTTCCCGTGGCACGCCTGCCCGCGGTCCTGGCCCCCTATGCTGGGGTCAACCAAATGGACAATGCCCAGGCCCTGGCCAGCCGCGGCGCGGCAGTCATTGTCCAGGATGGCGATCTGCCTGACCAGCTGGCCCCAACGGTGGCCGAGCTGCTAATGGAGGCAGCGCTGGCCGAGCTAGCCAGACCGGATGCGGCACAGAAGATAGCCGATGAGCTTGTGACGCTGGGCGGGGCACTGCCTGCTTAACTGGAGAGGATGGGCGGGCGCCGCGGCAGCGCGCAATCGCAAGAAGAGCGACTTATGCGACTATTTCAGCAAGTTACACCAGATGTCACACCTGATGTGACACCAGAAGCCACACCAACGCCGACTGCCCAACCGCAGCAACCGGTACCTGCTGGGTCCGAGCAATCGTTGGAGCTGGCTGCTGTATTGGCCCTGGTGATCTATCTGATCTTCTTCGGGTGGCTTGGCTACCAGCGTGGCCTCGAGCGCGAGCGCATTACCCTGGGCGTCTCCCTGGGACTCTTCTTCGCGCTGCAGCTTTTCGGCGAGCGGCTGGTCGGCATTGCGGACAAATTTGGCAAGGGTTGGGCGTTCCTGTTGGGACAGGACATTCCAGCTCAATCAGCGCTTGGCCTGTGGGCCGCTGAGAATCAGACTACTTTTCTCATTAGCATTTGGCTGGTGTCAGTTCTATTTACCTATCTACTTACCCAGCAGCTGGTGCGCAAGAGCAAGTCGGATGGTTGGGCGGTGCTCGCGGGCATCGCCAATGGCTTGGTCTTCGCCACGCTCTTCGCGCCCCTGCTCACATCAATGATCTTCCCGGAAAGCGCCCGGCCAGGTCAGGTAGATCACCTGCTCATTCTGGGCTTCGTGAGAAACATCTGGGAACAATCGGGAGATGTGCTTGGGAGCATGTGGGAGCTGATTGAACCAAACGGCACAACATTCTTCTTTGCCGTGTTGATCGCCCTGGTGCTCTTCGCTGCCATCACGCTGCGTTCCAGCGTCAAATCTAAGTCATAGCTGATCCAAAGGATACCCACCACAGAGGAGCAACGCCGGCGTGGGACCGATTGAGGTTTTGTTCATTACGATCCAGATCATCATCGCCGCCATTGGCATGGTACGTGGCTACGCCAAGGAATTAGGGAACACGTTGGTCTTCATGGTGGTCATCTTTCTGTTGGCCTACTTCGGCGACAGAGCAGAGTCGATCCTGACCTCGTTTGGCCAGCTGGTGTTTGGCATCGTGCCGGACTCTAATGATATGCGGGCCTTTCTCTTTGCCATGTATGTCGCGGTCTTCCTGTCCGTCGTATTTGCCAGCTATGCCGGGCGTACGCTTGATTTTCCGGGCAAGCAAATGCCCCCGCCCCAAGGCAGCCTGTTGTCCCTACTCATCGGCCTGTTGAACGGCTACCTGGTGGCAGGGACGCTCTGGTTCTATGCGGATAAATATAGCTATCCGCTGCTGAATGTGAATACCGACCAATTCTCGCCCACTGCGGAATTGATGCTTCAGTATCTCCCCCAGACTGTGGCCGCCAACCCTGTGGCTTGGATGGTGCCCGTTGCGCTGCTGATTCTGCTGCGCGTGCGGGGCTGAAACGCCAGCGCGCAGATGAGGCTGGTGGGGAAGAGATTCGTGAGCAACGTATCGAGCAACGTATGAAGAACATGTGGAATGAGCGGCTGGCCGCCGGAGACAATAGACTCTATATCCACCTGATTGGGATCGGGGGCGCTGGTCTCAGTGCCATCGCGCGCGTCCTGCTTGACATGGGCATACGTGTAAGCGGCAGCGATCGCCAGGCCACACCTGTTACCGAGCGCCTGGCCGCGTGCGGCGCCCGGATCTTCGTGGGTCAGGAAGAGGGCAACCTGCGCAACATGGCCAGTGACGAATTGCCAGATGTCGTGCTGATCAGCAGCGCGGTGACCGCCACGAACCCCGAGCGTAAGGCAGCCGAAGCGTTGGGCCTGCCGGTGGTAAAGCGAAGCGCCTTCTTGCCGGCTCTGCTCGCCAGCCGCCGCCTGATCGCTGTGGCCGGCGCCCACGGCAAAAGCACGACGACCGCCATGATCGTGCAGATCTTACGTCACAGCGGCGTGGATTGCGGGTACATCATCGGCGCCGACGTACCCGAATTGGGCAACGCGGCAGCTGGCTCCGCGCCGGAGTTTGTCCTGGAAGCCGACGAATATGATCGCATGTTTCTGGGGCTCAAGCCTTTCATCGCGGTCATAACCAACGTCGAGTGGGACCATCCCGACTGCTATCCCACGCCGGCCAGCTTCCGCCGCGCGTTCATGGAGTTTACCGACGCAGTCGACCGCGATGGGTTGGTGGTTTCGTGTGTGGACGACAGCGGCGCGGAGCAGGTGCGAGCCTATGCTCCCACACGCGGTCCGCGCTGGATCACCTATGGCCTGGACGAGGGCGCCGACTTGCGCGCTGTCCATGTGCGGGCCCTGCCCAATCTGGGTGTCGAGGCCGACCTGTTTTGGTGGCATGCGCCTGCTGGTAGGTTGGAATTGTCCGTGCCGGGGGTTCACAACGTACGCAACGCGCTGGCCGCGCTGGCTGTCGGTACTTCCGGCGGCGTGACCATTGATCAGGCCCTGGCTGCATTGCGCACCTACCGGGGGTCGGCGCGTCGCTTCGAATGGAAGGGCGAAGCGCGCGGCGTGACAGTCATCGACGACTATGCCCACCACCCGACAGAAATCTCGGCGACGCTGGCCGCGGCCCGGTCCCGCTACCCGCAACAGCGCATCTGGGCGGTCTTTCAGCCCCATACCTATAGCCGGACCCGCCGCATGCTTTACCGCATGGGCGAGAGTTTCGACTACGCCGATCGGGTGATTGTCACCGATATCTACGCAGCCCGCGAGGTGGACGACGGCAGTGTCAGCGCCCAGGAACTGGTGGCGGCCAGCACGCACCCGTCCATCTGCCATATCGCCAGCCTGGCTGCTGCTGCGACGTATCTGGTCGCCCACGTCCAGCCGGGCGATGTGGTGATTACGTTGGGGGCTGGCGACGGGTACAAAGTAGGAGAGATGTTGCTGGCGCAGCTGCAGGAAGCATGAGTGTTCGTGAAGCATAAGTGTTGAGGGGCATTGAATCTCGACGATGAGTGCCGTGATTTCAGCGATGGACCTGTCACAAACCGAAGCCTTTGGCGTCACCATTCGAGAACAGGTCAACCTGGCGCCGTATACAACCATGAAGGTGGGCGGACCGGCCGAGTACTTCGCCGCCGTCAACACCGTCCATGAACTCATCCGCCTGGTGCGCTGGGCGCGCGCGGCTGACCTACCCTATTACCTGTTGGGTGGTGGCAGCAACGTGCTGGTTAGCGACGCAGGGATGCGCGGGCTGGTTATCTATAATCGCTGCCGCCAGGTACGGATCGACGAGGCGCCCTGTTGTGTGTTCCCGCAGGATGAGAGGCCCTTTCTCTTTGCCGAGAGCGGCGCATCCATGGCTGGGCTGGCTCGCCGCAGCATGGCCGCTGGCCTGACAGGATTGGAGTGGGCGGTCAGTCTGCCGGGTACAGTAGGCGGCGCGGTGGTTAACAACGCCGGCGCCTACGGAGGAGAAATAAAGGACAACTTATACAACGCCATGGTTATGGATAGCCATGGCGACATCGAAGAAATCCCGGCGGCGCAGCTGGACTTCGGCTATCGCAGCAGTGTGCTCAAGCGCACGCTGCCGGTCAGGGCTGGCTTCGGCCCCGTTGTTTTGAGCGCAAATTTCAGATTGGCGTTGGGGGAAATGGCTGCGATCAAGGCCACGGCCGATCAAAACCTGCAGCACAGGCGCCGCTCCCAGCCGGTTGAGCCCAGTTTGGGCAGCACCTTCAAGAACCCGCCACATGACTTTGCCGGCCGTCTCATCGAGGCCGCTGGCCTCAAGGGCGCAATCCGCGGGGGGATACAGGTAAGCCGGCAACATGCCAACTTTCTCATCAATCCTGGAGGAGTCGGTGCGGCAACGGCCGCCGACGCGGCGAGTCTGATTGAATTCATCCAGGAGGTGGTGGCTGACCGCTTTGGTGTACAACTGGAGCCCGAAGTGCAGTTCGTAGGGGAGTGGTGAGGCTGCGCGGCGGGTAGTCAGGAACAGATAAACATGTCTCAAGCTTCGAAATATCGTGTCGGCGTCCTCTTCGGCGGACGCAGCAGTGAACATGAAGTGTCGCTTGCCAGCGCCAAAAACGTGATGGAGGCATTGCGCCAGGCTGGTCATGTTGTGGTGCCCATCGGCATCACAGCCGAAGGCCGCTGGCTCTCCCACTCTGACGTTTGGGTGCGGCTCACAGCCCAATCACATGGACTCTTGCCTGTCGCAAGCGAGGAAGAGAAATGGGAGCTGCTGCCCCATAGTGAGCCTGGCCGCCCCTGGCCCGAAGTCGATATTATCTTTCCCGTTCTGCATGGACCCTACGGCGAAGATGGCACGGTTCAGGGACTGCTGGAGATGGCCAATCTCCCCTATGTAGGGTGCGGGGTGCTGGCCAGCGCGGTGGCTATGGACAAGGCCATAGCCAGACAGCTCTTTGCCCAGGTGGGTCTTCCTCAAACGCGCTATCAGGTTGTCATGCGGCACAGGTGGCGCCGCGAGCCCGACGATGTCGTTGCCGCGATCGAGGAGGAATTTGTCTATCCACTCTTTGTCAAACCCGCCAATCTGGGCAGCAGCGTTGGGGTGAGCAAGGCGCGGGATCGGAAACAGCTCATTGTTGCGCTGGACCTTGCTGCCCGCTTCGATCGCAAGATTCTGATTGAGGAGGCTGTGCCCAACGCACGTGAGATCGAGGTCAGCGTTTTGGGCAACGACGAGCCGGTTGCCAGCATTGCTGGCGAAATCATCCCTGGTAACGACTTCTACGACTACAGCGCCAAGTACGAGGCCGATACCAGCGAATTGCTCATTCCCGCCCATCTCGATGAAGCGACCATGTTGGAGGTGCGCAACTACGCTGTGCGGGCCTTCCAGGCGTTGGAGTGTGCGGGGCTGGCGCGTGTCGATTTTCTCATGGATGGAGACAGCGGCGTGCTCTATCTAAATGAGGTCAACACGATGCCGGGATTCACACGAATCAGCATGTATCCCAAGCTTTGGGAAGCCAGCGGGTTGTCTTATCCCGAGCTTGTCGATCGTCTCGTGTTGCTGGCGCTGGAACGTCATGCAGACCGGCAGACGAACTGTACAACCCGCAACTAAGCAGCCTGCGCGCACGGCGCCTCAAGCCGCATTGAGGCAGTTGGGCAGCCAGGCAACGCAGAAAGCAGTTCATGTCAGGCTCACCGAACCCTCGGCGCAACAGAACGAACACGACCAGAGCACAGCCAGTGCGTCTGCATAATGCAGCGGCGCGCAGCCGTGTGAATCAGAAACGGCGCCAGCGTATTACGCGCCAGGTGCGCCGCTTCGAGTCCCTGTTGCCGACCTTCCCAGAGACGGGCAGGGTGGCGCTGCCAGCACTGAATCTCCGTCCTGGCTGGGGTTTTCTGCGCAGCCGGCTCACGTGGTCGCTGCTCGTGCTGCTCGCCATCGCGATCGCGCTGGTTACCTGGGTACACAGCGACGATCGTTGGTTTGTCTACCGGGAGGATGTGCGTTTTACCGGCCTGACCTATCTCGATGAAGAGGAGCTCTGGCGGCTGAGCGAGCTAGACGGGTGGAACGTCTTCTGGATCGACAGGGATGCTGTGCACGACAAACTGTTGCAGGACCCGTATGTTGCTGATGCTCAGGTGCACATCGGGTATCTGGGCGCCAATGTCACAGTGACGATCACCGAAGTGGAGCCGGTGGCGCTGTGGGAAACGCAAGCTGGCACCTTGTGGCTCCGGCAAGATGGCGCGGCGCTGACGCCGCGGGGCAGCACACCGCCCGGCCTGCTGCAAATCCTGGACGCAGATGCGGCTGCAACCGCACCTGGCGCGCCCGCTGGCTCCGCGTTGGATCCCGGGGTGTTACGCAGCGCAGAAGCGTTGGTACAGCGCCTGCCCGATGTCTCGCCAATCCGCTATAACGCCATTGTCGGGCTCAATTTCCTGCTGCCTGGCACGGCCTACTGGGTCTACTGGGGCGATGGCGCCAACGTGGAGCAGAAACTAGAGAATCTGGCAGCCGCCCGCCAGCTGCTAGCCGAGGGCCGGATCGAGGGACAGGTGATTGACGTTCGTTTTGGCCGGCCATATGTGAAATAGACGCATGATTGCGCGGTCCCGAAAGGGATGAAAAGCTGCAGTGCGTATCAAGGAGCGGTCTAATGCAGGAAATCATATCCGCCATTGATATTGGAACCACAAAGGTCTGCGCGCTCATGGCTGAAGTGGGTCATGACGGGCTGGGCAAGCTTTCCCTCAAGCTATTGGGTGAGGGACAGGCACCCAGTCGCGGCATCCGCCGTGGGGTAGTCGTAAACGTGAGCGAAGCCACCGCGTGTATCGGCGAGGCCATTACCCGGTGCGAACAGAGTGCCGGGCGCCAGATGCTCAGCACCTATGTGGGCATTGCTGGCAGCCATATCGGCACCCGCAACAGCAAAGGCGTCAGCCCGGTGGACAAACGGCACGGCGTCACCATCTCCGATATGCAGAGGGCATTGGAAGGCGCGCGTGCGGTTGCCCTGCCTGAGAACCAGGAAGTGATACACACCATCGCCCGGGCATGGACCGTGGACGGCGAGACGGAAGTCCAGCAGCCCGTTGGTATGAGCGCCTATCGCCTTGAAGTGGACGCCCATATAGTGACCGGCAGTAGCACCGCGATCGGTAACCTGGTCCAGTGTGTGCTCAGCCATGGCATCGATGTAGACGACCTGGTGCTGGAGCCGCTGGCGGCCAACGAGGCTGTGCTGAAACCCGAAGAGCGGCGTATGGGTGTCGTCGTGGTGGATATGGGCGGCGGCACGTCGGACCTGGCCATCTTTATCGACAATGCCCTGCGCCACACGGTCATTTTGGACATGGGGGGCAATCATCTGACCAACGATGTGGCCGTGGGGCTTCGCTGTCCATTTGAGACGGCCGAAGAACTCAAGCTGCGCTACGGCAGTCTGTTGCCCGCGCGGATTGCACCCGACGAAACCGTCTGGGTCACCGTCTTCGGCGAAAAGGCTGAGCGGAGCTTCAGCCGTCGCTTCATCTGTGATGTCCTCGAAGCCCGCGCCGCCGAGATGTTGGAAATCATCGGCGAGCGGCTGGAGGAGAGTGGTTATCTCGATCGTCTGCCTGCTGGCCTGGTCTTTACCGGGGGCTGCAGCCAGCTGCCTGGATTTGCCGAGCTTGGCCGCAGCATTCTGGGGATGCCGGTGCGCATCGGTGCGCCACAAGCCACCATCCCCATTAGCGGTCTCAGCCGCAACCTTATGACCCCTACGTACGCCACATCGGTCGGTCTGCTGTTGTGGGGGTTACACGAAGACGCACGCGCCGTTCACCGGCGCTTTGAAGCAGACCAGAGTACCAACGGCACGCCCACGAATTGGATGGGCCGGGCCGCCAACTGGCTCAAGAACCTGTTGCCGGACAGGGATTGAGATAGAAGTTTGGTGCGCATTCCGTGCTTTTGATCGCGGGGGGCCAGTCACTTGGACGGATGACGCCGCACACTACATTGCCGAGTTCGCTACCGTACCGTCATCGTCACATTCTGTCATCGAAGGAGTCCAAACTATGACCCGCAGCACCAAGGCACAACCGTCGTATGTAGACAATTTTGCTCAGATCAAGGTCATCGGGGTAGGAGGTGGTGGCCAAAATGCGGTCAACCGCATGATCGACGAAGGTATTCAGGGTGTGGAGTTCATCTCCGTGAACACCGACGCCCAGGCACTGATGCTCTCCACCGCGCCGCAACGACTGCGTATTGGCGAGAAGATCACGAAAGGGTTGGGTTCCGGCGGCAACCCCGATATCGGCCAGCGCGCAGCCGATGAGAGCAAGGAGGAGATTCGCCAGATGTTGGAGGGCGCCGATATGGTCTTTGTTACGGCCGGCATGGGGGGCGGCACGGGCTCCGGCGCGTCGTCGATCGTTGCCCAGGTAGCCCGCGAGGTCGGCGCCCTAACCATCGGCGTCGTGACCCGTCCCTTCACCTTTGAAGGCACGCAACGACGCCGCAATGCCGAGCAGGCCATCGAGACCCTGCAGTCCCATGTGGACACGCTCATCACTATTCCCAATGATCGCCTGCTGCAGATCGCGGGCAAGACCGCCAGCGTAAAGGACGCCTTCCGCATGGCTGACGACGTCCTCCGCCAGGGTATCCAGGGCATCAGCGAACTCATCACCATTCCTGGTCTCATCAACCTGGACTTCGCCGACGTCAAGACCATCATGCAGGATGGGGGCGCAGCCCTCATGGCCATCGGCCGCGGCAGCGGCGAGAACCGGGCTCGCGAGGCCGCGGAACGCGCCATTCACAGCGCGCTGCTCGACATCTCCATCGAAGGCGCGCGGGCGATCATCTTCAACATCAAGGGCAGTGAGGATATGAGCCTCTTCGAAGTCAACGAAGCGGCTGAAGTCATCCGCGCCAACGCACATCCGGAGTGCAACATCATCTTTGGCGCGGTGATTGACCCTGATATGAAGGATGAACTGCAGCTGACGGTCATCGCGACAGGCTTCGACCGGCCCAAGACGACGGATCAGTTCGACTTTGTCAACAATGCCTTTGCCGGCCAGAGCACACGTCGCAACGGCCGCGAGCCACAGCGGCAGCCTCAGCCCCAGCCCCAAGCCGTTGATTACCAGGTGCGCACGTTCCAGCGTGACGATCTGGACATTCCCGCGTTCCTGCGTCGCCAGCGGAGTGCCAACGGCCGCTGAGCGTACCATGACACTCCAGGGCACGGGGGGCAGGGAAACAGGCCTGTCCTCGACCGGTAGACCTGCTCCCTTCCCTGCCCCTCTCTTGAAGTTAACACTTTATTAAAATTTCACGCCCTTCGTTACCCATCCCGTCTTCCCAGTGGTAGAACACACGTGCACCGCTTGCAGGCCGCGGTAATGTGTGTTATACTGCGCTTCCTAAGGCCCAATATGTCGTGGCTTAAGTAGTTGAATACACAATATGTCGTAGGTCGTGCTCCCATGAACTGTCCGCATTGCGGTCATTCTGCTCATCGAGTTATTGATACGCGTGACACTGGCGACGCCATACGGAGGCGTAGGCAGTGTGAGCGTTGTGGGCAGCGCTTTACGACATACGAACATGTGGCGGCCAATCTGCTGGTTATCAAGAGCGATGGTCGCCGCGAGCCGTTCGACCGCCAGAAGGTACTGTCCGGTATCCAAATCGCATCGGCCAAGCGACCCATCAGCCGGGAGACCATGGAGCATATCGTCGATCAGATTACGGAGTCACTCCAGGCCATTGGGCGCACCGAAGTGCCCAGCAAATTGATCGGCGGCATGGTGCTCGACCAGCTGGCACACATCGACCAGGTTGCCTATATCCGGTTTGCCAGTGTTTACCTGGATATGAACGATCTGGCCGAGGTGCTCAGCGAGATCGATCGGCTTATGGGGCGGCCCGCCGCCAACGAGGTAACATAACGTCCAGCCAGATTCTTATGTTGCAGTGCGGACAGGTGGCACGACTCAGGCGCGAAGCCAGCCAGCCTCCTGTGTGTGGCTTTGCCATGCAGACGAACCACCGGTCAGGAGCAACTGTTCGTCCGCCGAATCTCGATCCATCACAGCTCACATTGTCTTTCCGTTACTGATTCGTTTTCAGTTTGTCTAGTTTAGGAGCCAGCGTATGTCCAGTAACGCCCCTAGTCCAAACGCGGTCAAGGCCGTACAGGACGAGCGATCGCACATCTACACCGTGATCGAGAATGTCAAGGGAAAGCGCATCCGGCTTACCTGTCCCGACTATGTCGACGATGCATCGATCAACCTGAGCGAAAACAGCATCAAGGTGCTGCAGAAACGATATCTGCGCCGCGATCTCGACGGGACCTATCTGGAAACCCCTGCCGGCATGTTCTATCGGGTTGCCTATCACATCGCTCAGGTAGAAAAAGAGCATCATGGCGACGCCGAAGCGATGACCAGGGTATTCTACGATCTGTTGGCGCAGCGTCGCTTCTTCCCCAATAGCCCTACCTTTACTGGCGCTGGCACGCCGTTGGGGCAGTTGGCCGCCTGCTTCGTCTTGCCAATCGAGGATGATATGGGCAGGGCGGCCGATGGCATCTTTAGCACGTTGCGTGTTGCGCCCTTGATCCAGCAAACGGGCGGGGGCAACGGCTTCTCGTTCAGCCGCCTGCGCCCGAAGAATGACGTTGTCCATACCTCGTCAGGCCGCGCCACAGGACCGGTTGGCTTTCTGCGCGTCTATGACCAGGCGTTTGGCGAGATCGCCCAGGGCGGCAGCCGCCGGGGCGCCAACATGGGTGTCTTGCGCGTGGATCATCCGGACATCGAGGAGTTCATCGAGTGCAAGGCTGAAGAAGGCAAGATCGCCAATTTCAACATCTCGGTCGCCATTACCGATGAGTTCATGAACGCCGTCAAGGAAGATAAGGACTTCGACCTGCGCAATCCCCGTGACGGCAAGGTGTGGAAGACGGTGCGGGCTCACGATCTCTTTGCCAAGATCGTGCGCTACGCGCATCACAATGGCGAGCCCGGTGCGCTCTTTATTGACGCCGCCAACCGCGCCAATCCTGTTCCCCATCTCTACGATCTCGAGGCGACCAATCCCTGCGTGACGGGCGATACGCTGATCTACACGGCTCGCGGGCTCCGCCGGGCGCGCGACCTGTATGCGACCCAAGAAGATTTGGAAGTGGTGCTGGACAGCCGTTTCGGCACACAGTCCGATACTGGCACTGCATCACCTGTCTTCTACACAGGCGATAAGCCGGTCTTCCGCCTTGAAACCAGCGAAGGATTCGCTCTGGAAGCGACTGGCAACCACCGGGTCATGACCGCGCGGGGTTGGGTACCGCTGGAGCAGCTGCGGCCAGGCGACAAGGTGCACGTGCTAAATCGCAAAGGAAGGTTTGGCCGCGATGGCTCCCTCGCCCTGGGCCGTGCCATGGGTTGGTTCTTTGGCAACCGGGCGTTGCAAGCGGTTGAAGCCGCGGAAGACGAATGGTTTGGGGATGAGCGGATGCCTGTTGCGAGCGGCGCCAGCAACGCAATGGCATCGGGCGCCGGTGACCTGCACCACATTCGATTCGCACCGTCTGTCGCACATCGCCTTAATGGTGCAGCCGCGGTCCGCACCCTTGATGAGCGCGCCGGGACAAGCCAGATGGCGGAGCTGCTGGTCGGGTCGAGCCTCGACCATGTGCAGGCGGTACCGGAGATCGTCTACACTGGCAGCGAAGCCATGCAGCGCGGATTCCTGCAGGGGCTCTTCTCATCCAATAGCGCGACGCTGAACCGCGCGGGCCAGGGAGTCAATGTGCGCCTATGGTCCACTGCGCCTGAGCTTCTACGCGGCGTTCAGAAGGTCCTGCTCAACTTTGGCATTGCGGCGCGCATCTACTGGAACCGCGTGCGGGCCAGCTATCTGGCAGGGCGCGACGGCGAGGATAGGGCAGGTGACTATTCGTCGCGCACGGGGCATGAGCTCGTCATTGCCAAAGACAACCTCCTTCGCTTCCGGCGTGAGATCGGTTTCCTGGCCCGTCCCAAGCAGCAGCAGTTGGATCAAGCGCTGGAGGATAACGCCGCCTATGAGCCGGTCAAGGAATATTTCGTCGCCACCGTTCGCTCAGTGACTCCATTGGGCGTGCAGCCTGTCTACGATCTGACAGAGCCGCTGACTCATTCCTTTGTCGCTGACGGTATTGTGGTTCACAACTGCGGCGAGCAGTGGCTTGGTCCCTACGAGAATTGTTGCCTGGGTTCCGTGAACCTGGCGCAACACGTGACAGAAGATGCGGACGGCCGCGCGGTTGTCGACTGGGACCAGCTGCGGCGTACCGTCTATGAGAGTACCAGTTTTCTGGATAACGTCGTGAGCGCCAACGGCTATGTGCCAACCGTGCCCGAGGTGGCTGAGGCCGCCTATCGTGCCCGCCGGATCGGTCTGGGAATCATGGGGTTGGGCGACATGATGTACCGGCTTGGCATTCGTTATGGCAGCCGTGAAGGGCAGGAGTTTGCCGCCCAGATCATGGAATTTGTTCGTTACTCCACCATGGAGAAGAGTATTGAACTGGCAGAGGAACGCGGCCCGTTCCTGGCGTTTCCTGGCAGCATCTACGACAAGGATCGGCCTGGCGGCATGCTGTGGCAGCCACCAAAGCCCCTCTTCCCCTTCACCCATGATTGGGGACGGCCGGCGTTGGATTGGGAGGAGATCGTGCAGGGGATCGGCAAGTACGGCATCCGCAACGCCGCACAGACGACCGTCGCCCCCACTGGCACGATCGCTACGGTGGTAGGCTGCGAGGGCTATGGCTGTGAGCCGGTCTTTGCCCTGGGTTACATCCGTCACTTCAAGGATGGGGACAAAGATGTGGAACTCTACTACATGAGCCCCCTCTTTGAAGAAGCGCTGAACGCTACGGATCTGAGTGAGGCCGAAAAGCAGCAAATCAAGCAGTACGTGGCTACCTATGGCTCATGCCAGGGTCTGAAGGAGCTGCCTGAACATATGCGCCATACCTTTGTCGTCAGTGGCGACATTACGGCTGAAGAGCATGTGCTAATGCAGGCCTCCATCCAGGCCTTCACGGACAATAGTATCTCCAAGACCTGCAACTTTCCGGAGGGCGCTACCGAAGAGGATGTGGCCAAGGCCTACATGCTGGCCTGGGAGACAGGCTGCAAAGGACTGACCGTCTATGTAACGGGCAGCCGCCAGCAAGTTGTGTTGGAAACCAAGGCCACGCGCGAGAAGAAAGACGAGCCAGCCGGCAGCGCGGCCGAGAGCGAGCTGGCAGCCACCAATGGCGTCAACGGATATGGCGCCCACCATGCTGACGATGATCCAGGCGCAGCGGTGGTCAACTTCCGGCATACCATGGTCAAGCGGCCCCGACCTTCCAAGCTCAAGGGCAGTACCTATCGCAAGGAAACGCCCCTGGGCACAGCCTACATCACCGTCAACAGTGACGAGCGCGACGAGCCATTTGAGGTCTTTCTGAATGTGGGGAAGGCCGGCACCGAAGTGACGGCCGTCAGCGAAGCGATTGGCCGCCTCATCAGCCTGATCTTGCGTATGCCAGCCACGCTGCCGCCTACGGAGCGTTTGCGTTGGGTGATGGACGAAATGGCGGGGATTGGCGGTGGGCGGCCGTTGGGCTTTGGCGCCAATCGCGTGCGCTCGCTGCCGGACGGCATTGCCCAGGTCCTGGCTGAGCATTTGAGTGAGCTACCGCCGGCGACCGCTGATGAGGCGTTGGCTGAACAGCTCGCCCTACCCATTGCAGCCAAGCCCATTGGCGACATTTGTCCTGAATGTGGCGAGGCCAGCTTCCTGAACGTAGAGGGTTGTCGCAAATGTGCTGCCTGCGGGTACAGCGAATGCTAACTACCTGACCGCCCTGCAGGTGGTGAAGGGGGAAAGCGCCGGAGAGAACCCCGGTGCTTTCCCCCTTCTGATTTTCACCTGGATTCATGTTGCAGGCACAAGCCACAGTACCTGGTACGGCTCCAGCACGATCTGCTGATTGGAAATGCGTAGCTCTTTGCCGGAGATCAGCTCCACGAAGCCGTAGCTAAGACCGTACAGGCGCAGCTCATTGGCGGCGACAGGCTGCGTGTGCTCGGTGAAATTGGCCAGTACGAGCGCCCGGTGGCCGTCTTTGTGGCTGCGCACGAAGGCAAATACGTGGTCGTTGCCCAGGTTAATCACTTCCATGTCGTTGCCGGCAAATGCGGGCGTTGCCTTGCGCAGCTCGATCAGGTGACGCAGTCCCTGATAGATACGTCCCTCAATCGTGGCGGGGTCACACCGCCGTTCTATCTTGTCCCAATCGATAGCCGGCCGGTGCACCCAACGGCTGTCGCCGGCCTTGTCGGCATGGCTGACGTAGCTGTAGTCGTTGAGCATGCCTACCTCGTCGCCCAGGTAAATGAGGGGAATGCCGCCAATGCTGAATATGACGGCGTTGAGCAGCAAGACGCGGCGCACGGCCAGATTGATCTCCTTCTCGTCCCCTGAGCGCAGCGCACTCTCCAGGCCGGCCAGCGAAGCCAGGGTCCCTGAGATGCGCGCGTCGCCGGTACGCGGGTTCTCCTGGAACGGCAGGCCCCGGGCAAAGCTGCCCGGAAAGCGCCCCGTATAGAAGGCATTGAGGAAACGCCGGTGGTCAAAACCGTTGATGCCCACGGCCGCGGCGTCGGCGTCGTCAAAAGTCCAACCAATGTCGTCGTGGCAGCGGATATAGTTGACCCAGGCACAGTCGTCGGGAATATGGAAGCGGCGGCCCATGGAGTGGCGTAGCAGACGAACCTCACGTGTGG
>JACFMY010000693.1 GCA_019455155.1 Caldilineaceae bacterium
CTGGGGCATGCCGCTGAACGTGGCCTACAAGTACTTCGGCGGCACCTCCATGTCGAACCCGCTGGCCGGCGGCGCCGCAGTGGTGGTGCGCGATTTCTACCAGAAGACCTACGGCCTTGGCGCCAGCGCCGCGCTGGTCAAGGCCACGCTCATCAATTCGGCCGTGGACCTGCTGGACGAGAACAACGATGGCGTCAACGACAACTTCTACCCCATTCCCAACGTGCACGAGGGGTGGGGACGTATCAATCTGGCCGCAGCGGTAGATGGCAGCCACCAATTCGTGGAGCAGACCACCGGCCTGGGCACGAACGGCGTAGCGACCTACCAGTACAGCGTCGCCGGCGGCGCGGCCTTTAAGGTATCGCTCGTCTGGAGCGACTACGCGTCTACAGAGACGGCCAACAAGAACCTGGTCAACGACCTGGATCTGGTGGTCACGTCGCCATCGGGGCAGGTCTACCGCGGCAATGTCTTTGCGGGCGGCTGGTCCCAGGCCAACAGCGGCACGGCTGACCGCACGAACAATGTCGAGAATGTCTACGTGCCCGCGGCCGAGGCAGGCGTCTGGACGGTGACCGTGAGCGGCTTCAATGTGCCCTTTGGGCCGCAGCCCTTTGCGCTGGTCGTCGACGGCCTTGGTGGGCCACCGCCTCCCACGCCGACGCCTACGTCCACGGCCACGCCCACAGCGACGCCGACGCCCACCTCACCGCCAGCGGGCAGCGTGCATATTGGCGATCTGGACGGCAGCACCACAACCGCCAAGGGCAACCGCTGGAACGCCAGCGTCACCGTTACGGTCCACAGCGACAGCGAGGCCCCGGTCTCTGGCGCCACGGTTAGCGGCAGCTGGAGCGGCGCGGCCTCGGGTGGGGGATCGTGCACGACGAATGCGTCGGGCGTATGCGTCATCGAGAAAAACAACCTGCGCGGCAGCAGCGCCACCTTCACGGTGACGAGCGTATCCGCGACGCAGCCCTACAACGCCGCGGCCAACCACGACCCCGACGGCGACAGCAACGGCACGAGCATCACGATCGTGGCACCGTAGTAACAGGCAGGCGAGTGGGTGCAGGCTGCACCCTGATCTGCCCTACGTAAGCAAACGCGCGCGCAACCCGCAGCGCTGGCGAGAGCGCCGCGTCAAGACAAGACTCAGGCAAAGCGCCGGATCCGGAGGATTGGATCCGGCGCTTTGTTTGGGCTGACCTTATAACGAAAACGGGCTCGCGGGCCGGCGCTGCGCGCGCCAGGCGTCCCGTTTCCAGGCTCCCCGTTCCACCTTCAACGCTCCATCAACGGGGCGTGATTACACTGCTTCTCGGACCGTATGGAAACTGCATGAGAAACGTACGGAACCCTACCGCAATCCAGGATCGTATCAGTTTTAGGATATACGAAGTGGCCAGCCAATGGGCCGCGGCACAGATCCGGTATCAGGGGAGAGAAGAGAGTCATGCCTGGCCGCCGTCACGTCACGAACGTGGAACTTTCATTGCTGCTTGCAGGTTTCGTTCTGTTCTGCATTGCGCTAAGAATATTGACCGTATTTGCGTAGACTCCCCCACGAACGCTCCGTCCAACCCAGCGGCAAGATTCCTTTCCCGTGCCTTCTGTATCCCATTCCCGCGGCCAAACGTAGGGCGCGGCCCTTGCGGCCGCCCGCCTGTTCGATTGCACGTTGGCCGCCATGGTCACACCTCGCGATCCTTCGCACCCCTTGCCGTAGGGCGCGGCCCTCGCGGCCGCCCGCACACGCGCCTGCCCCACGAAAAACCATGGCCACGCCGCCAAGGCGCCACCTGCCGTGCTTTCCGCACCCCTAACCATCGCCAAGCACAAGACCCACCCGGCACACCACACCCGCCCCAACCACCATCTCCCTACACCTCGCCGCCGCTCACAGGGATGACTATGTAATCTGCGCCATGGTGGCGTCACGGGACAGATCCCGCGGCGGCAGGTACCATACCTGCCCTACGTTCGATCTCGCCACGCCGCCTTGGCTGCCCCCGCCGGATGCATGGCGGGCGGGGGCCAGCCCCGCCCCTACGGACCGCGTAGGGCGCGGCCCTCGCGGCCGCCCGCACACGCGCCTGCCCCACGAAAAACCATGGCCACGCCGCCAAGGCGCCACCTGCCGTGCTTTCCGCACCCCTAACCATCGCCAAGCACAAGACCCACCCGGCACACCACACCCGCCC
>JACFMY010000694.1 GCA_019455155.1 Caldilineaceae bacterium
CCCGGCAACTAACCTCGCGGGAGCCCTACTACATACCCATCGCAGGTTTGCCTGGCCAAATCGCGGTTCTGCCTGTGAGCGAAGCGGTTGAGGGCTATTTGGCGCTCTTGGGGCCAAACAATGCGGGCCGTGATGTAGTGGCTGCGAGAGCCCTTCTTCGCCTCCCGTTCTATCGGCCTATCCGATATGCCTCACGAATTAGGTGCCCGCTGCTGATTCAGGTGGCTGACCGGGATACGGTGACACCGGTTTCACCCGCGAAACGGGCGTCGGAAATGGCGCCGAAGGCCACGCTGCAAGCATTTCCGGCCGGGCATTTCGATTTCTATACTGGGGACACGTTTCGCGTCACAACAGAGAGGCAGCTGATCTTCTTGAAAGACCATTTGCCGCCCGACTAGCTTTGCCGCTTCGACCCGGTAATGAGTCCGTTGTGCGTCTCGCAAAGCAAAACATGAGGGCTTGCAGTATCCAGTGCACCGAAATCGCCGCCGCGCCTTGTGGCAAATAGGACGGCTGATTAGCTTGGTATAACCCACCTATCGTCGGCAGGGTCGATGCAGACCGCAACCTGTCGCCAAATTGACATGAACTGGACTTACCTTGAGAATGAAACGTTGTGAACGGCCTGAGTGCAGTGGACCAGCGCATGAGGCGTGTGTGCGGCAGATCACAGTTGCTCGCTCCCATTGTACTCTTTCTCGTCAGAAACTGAACTGACAATTTTGAGGAAGCTTTGTGAACGAATATGTGCTGATTGACGGTCAAGCGGACCAGCCTGCAGATGGCCCTTTTTGGAGCCGCACATTCCTGCAACCGGTCGCACCCGGTGCACTGACGACCTTTAGTGACAGTCTGATCACCGAAATCGCGGGCGGCGCCTGGTTTCGCTATTTCGACCGGCTGAACTTCGATCCGACTCCCAAGACGCGTGTGGTGCGTGTCTATCAGGGACGTCCCTACGTCAACGAAAGCATCTCCGCTGAGCTTGAGGCACAGCATGCAGGACTGGCGCCTCGGAGCATTCGTCTAAATGGCAGCCCGCGCGCTGCGTGCGGCTGGGAGAAACCGGGCCTCTTGAGCGGCCTCCGGTTGGGGCGCAACGCGCGCAAGATTGGTGAGACGTTGGAGACGCTGGAGCAGGAGATCGAGGGCATCAAGGCCCAGGCTGCTTCCTGGTGGCAGCGTACGCGAAACATGCGCTGGTCCCAGGCCGAGATCCTTCAGATCATGGAGGAGATCGAACGCGTGGGCGCACGCACCTTCATGCCCTATTTCGCAGTGCGGCGCAATCTTGAGCAGACCTACCAGCGCCTGCTGGAGATGCTTGCCGGTGCAGGCGCGGTGGAGGCTGTCGCGCTGGTCAATCAGGCGCTGGCCGGGCTCGACGGGCTGGTCGAAGTGGATATGGCGCGCCGCGTGGCCACGCTGGCCGAGCGCGCCGCGACCGCGCCTGCCGTAGCGACGTGGCTGCAGGCCGGCGAGTATGGCCGGTGGCAGGAGACGTTGCCAGCGGGGGATTTTGCTGACGGTATTGCCGCGTTTCTCGAACGCTTCGGCCACCGTGCCATAGGGGAAGGCGAGCTGAGCGTGCCGCGCTGGTTCGAAGACCCGACGCCGGTCTTCCGGGCTATCCTTGCCTGTGGGGCGCGCGCACCATCAGCGCGGACGGCGGTCGCTCAGACCCGTGGCGAACAGGCACTGCTCGACGCGATCGAGGGTAAAGCACGCAAGGACGCGCGGCAGCTGCTCGGGCAGCTGCGTCGCTGGCTTGTGCTCCAGAGCAAGGCGGTGGATGTCTACGCCTATGTCCTGAGTGGCACACGCAGCTGGGCGCTGGCCGCGGGCCGCGAGGCGATGGGTGACGGCCGGCTAACCGGGCTCGATGATGTCTTCTCCTATCAGCTGGAAGAAATGAAACAGATGATGACCGGCGAGTGGAACATCAGCGATTTGCCCACCATTCACGCCACTGCGGCAGAGCGGAAACAACGTCTGGCCGCGTCCCAACGCATCACACCGGGCGAGCTCCTCATCGGCGCGCACGAAGCCCAGCGCACGCGGCCTGGCCTGCCGGCGGCGCCCGGCTCAGCCCACGGTATCGTGGCGACAGTGCCAGGAGAGTCTCTCGATGGCGTTGCCCTCGCGCTTGCTGGCACGCAGCCGGATAGCGGTTGGGCTATCTTCCTGCCGGCTGCGGCTGCCCTGGTGGCGGCTCAGGGCCACC
>JACFMY010000695.1 GCA_019455155.1 Caldilineaceae bacterium
GTTGCTGAACTCGGCTGCCTGTTTGACTGCCTCATCACTCAAGTCATTCTGGTAGAGACGGATGTTGAAGGCAATGGTGCCAGCCAGACAGACGGGATCCTGAGGTACGACAGCCACCGCGCGGCGTAAGTCGGGCAGGCAGAAGCGACGGATATCCACGCCGTCCAGCAAGATCTGGCCCCTGCGCGGGTCGTAGTGCCGGGCGAGCAGACTCACCAGGCTGGATTTGCCGGCGCCGGTCGGGCCCACGACGGCTACGGTCTGGCCGGGAGGAATGTGTAGGTCAATGCCGTGCAGCACGGGCTCATCAGGCAGATACCAGAAATGTACCCCGCGAAACTCGATCTCCCCGCGCAAGCGGGGCATGGGTACCGGGTCGGCCGGCGCGGGCACGGTATGCGCCGTGTTCAGCAGTGAGTAAATCCGTTCTGCCGCGCCCAGGGCAATCTGCACGGTATTGTATTCTTGTGAAAGGCGAAGCACGGGCTGGAATGCCCGTTCCGTGTACTGGATAAAGGCGACCAGTGTGCCCAGGGTGGCCCAGCCGGCCAGGACGCCTTGCCCACCACCATAGAGAATAAGTCCCATTCCCACAGCAGCTAGGATCTCCTGCACCGAAAGAAAGAGCGCGCTGTGCCAGCGCAGCTCTATGAGCGCATCGCGATAGCGCTTGTTGTAGGTTTCAAATTCGCGTTCGCTCTCAACCTCCCGATTAAAGAGCTGCACGACGGTCATGCCGTGGAGATGTTCGTTCAAGAAGGTGCTGATGCGAGCCTGGGCTGAACGCTCGCCGGTGGATGACCGGCGGATACGCGCGCGGAAATAGCGCGTCACAATCGCCACTACGGGCAAGATGGAGAGCGACAACAGGGCAAGGCGCCAGTTCACGGTGACCATGACAGCCACCACGACGATCAGGGTGACTCCTTCGACCAGGACAATCACGATGCTGCGAGACAAGACCGCATTAAGCTGGTCAATGTCGTTGGTGAGCCGCGCCACCAGCTCGCCCGTGGGCGTTGCAGTCAGGAAGGCATGATCTTGCCCCAGGATATAGGTGAAGAGTCGCGTGCGCAGGTCGGCCAGCGCGCGCTGGCCAGCTTGCTGCAGGAAGTAGGTGAACGCAAAGGTCAGCACAAAAAGACCGATGGCGGTAAGACCATAGATCGCGGTAATGCTCCAGAGCGTGCCTACGTCGCCGCGGGGGATCGGGCCATCGATGGCCTGCTGCAGCAGATAGGGCGGCACGACGTTGAGCGCCGAGGTACCCAACATGAGCACCAGCGCGCCGGCCAGCCAACCTTTGTAGGGCGCCAGGGAGCTGCCCAGCAACTGGAAGAGTGCAGAATCCTGGCTCGCGACTTCGGATAGCCTGCGCCGCTGCGCCTGCTCGCGTTCATCTAGTTCTGGCTCTCCAGGCGCCCAGATCTCGGGCTTGCGGCTGTCTCCCGTGTCCTTACCGCGTCGCATGGGCTGCCTCCTCTCCTGCCTGTTGTACTTCGCGGCGGTACATATCGGCGTAGAAGCCATCCTGCCCCAACAGGCTGGCATGAGTGCCCCGTTCCACGATACGCCCGTGGTCGAGCACGATGATCTGGTCGGCATCCTGCACCGCCGCCAGTCGTTGGCTCACGATTATGCGTGTGCACTGCTTCGACGTCTGGCGCAGCTCGCGCAGGATCTCGGCCGCGGTCTGCGTGTCCACACTGGCCAGTGCATCGTCCAAAAGCAGGACTTTCGGGTCACGTACCAGGGCCCGGGCGATGGCGGCGCGCTGTTTTTGTCCGCCAGACAGGGTGGTTCCCCGTTCTCCGACGTAGCTGTCCAGCCCGTGGGGCAGCTGCGAGAGGTCGTTAGAGAGCCGCGCCTGCTCCATCGCGCGATAGATGCGGCGATCAGGTACGTAGGAGATCCCCAGGGCAATGTTGTTGCGTAGGGGCATGCTGAAGAGCAACGATTCTTGGGGAACGTAGACAACCGTTCGCCGCAGGGTAGATAACTTCAGCGTGCGCAGATCATGGCTGTCGACCAGCACCCGTCCTTCGTCGGGATCATAGATACGACCCAGGAGACTGATGAGCATGCTTTTGCCAGCACCAGTGGGCCCAACAATGCCAATGCTTGTCCCGGCCGGGATATCGAGGTTGATATGACGCAAGGCCCACCGTTCCTGATCCGCAGCCCAAACACTGACGTTTTCTAGGCGGATGTGGCCCGTCAATTCT
>JACFMY010000064.1 GCA_019455155.1 Caldilineaceae bacterium
TCGCGGAAATGAGCCACCTGCCGCCCGAGGTGCGCCAGCGCACGGATGCCCTTGACAGCCTGGGCAATACGACGGCGGCCACGGGCAAGGGCTTTGCCATTGGCTCGGCGGTGCTGACGGCCCTGGCCTTGCTGGCCGCTTACATGAACGCCGCCGGCATCCAAACACTCAACGTACTGACGCCCACGGTACTGCCGGGTCTGCTGCTCGGCGCCATGCTTCCTTTCCTCTTCACGGCCCTCACCATGACCGCCGTGGGTAAGGCGGCCAAGGAGATTGTGCTGGAGGTGCGGCGCCAGTTCCGCGAAATCAGCGGTATTATGGAAGGCACAGCCAAACCTGACTATGCGCGTGCAGTGGATATTAGCACCCAGAGCGCCCTGCGCGAGATGATTGTACCCGGCCTGCTGGCCGTCATCTCGCCGGTGCTGGCCGGCTTTATCCTGGGTAAAGACGGTCTGGCCGGTCTCCTGATTGGCGCCATCGCGGCCGGCTTCGTGCTGGCTGTGATGATGGCGAACTCTGGCGGCGCCTGGGACAACGCCAAGAAATGGATCGAGACGGGCGAAATGGGCGGCAAGGGCTCGCCCGCTCACAAGGCGGCTGTCGTCGGCGATACAGTAGGCGATCCCTTCAAAGACACCAGCGGCCCATCCCTGAATATCCTGATCAAGCTGATGTCTATCGTGAGCCTGGTCTTTGCGGGCGCCTTTGGCGCAGGTCTGCTGGGCTTCTAACCTGCGTTCGGCGCAGACAAATCCAGAGTACAGTCAAAAAGCGGGGGCGACACACTGTCCCCGCTTTTGCATTGACACGGTGCGATGACCCAATTATACTTATAGCTATGCGAAGTCACCGGCGTGTTTCTTTGGAAATGGAGGCCCCAATGCCCGACGATTCTACTGTGCAGAGCCGTGACCCCGCGCCAGACCTGGCAGATAATGCGGCGCCAGAACAAACCGATCTGGCCCCCCCGCTGCGCGCCGACAGCACCCTTGGCGCCGCCATGGACGCGTTCGACGACTACATGGTGCGCAAGGGTTTCAGCGACAACACCATCAAAGCCTTCCGCAACGACCTGAAGATCTTCGGCACTTTCATGGATGGCGGCACCAGGCTTCATCATGTCTCCACCCAACATCTGGAAGACTACCTTACCTGGATGCAGGGGGAGCGCGGCGCACCTTGTAGCGCCAAGACATTGGCCCGGCGCATCACAACGCTCAAAGTCTTTTTTGGCTGGCTGCATGGGATTGGTGTCTTGGGCACGGATCCGGCCGCCCCGGTCGTCCAACAGCCAGCGCGACCACCACTGCCCAAGATCCTGCGCGATCAGGAGGTGAGCCGGCTGGTGCGCGCGGCCCAGGACTATCTGTGGGACCGGGAAAAACCTGATGCTCGCCCCTACTTGCTAGTGAGCCTGCTGCTACAGACAGGTATCAAGAAAGCGGAATGCGCCCGCTTGCATCTCAGCGACATTGATTGGGACCGGCCCCAGGCGCCCGAGCTTTCTATCCGGTATCGAGAGGAACGGCACGCTCACAAGAACAGAACGATGACCCTGAATCCCACCATCGTACCGGCGCTGCACCAATACCTTGAACAGTACCGCCCCCAGGAGTTCCTCTTTGAGTGCACGCCGCGTAATCTGGAATATGTGCTCGAAGAAGCGGGAGAACGAGCCGGAATTCGCGGTACGCAGGTAGGCTTTGAAACGCTGCGCTGGACCTGTGCCGTGCGTGACTACCGCAACGGCATGCCGGAGGAGCGGCTGCGCCAAAAGTTGGGCCTGAGCAAGATTTCATGGCGTGAGACGCGCGAGAAGATCTACCAGCTGGCTGGCAGATAGGCCCACCAAATATGACTCTGCGGGGCGGGCAGTCATGGCTCGAGCCATGATCGCCCGCCCCTTTCTTCTGCACACATTATCTACCGAAGGTCCCAAAACAGGAGTAGAAGCTGTCCATGCTGGAAGGCAAATGTGCTCTGATTACAGGAAGCGGCCGCGGCATCGGGCGCGGCATTGCCCTTGCGCTGGCCCGTCGTGGCTGCCATATTGCCGTCAACTACTTCCGCAGGCGCGATGAAGCAGAGGCCACTGCCGCTGAGATTGAGGCGCTCGGCGTCAAGGCCATTGTCGCCAAGGCCAATGTTGGCAACGAAGAAGAGGTGAAGCGCCTGGTGGAGACAGCTGCAGCCGCGCTGGGCAGTGTTGATATCTTCGTTGGCAACGCCGCCAGCGGCGTGATCAAACCGATTACCGAGATCGATAGCCGGGCGTGGGATTGGACACTCAATATCAACGCGCGCAGCATTCTGCTGGGCGCCCAGGCAGCAGTGCCCTACATGCAGCGCCAAGGCTGGGGACGTATCCTCACCGTTACCAGCATTGGCAGTCGCCGTGTCTTTCCCGAATACGGTGTCGTTGGTGTCAGCAAAGCGGCCATCGAGGCCGTGACACGGTATCTTGCTGCCGAGCTGGCCAGGGAGAATATCATTGCCAACTGTATCAGCCCCGGCGTTGTGATCACCGGCGCATTGGATTTCTTTGCGCGCCGCGACCAGATGATCGAGCACGCCAAACGGTACACGCCGGCCGGGCGTCTCGTTACACCTGAGGACGTTGGGGAAGTCGCCGCATGGCTCTGCAGCGACGCCGCCCGCATGATCGTGGGACAGACCATCGAGGTAGACGGCGGATACAGCTTGCTGGCACTGTAGAGGCGCATGGGCCAGCCATGGGCGCATACGCAGCGGCTCAATCGGCCCGATCTGCGCGCACAGGATCGCCCACCACAATGGCGGGCAGGCGACTCCTGTCAAAGCTTTCCAGCCGCCCGGCGCCCAAGGCTGTAATCTCCCAGAGAATAGCTGTGGCCGCAGCGCGGAAGGGAGCAATCTGAACACCCTGGCAGATCGGCGGCAGGCTACGCAGCTTGGGCAGGCCGCGGCGCAACAGCTTTACTGCCCCGGCCCAGTTGCCACGCTCGATCTGCAGAAAGGCAACCCCGACCTGCAGGATACCTTGATACATCTCACGCACCGGCCGGGTCTCTTCTAGCCACGCCTCTTCCAGATACTCGTGCTGCTCGAAATATTCGCCCCGGTTGAAGGCCTCGATGCCAGCACGCGCCCGGTCGGGCAGAGGGCTATCCCATCCTTCCGCGTATACAACCGGCGGGTGTAGATGGCGTTCGACGACAGCCGGGAGGTCGGCCATCATCTTGCTGCGCGCCCAGGCGTGATCTGCACCGGCGTGCCGCGCCGATTTCAGTGTGTCCACATCCACGTGGCTACCAAAGGCGACAACCGGTATCTGCCCGGTATCGGGACGCAGCTTACAGCGCGCAATCGCCGCGGCCCAATCGCCCGGAGTGGCCAGATCGACCAGCACTAGCGCAGGAAAGTACTGGTCCACGGCGCTCACCAGCTCGTGGGGCGTCTCTACCATGACAGGCAGGCCACCCTGGGTGCGAATAACATCTTCCAGCCGTGTCCGAAAAAAGAGATCCGCCACAAGACAGACAATGGCATTTCCGTGATCGGAGTCAGATAGAGCTGTGCCGTGCGACATAGGCCGATAATATCTCGTATGTACGTCCCGTATGAACGTCCCATATGAACGTAATGTAGTTGGATGGTTCACCATCAGGACAGGCAGTCACATGATGGCGACCGGCTCCAGGAACAAAAGAGCCTTGTGGCGCACAGAGATCATACAGCAAGCGTGCGCCAAAGTGTGGAGGGAACGTTTCAGTTCGAAATGTTGTCTGGCGACTGTCGTGAATTGTTCGCCCTGGGACCGCGGTTTGGTATACTAATAGTCTACGCAATGAAGTCATTTTCTGCACGCGCCGGTGTGCGCCACAAGCCACGCAGATTCGGAGTGCTGTTCATGCCACAGGTTACGGAAAACTTGAGCTACGACAAGGCGTTTGCGCAGCTGGAGGAGGTGCTGGCGACGCTGGAAAGCGGTGAATTGCCGCTGGAAGAGGCGCTATCCCTCTACGAACAAGGTGCAGCGCTGGCTGCCTACTGCGCGCAAAAGCTGGAGGAAGCCGAGTTGCGCGTCCGCCAATGGCAGCCAGGCGACCGGACCGTTCCGTTCGAAGGGTGGCAAGAAACCTAGAGCCACATGCGGGCCCTCTTCAGTAACGCTGCCCTTTGGTTGCCGATCTCCGTTGCGTTCGGCGTACAAATATACAAGATGCTGGCCCATTGGGTACAGACGGGACGGCTCGACTACCGGGTCCTGAGCCAGGCTGGCGGCATGCCCAGCAGCCATTCGGCCATGGTTACCAGTCTGGCTACGGTAATTGGCTACCAATATGGCCTGGACAGCGCACTCTTTGCCATTACCGTCGTCTTGGCTGCCATTGTCATGTACGATGCGCGCGGGGTACGCCAGGAAAGCGGTAAACAGGCACGCGTCATCAACCAGATTCTTCAAACCTTTTTCAGCGGCCATCCACTGACGGAAGCGGAGCTCAAGGAGCTTATTGGCCATACCACGATCCAGGTCGTTGTCGGGGGCATCATTGGCATTGTGTATACGCTGGCCTATCTGCTGTTCCGGGATTGGCTGTAAAATCCCCTTATTCGCGCCCTGCGAATTTCTATCAAATTTTTCCAACTAATAGCTTGTCTGCTACCAGCCCTTGTGATATGATCGCTGGCATTGGCTGGCGCCGGCGCTCGGCGACAGCATAGCATGGACATGAAGCCGCACGCTGCCTGTAGGTCGTGCCTGACGAATACGTTGGCAACGTGACAACTGCAAGTAAATAACTGCAAGTAGATAACTGGAAGTAGATAACTGCAGGTAAACGGCGGCAACAGTCCTGACAATCGGTATTGGCAACCGGTATTGGCAACCGGTACTGGCAAATTGATTACGGCAAAGCGTTTGATGCACCTGTTGGAGGAATCATGCGACGTGTGGTCCTAATTCAGCCTCGGCGCGACGGGCGAGTCTTTGGCAGATCTCCCGGTTCGCCCTATACACTCATGCGCCTGGCATCGCTGGTGCCGGAAGAGATCCCAGTCGAAATATGGGACGAAAACGTGCGCCCTCTCCCTCTGGACACACTGCGCGAGGGTGACCTGGTCGGTGTTACCTCCATGACCGTCACCATTGAAGGGGCAGAGCAGATTACGCGGAAAGCCATGAAACAGGGTGCCGGTGTCGTGCTGGGCGGCGTTCATGCGACGCTCATGCCCGAACACTCCTCCACTTTTGCCCACAGCGTTATGGTAGGCGAAGGATACTTCACCTGGCAACAGCTGATCAAGGACTTTGCCGCGGAAGGTATCAAGGGCATGAAGCCCGTCTACCAGGACGAGAGCTGGGCAGACCTCGGCGGGTTGGCTACCATTACTGACCGGGTCATCCAGATGGTGGACGAAAACAACAACTACTGGACACCCTATCTGGAGATCACGCGCGGTTGTCCCCGTAACTGCGATTTCTGCACGGCCATCCGCGTCAGCGGCCGCCGGATGCGCCTGCGCCCGGTAGATGAGGTCGTCGACGAGATTCAACGTCGCCGGATCAAGCGGTTTTTCCTGACTGATGACAACTTTGGCCTGAACTTCACGACGGCGCCTGATTACTGCGCAGAGCTGTTCGAGGCGTTGGCCAAACTGGACCTGCACGGCTGGACCTGCCAGTCTGAGATGAGCATCGCCAAGCATCCTGACCTGCTGGAGATGAGTGTCGCGGCCCACCTGGACAAGCATTTTATTGGTTTCGAGAGCGTCAACCCTGACAATCGCGGCTCCCTAGGCGGCAAGTCCAAGGGACGGGTCGACCAAACCCGAGAAGCGATCCGCAAGATTCGCAGCACTGGTGTGGGTGTCGTTGGCCTCTTCGTCATGGGATTCGATTCCGATACGCCGGCCACCTTCCAGGCAATGTGGGATTTCATTCGTACCAGCGAGTTGGACAGCGTCAGCACGACCATGCTCACGCCCTATCCTGGTACGCCCTTCCGCGAGCTCGTGGAGCGCGAGAATCGTCTGCTTGACGTTCCGTGGAGTTACTACGACACCGCGCACGTCACCTTCGAGCCCAAGAACTTCACCGTCAATGAGCTACGCAGCGCCTATGACTGGCTGTGTCGCAAGATCTACAGCCCAACGCAGATTCTGCGCCGCGGCCTGCGCTCGCTGGGCCGGTACCCTCTCTCGCAGGCGGGCAAAAAGGCCTTCGGTAGTTTCAGCACAGACTACGGCTATCGACGCACGTACGCCTATCGCAATGCCCAGTAGCCTGCCGCTACCAGATCGACAGCGGCGATGGTCGCTAAGAATAGGGTACTTCGATCCGCATCTCGGTTTCCCCATGATGCGCCTTGATGGTATATGGCAGATCTAGCTCCCGAAACAGGCGGATCGCGTCGTCATTGTCAGGTTCGAAGACGGCAAGGATTGTCCTGACATTCATCTGTTTGGCGAGTAGCACCATCCGCCGCAACAATTCTGTGCCTACACCCTGGCCGTGATAGTCGTCGCGCACGACCACGGCCGTTTCTGCTTCCGGCGCATGGGGGGCATCGGGCGGCCGCGCCAGCCTGACCACCCCTACAATCTGCTCGCCGCCACTCTCTTGGACAAGAGCCACCACAGCGCCCTCCGCCGTCTCGTTGTCAACATTGGCCATCTCCGCGGCTCGCTCAGCGACCAAGCTCGCGTCCACATTCTCGACGTTGGTGTGGAAGCGCCGCCGGCGCGTCGCGGGCGATAACTGGTAAAAGAACTCCGCAAGCAGAGGAGCGTCGGCGGGCTGCAGCAGGCGCGCCTTCAGCTTGGCGCCGTTGCGCGTCTTGAACCAGGGCGTACACGCTTGATGGACCCTTTGTAACGGCGCCGGTCCTGTTTGAGTAACTTGCCAGTCGCCATGCGTACCCTCCTTGGGGTCTCGTCGTGCGTCAATTGTGATTGCGCAGTAAGGACTGCGGTCGTTGTTTATCCGCCCTAAGCGACTGAGGTCGCTACTACGGATTGATGGACCTCTAGCCTGCGAGTTCCAACATACCAATCGGGTCCGCAACCTCGGACAGATCCGGTATGGCCACACAAGATGCCCCATTTGTGCCCGTCAGATAGGGCCGTAGCACCGGGCTCCCAGCCAATGCACCAACGGCGATGCTGCGCATCCCCGCGCCGCGCGCGGCCTCGATGCCGTGAATACTATCTTCGATGACGATGCATTCGTGGGGAGATGCGTCGATTGCGGCCGCACAGCGAAGAAAGAGGGCCGGATCCGGTTTCCCCTTGGGCAACCAGGTCCCCGTCATCAACACCGCAAAAAAGTCACCGAGGGACAACACATTGACCAGCGCGGCAATGTTTGCCATCGGTCCTGACGAGGCCACCACCTGTACCTTTCCGGCCATCTGCAACCGGACCAACCATTCGCGGACGCCCGGCAGCGTCCCGACCCTTGCTGGATTCAAGAGGGCACGGAAGGCCTCTTCTTTTTCCAGTGAAATCTTTGCTATTGTATCAGAAGCCGGATCGTCCAGCAGTTCGGTCAGAATTTCAGCGTTGTTGCGCCCAAATCCGTTTTTGAACTCCGTGTAGGAATAATCCACCCCATAGCGGGCCATGGTTGCGTGCCACGCCTGAAAATGGAGTGTCTCGGTGTCGGCAATGGTGCCGTCCATATCCCAAATAATCGCCCGAATCATTGCCTGTTTCGTCTCTTCTTGTTGAATCATGAAATCGATCGACGAATGCCTGATCGCGGTTCGGCGTCCATCTTCAGGAGAGTTCACCCAGGCCGCCTCGCCGCCCCAACTACCAGTGTACAGCGGCTGGCAAACGCTCCCAGGCATCGCGTATCAGTCGATTGTACCATGGCTCCCCAAAAGAGGGCGTCCAGCACAGTCTGGGTACCTTTCGCGTTCGTTGCGTCCAACCTACGGGAGCTTGCCTGTAGCCCATCTCCACACTCTGGGAGTGCATACCTTACAGGGCGCGACCGGCACGGACATACCAGCGCGAAGAACGCCACGGGGCGTCAGGGAATACAGGGTTGACACTGACGGGATTTGTCCTTATACTTGCCGTCACATTCCGGTTCCTTGCCGGCAAATCTCCCAAGGCGTGTTGTTTTGGCAGGAAAGGGAACACCCATGTATGGACCACGCCCCCCCCGGACGTCAGAATGGCCACCTGCTGCGCCATACCCAAACGGCTCCGCCACGAATCTTGCGCCTCCTACCCCCTCCTGTTGTTGTCCCTGTTGTCCCACCCCACATTACTAGCCTGCGTATCGGCACTTCCGGTCTGAACACGTAATCGAGTTCGCGCAACTTCATCTTGCCCTACCGGTACCGCAGCCCCAGTTGCGACGCGTCCGGGCCGGTCTGTCGATACGAAATGGCATTGGGGGAGCCCAGCCGTCTACTTGGAGCCCTATATGGGCGTACTCGCCTGCCCAATTTATGCGACGATGCACTAAGGGCGCCGGCGCACTGTAGCCCGTCACCTATCCAGCCAACACAAGCAAATGCACCCATCAAGAGAAAAGGAGATTCCCATGAGTACCAACAGTGAGTATGCTCACCCTGAAGTTCTCGTGAGCACCGAGTGGATGGCAGACCATCTCAATGATCCAGACATCCGCCTTGTCGAGAGCAACGAAGATGTGCTGCTCTACGAAACGGGCCACATCCCTGGGGCTGTCAACATCGATTGGCACAATGATCTCAATGATCCGGTCGTGCGTGACTACATTGGTCCTGAACAGTTCGCCGCTCTGCTCAGCAGAAACGGCATCAGCCCCAACACGACCGTCGTCTTCTACGGCGACAAGAACAACTGGTGGGCGACCTATGCGTATTGGGTATTCCAGCTCTTCGGCCATACCAACGCCAGAATCCTGAACGGCGGCCGCGCCAAGTGGATCGCCGAAGGCCGCGAGCTGACACGCGACAAGCCCAGCTACCCCGCATCGAGCTACCCGGTGCCTGTACGCGACGACAGCAAGATTCGCGCCTTCCGATCAGAGGTGCTGGAACATATCAAGGCAGGCAAGCCGTTGGTGGATGTGCGGAGCCCAGGCGAATACAAAGGTGAGCTGCTCCATATGGCCGACTATCCACAGGAGGGCGCGCTGCGCGGCGGCCATATTCCGGGGGCGCGCAATGTGCCTTGGGCGCGCGCGGCCAACGCCGATGGCACCTTCAAGAGTGTAGCCGATCTGCGCGCGATCTATGAGCAGGAACAGGGCCTCTCAGCCCAGGATGACGTCATTGCATATTGCCGCATTGGCGAGCGCAGCAGCCACAGCTGGTTTGTCTTGACCTACCTGTTGGGCTTCAAGAACGTGCGCAACTATGACGGCTCCTGGACGGAATGGGGCAATGCCGTGCAGGTGCCGATCGAGAGGTAATAGCTAAAGTGCGGTGGAGGATTGAACCTTCCTGGCGCTCCCCTGACAGGAAGGTTCAATAAGAACAATAACGGGAGACTGCACAGGAGCGGTCTCCCGTCCGGTGACCTTCTTCAACGTGTGAGCCGGGATCGCGCTTACTTCAGTTCATTGCGCGAGTAGCCCAGGATTTCCCGCGCTACGATGAGCGTGTTGATCTGGCCAGTGCCCTCGTAGATGTCGTTGATCTTGGCGTCGCGCATCCACTTCTCAGCCAACATTTCGGTGGAATAGCCCAACGGGCCCAACAGCTCCACCGCTTTCTGGGTAACCCAGGTAACGGCTTTCCCTGCCTTCACCTTGGCCATGGAAGACTCGAGTTTGTTCTCCTGGCGGGCGTCCAGCATGGCCGTAGCTCTGAGGGTCAGGAGCCAGGCGGCGCGCAGCTGTGCTTCCATCTCCAGCAGGTCGGCCTGCACCGCTGTCAGCTTCCATCGTGGCTTGCCATATTCTATACGCACGCCCTGTTTCGCCAGCGTATCACGTGTGAACTCAAAGGCGGCGCGGCCAATCCCGATCGCGCTGGCGGCCACAATGGGCCGCGTGGCGTCAAAGGTTTTCATTGCCCCCTTGAAACCCTTGGTGCCATCGCCGCTCTTGACCTCGACATCGCCCAGGATGTTGTCTGCTGGAATCCGGGCATTGTCGAGAATAATGGTCGCCGTATCGCTGGCACGGATGCCCAGCTTCTCTTCCACCTTGCCGATGATAACGCCCGGTGTACCCGCCTCGACCACAAAGGGTTTCATGCCTGCGCGACCAGCCTTCTTGTCGACAGTAGCCCAAACCACGACGATGCCGTCTGATTCTTCCAGGGCCAGCTTGCCGCTCGTACAAAAGATCTTCTGGCCATTGAGCACCCACTCATTGGTGGCAGGATCGTAGGTGGCCGTCGTCTGAATGTTGCTGGTATCAGAACCGGCCTGGGGTTCGGTCATGGCCATGGCGCCCCATTTGGGCTCGCCTTCGGTAAAGCGGGTGAGAAAGCGCTCTATCTGGTCCAACGTGCCCACGGCATTGATGGCCGCGCCGGCTAGCGCACTGGCAGGGATGCACAGGTAGATGCCGGCGTCGCCCCAACTCAGCATCTCGATCATGTGTACGAGAGACAGGTTGGCAAGGCTAGGGCCGGTCTCCTTAGCTGGCGCATCCGCATCCGCCACCGCGACGCCACCGCGACCGTTAGTCTTTCCGGCCAACACAGCTTCCTGCCTGGCCGCAGCTCGGGCTTTGGCCGCCGTAATGTTAGCGCGCTCCATGTGCTGCATTTGCGGCCACATGGCGGCGATGAATCGTACCGGCCGTTCATGCTCATGGTCATCTAGATTGCGGCTATCGGGCCGCATGATGTTTTCAGCGACCAGCTGCACCTGCCGCAGCTGTTTCTCAATCGATTCTGGTAGCTTGAACTCAATGGGCATGGATGTACCTCTGACTTATCGAGAAGAGGGAGCGAGGCGCCAGCCCGCTGGTAATCCGCATAGCTGGAAAAGGCGCAGCGCCCAGCCGCCGTCGAACGAAGAATGATCAGGCAAGTTATGCCACCACCGCGCCTTCCAGCGTGACAAAACCGCGGCCGTTACGCAGCCATAGCTCCACAGGGTGTTCGCGGATGTAACCATGTCCACCCAGGACCTGCACGGCGCCGTCGGTGACTTCCAACACCATCTTGTCCGCGTAGCTCTTGGCCAGCGCCGCGGCCCGGCTGGCATCTTCACCGTTGTCATATTTGTAGGCAGCGTCCCACATCATCAGGCGCGCGCCGTCGATCTCGATACGCATGTTGGCCAGCATGAACGCTATGCTCTGGCGGTGGGCAATGGGCTCGCCAAAGGCTTCACGCTCCTTGGCGTAGTTGAGCGCATACTCATAGGCCGCGCGGGCGATACCTACAGCCAGGGCAGCCAGGGTCATACGGCTGAGCGTCAGCAGCTTCTGAATCCGAATCCCTTTGAGACCGCCCAGGCGGTTGGCCTTGGGTACGCTTACATGGTCGAACTCGACTTCGAACATGGCCAGCGCCTGCATGCCCATGAGCTTCACCCGCTTCCCGACCTTGATACCCTGCGTGTCGCCCGGCACAATGAACGCCTGCGTAACGCCCTGTTCCTGGGCATAGACCAGGAACAGCTCGGCTTCGTCGGCAAGCGGCACATAGGTCTTCTTGCCGGTAATAACGTACTGGTCACCTTCCTTGACGGCCACGGTTTCCAGCTCGGCCGGGTCAAACTGGACGACCGGCTCAATCATGGCCGCGGTCGCATTGGGGAAATCTTCGCCACAGAAGCGGGCCAGCAGCTCCTCTTTCTGCTTGTCGCTGCCGAACTGCGCCACGGGGATCGCAAATAGGTTGGGAGCCAACAGGTGCAGGGCCACTGCCAGGTCACCCCATGCCAACTCCTCAAGATAAAGGGCATTGGTCAGCGCAGAGTATTCGCCGTAGCCGCCGTAACGGGCGTCGATGACTCCGGGCAACAGCCCAATTTCCCAACCCATCTGTACAATGCTGGAGGGAACCTCTTTTGCTTCTTCAGCTGCACGGTAGATCGTGCGCACGTTCTTTTCAGCGAAACGGTGCACCGTATCTACCAACATCTTCTGCTCAGACGTCATGTCAAACGAATACATAGCTGCTCCATTCCGCGGACACAGGCTTCATGCGACAATGGTGGATAGTGGTGGCTGTCCCAGCTTTAGCAGGACATTTAACAGGGAATTCATGAAGGCGTAATCAAGGTATAGAACACATGTTGCGCAGAAGTTGCGAAGATGTTACGCCGAGGTGAAAAACGAATAGATTTGGCGCGCCTCTGGGCATCGTCTACAATGTCAACGCTGGAAAGCTGAATCGAGCCAGCATACATACGTTCCCAGGGAGCGGATTCTGCCGCCCTAAAGCCTGCCTGTGCCAGTACGAATGGTCTCACTCCATCCCGAACCGACAACACCCGCAGCACCGCGCATAGCCCTTGTCCACGACTGGCTGAACCAGCTGGGCGGCGCAGAGAATGTGTTGGAGGAGCTGGTGCGCCTCTTTCCGGACGCTCCTATCTACACCAGTATGTACGCCCCGGACCGGATGCCCGAGCAATACCGGGCGTGGGACATTCGCACCAGCTTCATGCAGGGGCTACCGGCGGTGACCCGGCACCATCAGAAATATATGCCGGTCTATCCGCTTGCCTTTGCGAACACGAACCTAAGCGACTATGACCTGGTCATCAGCAACAAGAGCGGCTTCTGTCATGGGGTGCGCACGGCAGACAGTCAGCGCAAGGCGCTACACGTCTGTTATTGCCTGACACCGACCCGGTTCTTATGGCTCTTTGACCAGTATCGGGCACGTGAAAACATTGGCGGGCTGACCAGCGCCGCGCTACAGCCCCTGTTGCACGTGCTCCGCCAATGGGACTATGCTGCGGCGCAGCGGGTGGATCACTTTGTTGCCATCAGCACGGAAGTGCAGCAGCGCATCCGCGCCATCTATCACCGGGACAGCGTCGTGATCCATCCGCCTGTCGACACTGAGTACTTCGTGCCGGCTGGGGCGCCCGCACCTGGCGATTACTTCCTGATTGTAAGCCGTCTGATCCCCTATAAACGTATCGACCTCGCCGTGCAGGCATTCAACCAGTTACCAAGGGAAAAGCTGGTCATTGTGGGCGATGGCCGCGATCGGGCCGCGCTCCAGGCGCAGGCGAGTGCCAACATCAGCTTTCTGGGGCGCCAGAGCCGCGCACGGGTGCGGGAACTGCTGCAGCACTGCAAGGCGTTTCTGTTTCCAGGGCTGGAAGATTTCGGCATCGCGCCCGTAGAGGCCATGAGCGCGGGCCGGCCCGTGATCGCGTTCGCCGGCGGCGGCGCCCTGGACACAGTGGAGCCCGGGGTCACGGGCGAGCTCTTCGCCGAACAGACCGCCAGCAGCCTGGTGGAAACAGTAGCCAGTTTCGATGCGGCCGCGTACAGTCCAGCAGCTTGCCGCACACAGGCCGAACGTTTCAGCACAGCTAGCTTTCGCACGCGCTTGAGCGAATACCTGGTTCGGGTGCTCGACCAGCCACAAACGCCGCAGGGCAACGAGCCCCCCGCAACTGTGTCAGCAGGGTAGGAACCTATGGAGCTTCGCGAGTACTGGATCATTCTGCGCCGCCGCTGGTGGATTCCCGTTGGACTCTCGGTGGTAGTGGCGCTCCTTAGCCTGCTGCAATTGCGTCCCTGGTCTCCCAAAGCGCCGCTCTTTACAGCTTCCTTGCGCCTGCTGGTGGGGGTATTGCCTGCCGCGGAGCAGGATGCGACTGCCTATGACCCGCGCTACTACGCCTGGCTCACCAGCGAGTATCTGGTGGATGACTTTACGGAAGTCGTGCGCAGCCGGCTCTTTGCAGAAAACGTGAGCCGCCGGCTCGCCGCCCGTAATCTCGAGATCCCTCCAGGCGTCATCCAGGGCAGTGCTGCCACGGGTAAGCAACATCGCATCATCACATTGAGCTTCACGTGGAGCGACCCAGATCAGCTGGAAGGGATCGTGCAGGCCACCGCGGCAGAACTGACAGAGAATACCGGTTTCTATTTTCAGCAGCTGGGGACAGGCAACGCGGGCGTCACCCTCATCGACGGACCAACCGTTAGCCAGGTGGGCTCGAGCATACGTGAGCAGGTGGAGCTACCTCTGCGGATTCTGCTGGGTCTGCTGGTCGGCATAGGCATCGTATTTCTGTTATACTACTTGGATACGACTGTCCGCGAGGCCGCGGAGCTGGAACAGATGGGATTGGCGGTGCTGGGCGAGATTCCCCGGGCCGGGAAAGAGAAACGCTGATGTCATGCCCCACGTGGGGCAGCCGGCACCTGGGAACCGGTGGAACGTTATGACAGAGAGAGAACCATGACCCTACAAGAGTACTGGCGCATTATCCGCAAGCGAGGGTGGATCATTGTCCTGACCCTTGTTTTATCGGCCATAGCGGCCTTTGCGATTAGCTATGCTCAGAGAGAGCTCTACCAGGCTACGGTCGAGGTAAGCACTGTGCCGGCCCGACCCGATTGGGGATTGGGCAACACAGCTAAGGATCTCATGCGTAACTTCACTGCCAATCTCAAGACGCCCGAGGTGGCAGCGCGTGTAATTGCCCGCCAACAGCTGGACAAAAACCCGTATGATCTGTTGGCAAACACGCAGATTGAGCCCGATTCCAGCACCTTTACCATCAAGATTCAGGTGCGAGACCCCGACGGGGAGGTGGCCAAGCTAGCTGCCCTGGGCTTTGCCGACGAGTTCTATGAGGAACGCACCGCCTATTACGCGCAGCTGGACAAGAGCGACCGCATCGAGGTCAAGATTCGCAGCCGCGACATTGGCTACGAGCAGATGCAGCCCAAGCCGAAGCTGAACGCGGTGGCAGGCGGGGTTCTCGGCTTTCTGGTTGGCATTGGCATCGTGTTGTTGCTCACATGGGTGGAAGCGGATCATCTACGCACACCAGCGGCTATCGAGCGCTCCCTGAGCGTTCCTGTGTTGGGCGCCATTCCACGCACCAGCGCCGGCAAGGAATCCGCGGAGGTGGCGGCGCAGCCCGGCGGTATCGGTGCACCGAAGACAGCTTGAGAGACAAAGCGGCTTCCAGGCGCGGACAGCATGCAGCTGCACAACAAGAACCAGAGTGTCCGGCGACGCGCCGGCAACTGCCGAAGCTTTCCCCATATCTTGCCTGTGCGGCCTACGCGTCCTGGCGCCGGCCCTAGCTAGCCTAGTACCCGCGTGAAACGTCTACATCCACGTACTGTCTACCAACACCTGCCGCTGGCGCTGCTCGCGCTGGCGGTTTTGCTGTATGCAGGCTATTTCAGCTGGCTTACGCTGCTCCGTTACCACGCGTTCGAAGCACGTGCGCTGGATCTGGGCAACCTGAATCAGGCCGTGTGGAATACGGCTCACGGCAACTGGTTTCACCTTACCAACCAGGAAGAAGGGCTCACCAGCCGGCTCGGCTACCACGTGGAGCCCATCATCCTGCCCATTGCACTGATCTACCGGCTCTATCCAGCGCCAGAACTGTTGTTGGTTCTGCAGGCGCTGGTCGTGGCGCTGGGCGCCGTCCCCCTCTTTGCACTGGCTCGCCTGCGTGGTTTGCACGATTGGCTTGGGCTGCTCCTGGGTGTCGCGTTCCTGCTGAACCCCACGATGCAGGCCGCCAACTGGTACGAGTTTCATCCCGTCACCCTGGCCCCAACCATCTTTATGGCCACTTTCTATTTCCTGCTGGCCCGACGCACAGGCTGGTTTGTGCTCTTTGCTGCACTGTCAGCCAGTTGCAAGGAAGAAATGGGGCTGCTTGTGTTTATGATCGGCCTGTACGCGTGGCTGGCACAACGCCGCCGCTACCTGGGATGGCTGACCATGGCGGCTGGACTGGGCTGGTCACTGTTCGCTGTCCTGGGTATCCAGCAGCTGATTGCCGGCGGCAACATCCATTGGGGACGGTACGCCTATCTTGGCGAATCGACGGCGGATAAGCTCGTTGCGCTCGTCACGCGGCCGGATCTGCTGCTGGCCCAGCTGCAGCAGGCGCGTGCCCTGAGCTATCTATTCTGGCTGCTCCTGCCGGTCGGGTTTACCGCGCTGTTGGCGCCAGAAGTGCTCGTGCTGGCGCTGCCGTCACTGGCCATCAATCTGCTGGCTGATTTTTCGCCCATGCACGAACCGGCGCGGCTCACTTACGCCGCGCCCATTGTTCCGTTCGTGATGCTGGCCGGCGCCATGGGTATCGCGCGGTTGGCCGCATGGACAAGGCAAACGCATAGGCAACTGCAGGCAGAAGGTGAACGAAAGGAAAACCAGGCAGGGCTGGACGAAGCGGCGCCAGGAACTGTAACGGAACGTGAAGGCAGCAGGAATCGTCTACGCCCTTCTCGTTCCAGCCTGGCTCTGCTTACCAACTGGTTGGTAGCTGTCCTGGTCCTGGGGGGTGTACTCACTGGACAGTGGACCTACGGCTATCTGCCCGGCAGCGGACAATATCTGGCCATGACAGTAACTGAGCATCACCGTCGCGGCCAGCTGATTCTTGACGAGATTCCGGCCAACGCCAAGGTGTCGGCCCAAGACCGCTTGAACCCGCATGTCAGCGGCCGCGAGACACTGTACCTTTTCCCCCGCCTTGAAGACGCCGACACAGTGGTCCTTGATGCTAGTGGCCCGGCTTGGCCACTACATCCCAATGACCTGCGCCAGCGCGTCGACGATCTGTTGGCTGGCGACTTCGGCGTGGCACGCGCCGCGGACGGTTACCTGGTTCTGAGCACGAACACCAGCAACAAAAGCCTGCCCCCAGCGTTCTTTACCGCCTGGCAGGCGCCGGACAAACTCGACACAAGCCTGCCCGAGGTGTCCTATTCGGAGCCGGTGCATATCACCTTCGGCGATGAGATAACTTTGCTTGAATATGCTGTGGGCAGGGACCGCTACGGCGAATTGGTGGTGAGTACGGTCTGGGAAACCCTGGAACCGCTAGAGCAAGATCTGCGCTTCTACATTAGCTATCTCGATACAGAACTCAACGTGCTCCATGACAGCCAGTTTTACCAGCCCACTGCCGTCCTGTGGTATCCTACATCGCTGTGGCAGCCAGGTTCACCGGTCCTCGTGCAGACGCTGCCGTGGACGTTGGACACAGAACGTTTTGTGCTGGTCGTGGGTGTCTATCGCGGTGAAAGCGGGTGGCGCGACGGCGCCCGCTTGCCGGTGACCAGCATGGAGCCCGACGTGCCGCTCATGGACGATCGGACCCTGGTGCGGCTGGCCGGTTTCAGGCGCGAGAATGGAGTCAGCTGGCAACCGCAAGTTGCGGTTGATGGTGCACCTGCCCGCCAACTCGATGCGACCTTCGAAGGCGGCCTCCGCCTGGAAGGTGTGACCGCACCGCCAGCCCTATCGCCTGGGCAGCCGGCGCTGGTTACCCTGTATTGGCAGGCTGACCAGGTGCCGGCGGGTGACTATTCAGTCTTTGTTCATCTCCTGGACAACAGCGGTAGCAAAGTTGGCCAACTGGATGGTATGCCCGGCGACGGCATCAGCAAGCTGCCGACTTCGGCGTGGCCAGCCGGTTGGCGTGGTAGCGACTCACGGCTGCTGGCGCTTCCGGGCGATCTACAGCCCGGTGACTACACGCTCGTTGCCGGCATGTATACGTGGCAGACCCTTGAACGGCTGCCCATTCGCGATCCGGGTGCTGCGCCAGGCGACGTCGTGGTGCTCGGCAATATCACGGTGCGGTAGCGGGCTAACGGGTCGCGTGGCGTCTTGGTTTGCCCATAGACAACAGGAACTCAAAAGATGGTCAACCTGACAACGATTGTCGATCCCCACGGTGCGGTAGCCGAAGCCTATCAGAGCTTGCGCACCAGCCTGGAATTCTCCAGCCTTGAGAAACCTGTGAAGGTGATCTTGCTGGCAGCGGTGGATGCCAATACGGAAAAAAGCACGGCCGCGGCGAATCTGGCGGTGGTCATGGCCCAGGCGGGCGATCGCGTCATTTTGGTGGATGGCGACCTGCGCCGGCCGCACCAGCACGAAATCTTTGGGCTCAACAACCAACTGGGCCTCTCCCGGTGGCTGGAGAGCGGCGGCGAACCGCCCTTGCAGCCGGCCAACATAGAAGGTTTGCAAGTATTGACCGCGGGTCCCATTGTTGGTAATCCAGTGGCACTGCTTAGCACGCGCCGGCTCCATGAACGGCTGGCCGAGCTGCGCGAACGGGCTGACTATATATTGCTGGACGCGCCTCCTGTGCTTGAGGTTACAGATGCAGCGCTTTGGGCTAGCCAGGTCGATGGCGTGGTATTGCTGGTCAACGGCGGCAGTACCAAGCGAGACCAGGCTCAACGCGCCAAGTCCATCCTCGAACGTGTCCACGCGCACGTGTTGGGCGCCGTCCTGTTGAACGCAGAGAAGAGGTGATATGAAGGGTCTCATTCTGAGCGGCGGCAAGGGTACACGGTTGTACCCGATCACATTCAACCGGGCTAAACAACTGGTACCGGTGGCCAACAAACCGGTGCTCTTCCGTGTCATTGAGGCCATCAAAGAGGCCGGCATCGACGATATCGGCATCGTCATCGGCGACACAGGCAGCGAGATCCGCCAGGCCGTCGACAATGGCAAGCGCTGGGGCGTGAAGATCACCTATATCCCCCAAGACGCGCCGCTGGGCCTGGCGCATGCTGTGAAGATCAGCCAGGAATTTCTCGGTGACGATCGCTTCGTCATGTTCCTGGGCGACAATGTCATCCAGGGTGGCATCAGTAACCTGATTCGCCAGTTTTCATCCAGTGACTGGAATAGCCAGGTGGTGCTCACGGAAGTAGACCAGCCCCAACACTACGGCGTGGCAGAGCTGGACGATCAGGGGCGCATTCGACGGCTGGTAGAAAAGCCGCGCAATCCGCCCAGCAACCTGGCCTTGGTCGGCATTTACATGTTTGATCACCATATTTTCGAAGCGGTTCACGCCATTAAGCCGAGCTGGCGGGGCGAGCTGGAGATCACCGACGCCATCCAGTGGCTGGTGGAGAACAACTACCAGGTACATCCATATGTCCACCGGGGTTGGTGGATCGACACCGGAAAACCGATCGACATGCTAGAGGCCAACAACCGGGTGCTGGCCGAATTGGAACACCGGGTCGATGGTTATGTCGACCGGGACAGCAAAGTGGACCATCTGGTAACGATTGAGCGCGGCGCTGAGATAATCAACAGTGTCATTCGCGGCCCGGCCATCATCGGCGAAGATGTGCGCATCGTCAATAGCTATGTGGGGCCGTTCACCAGCATTTATCACCATACCCTGATCGAAGATAGCGAAATCGAACATAGCATTGTGCTGGACCATAGCCGGATTGTCGGCATTCCTAGCCGCATCGAAGACAGTATTATTGGCCGAGATGTCGAAGTCACCTATAGCCCCATCAAGCCCAAAGCGTACAAAATGACCTTGGGCGATCACTCACGGGTAGGTCTGCTGTAGAGAGCGCAATGGCTGCGTTGGCTCGGTCGATTGGGGAAAGTGCTTATACCTGCGTCTAATTTGGTATCAGTTCCAGCTTTGGCCGCCGCGTTGCGAATGGTGGAACGTACGACGATAGAATTGCCCAGTGAGGCGACGGTGGACCTAAGCGCCACGGTGCCCATGTACCATATCTCAGGTGATACAGCTGCCAGCGAAGGCGAGGCAGCCGCTCACCTGACGCGAGAGGTGGCGGAGCGGCTGCGCCGGTTAGGCGCCGCGTACGGCGAATGGAAAATCTTTGAGCCCGGCCCGTACTTCGACCTCACACCCGAACAGGTGACGACCCTTGTACGCGTGGCAGAACGGGTGGCGACGGTGCATGTGACATTTTACCTGGACCCGTTGCTGCCATCCTTTCAGGATGCACTCTACTACATGGCGGAGGTGCTGCAGCCGGCCATCCGGCGCGGCACGATGACTGAAGAGATCGGCCAGGGCATGGTCGAACGCTGGCAACGTCTGATCGCGGTGGAAGAGATCGCGCGCGGCCTCTTACAGCATGATATCGGCTATCTGGCCGTCAACGGAGCCAGCGATGAACGCGCCCGCTGGCAGCCGCTGTGGCAGGAAGCCGCTACGGAGTTGCTGGATGCGTCCCTCTTGCCCAACCTGGCCGCCACGCCGACGCTGACCCTCTCGTGCGATTTCCCCCTACCGGCATATCGCCAACCGGGTCGCTTGCGACGCTTGCGCCGGGCCTGGATACGTAAGCACGGCAAGGTCGCACCTGTAGGCAGCGACAATATGGCCAATGATTAACACCGTCTATCGCTGCTCACGTTGCAACGCTGCGTGCCGAAGGCAAGGCTGGCCGCAGCGCATCGTCCAACAGCACATCGTCCAACAGCACATCGTCCAACAGCACATCGTCCAACAGCACATCGTCCATTTAGTGGTTGGCTCAATGAGTGGTTGCAGGTTAGGTATCGGATCCGACTGGAGAATGAAATGAAAAATCTGCTCGTCACCGGCGGCGCTGGCTTTATCGGCTGCAACTTTGTCCGCTACATACTCGATAAGTACCCAGACTACACCGTCGTCGTATATGACAAATTGACCTACGCCGGCCGCCTGGAGAATATTCAGGACATCCAGGCCAAACATGGCCGCCGGCTGCATTTCGTGCAGGGTGACATCTGCGACGCCGCCGCGGTAGAAGATGCCATCAGGGATCACGCCGTGGATACCATCGTCAATTTTGCGGCGGAGACCCATGTCGATCGCAGTATCATGGACCCGGACGCGTTCATCCGTACCGACGTCTATGGCACCTATGTGCTGCTCGAGGCGGCGCGCACCTTCGGCAACTTGCGCTACCACCAGATCAGCACGGACGAAGTGTATGGCCATATCCACGGTGACCATCGCAGCCTGGAATCGGACAGCATGGCCCCGCGCAGCCCCTATGCGGCAAGCAAAGCCAGCGGCGACCATATGGTGAACGCGTATCACATAACGTACGGCCTTCCGATTACCATCACGCGCGGCGCCAATAATATTGGTCCCTACCAGTACCCGGAGAAAGTGGTGCCACTCTTTGTCACCAACGCACTCAACGACATGCCCCTGCCTGTCTACGGCGATGGCAAACAGATGCGTGACTACCAATATGTCATGGATCATGTGGCGGGTGTCGATTTGGTCCTCCACCAGGGCGCCGTCGGTGAGACGTATAACATTGGCACCGGCAAAGAATTGACCAACCTGGAAATGGTGGAGATTCTGCTTGACGAACTAGGTAAGCCGCGCAGCCTGATCCAGCACGTGGAAGATCGTCAGGGTCACGATCGCCGCTACTGTATGAATGTGGACAAGCTTATGGCCCTGGGCTGGGAACCCGACTTCAACCACGAAGAGGCCATTCGCATGACCGTGC
>JACFMY010000696.1 GCA_019455155.1 Caldilineaceae bacterium
TCGACCGCACCCCACGCGGCCGGGTGGCGACCCGCGCCGCCTACGCCCACCTGCATATTACCTATCCCGAGCGCCCCGAACAGAGTGGCCTCTTCGAATAGACGCCCTGATTGCGTACCCCAGCAGGAACTGCGCCGTCTTTCTATGGTTCAGGGTGTGAATCCGCAGCCTTTCCCACGTTCAACCTGCAGGTGCTCCCCGCGCGCGTTGCCCGCCTGGAACAGCGTCACTCCTGACCAGTGAGGATACGAAGATTGGCCTCGTGCACTTCCAGGGCCCGTTCCGACTGGAGATGGGCGGGCAGGAGCGATTCGGCGATCCGCTCGACCGTTTCCAGCGGCTCGCCGCGTTTCACCAGGCCAGGTACAACGCGGCGCAGGCCATGCAGATAGGCCACATCATTGGCCAGCCGCTCCATGATCACCGGCTTCTCGCCGCTGATCGTCCCTACATGGGGCACAAAGAGCTGAAACGCGTCGCCTTTGATGAGCCTGGCCAGCAGCCGCAACGCCTCCAGCTCATCGCTGCCGTCGGAACCGGGTACCAGGCGTGGTGGTAGCGCATCGCTGCCATAATCGCCAGCGGCCACAACGCCCACTGCCGGGAAATAGACAATGGCGCCGACCGGCTGCACATAGATATCCAGGAAATGGCGTCCCACACGAATGTGGGTCGCCGTGCCGGCTATGGACTGGACCACGGGAAGCCCGGTTTCCACGCTCGCACCGGTGTAGAGAACCGCCGCATCCTGGGTTAGGCGAAAGCGGCTGGCCACATCGCTGGGCGGGTCAATAATGAGCAGCTGGCCGCCCTCGGCATCTGGCGCGGCATCGTCAGCACGGCCCAACACGAAGATTGAGTTGACAGGGGGGTCGCCCTCGCTGAAGAGCTCCAGGTCCTGGTACAGCTGCGTGATGCGCGGCGGCGGACCCGCTGGCTCAAGCAGCGGTATGAGAGATGACATCTAGATTGACCTCGCTGGGTTCTACAGGACCTAGGGCCGCGATCAGGGCCGCCAACTCAGCCGGCAGGTCGGCGATAATGACCCGTCCATCAGGCAGCACGTAAATCTCCGTTTCCGTGGCCATGACTGGCCACGCTGCCTCGCCGTGGTCGCGGTTGGTGGATTCAGGAGTGGCTGATGTTGACATCAACGTTGGCGTCGTCCGCGTAGTATTCGCCGGTACGCTCTGAATGTTCTACCTGGCCTAGCTTCTCCAGGAGCGCGCTGACAGACTCACACGCGCTGCCTTTGACGCCTTTGATCGTATATTCGATGCGGCCGTCGGGAAGGATGGTGACTTCGATCTCCTCACTGCGCATGGCGCGCGTCTCCTTTCGAACCCTCAATACTTATACTCTTCGCGGACGGGTGAGAAGACCTCAAATGCCGTAAAGCCTTCATCGCCAGCCACGCCGCCATGGATGGCGCCGCCCGGCACGATATACATGTCTCCGGCGCGCAGCGTGCGCTGCTCGCCGTCAATCGTCAGGGTCAGCTCGCCGCTCAACAGGACCCCAACTTGCTCATGGGGGTGGCTATGATCGGGCACGACCACTCCCGGCCCGAAGTCCACCCTGCTTACCAGCATTTTGTCGCCCCAAAAAGTACGCATGGCAGCGCCTGGAAACGGCTCTTTGGCAGCGCGTTCCTCAAGATTCAGAAAACCCATAGCTTCCTACCTTTAATCTACCCAACGGCGCACTGTCAGACGGATGACATTGTCCCTGCCGACGTTTTCCTCTACCAGGGTAAAGCCGGCCTGCTCTACTTCATCCATGACCTTGTGATAGGCATAGCGCTGCTGAAGCTGTTGCAGCAGCGGGCGGACAGCCGCCATCTGCATATCGTCGCCCAGCAGTTCGAAGAGGCCCGTATCCGCCTGGCGCAGCGCAAAGGTCGCGCGCGGACTCTTGACGAGCAGCGGCACCTTGCCTGAAAAGCTGCTCCAGACGTGGGTGTAACGCTGGTTTTCCGCGTATTCCAGCTTCAGGTCCTCCAGGGCACGCTTAATTAACGCCAGATCACGCAGTTCAGTCTTGACTTTCACGAATTTGGACATAGTTTGGCTTCTCCAGTTGGCTCATTCCCACTGCACGGAGCCTAACGACAAACAATCCAGCTCACTGTTCAGTATACGCCCGGTCCAGCACCTCAACGATGTGCCACACCGGCAGCGACCGGCCCTGCAATTCTAGATGCGTTCCAATCTGCATCATGC
>JACFMY010000697.1 GCA_019455155.1 Caldilineaceae bacterium
CGACAACGAGCGTACCATGGGCCGTAAACAAATCGTTCCTTATGGCCTCTACCGTGCAGAGGGGTACGTTTCGGCCAAACTCGCCAATGCGCAAACCAAGGGCACGGGCTTCTCCGATGAAGACTTGGATCTGTTGTGGGAGGCGCTCATAAACATGTTTGAACATGACCATTCGGCAGCGCGCGGCAAGATGGCTACCCGCAAACTGATCGTCTTCAAACACGACAGTGATCTAGGCAATGCGCCCGCCCATCAGCTGTTTGACCTGGTCAAAGTTGTACGTAAACCGGAGGTCATCGTACCGCGCAGCTTCAGTGACTACGACGTGTCCATTGACGCAGACAGGGCGCCAAATGGTGTAACGATCATCAACCAACTATGACCACCGAGTACAGCCCGGAGGACCTGCTTCCGCTTTCGGGCATTCAACACTTCCTTTTCTGCCGGCGACAGTGGGCGCTAATCCACGTTGAGCGCCAATGGCAGGAGAACGCGCTCACCGCGGAGGGTAGGATCCTGCATAACCGGGTAGACGATCCCTTCTTGACCGAAAGACGCCAAGACGTGATCGTCGCCCGGGCAGTGCCGGTGGCTTCCCCTTCGCTTGGGCTATTCGGCATATGCGATATGGTCGAGTTCACTGCGGCACCTGACGGCATCCACCTACCGGGCTATGCGGGCTCGTTCTTGCCCGCCCCGGTGGAGTACAAGCGCGGTAAGCAAAAACAAGAACAGATCGATGAGGCCCAGTTGTGCGCCCAAGCTATCTGTCTGGAAGACATGCTGGCCATCTCGATCCCGGCCGGCTATCTCTACTATGGCCAAACCCGACGCCGCGTGGCCGTAGCGTTCACCAATGCCTTGCGTGACGTCGTGCGGAAGGCGGCGCAGGAAATGCATGCTACCTTTCAACGCGGCCATACACCGAAGGTGAAGCCGTTCAAGGGCTGCAAATCCTGTTCGTTAGCCGACTTGTGTCTGCCCCAGCTACAGAACAGAGCCATATCCGCCTCCACCTACATCCGTCAGCAGATCGAAAGGCACAATGCATGAAAAAGCTGGGCAATGTCCTCTACATCACCGTTCCCGAAGCCTATCTCGCGCTGGACGGCGAAAACATTGTGGTGAGGAGAGACGATACCACCGCCATGCGACTGCCGCTGCATAACCTTGAGAATATCGTCTGCTTCAATTACCCAGGCGTGAGCCCGGCCCTAATGGGAGCATGCGCGGATCGTAACATCGGCCTTTGCTTTCTCAAGCCAAACGGGCGCTTTTTGGCGCGGGTAACCGGCAAAGTGAAGGGCAATCTGCTGCTGCGCACGAAGCAGTATGAGCTTACACAGTGCCCCTCAGCCAGCGCAGCCATTGCCAGGTCAGTCGTGCTCGGCAAGATCGCTAATTGCCGCACCGTGATCGAGCGCGCCATCCGCGATCATGCTTTGCTCGTTGAGGTGCCAGAACTCCGCGCCGCGTCTGACTTTCTGAAGGAGATGCTGAATGCCGTCCGCGCAGGAGAGTCGGTCGAAACGCTGCGCGGGTTGGAAGGCAATGCCGCCAGTCGGTACTTCGGCGTGTTTGGCGAATTAGTTCTACACCAACGGGAAGAGTTTCCTTTCAGGACGCGGACGCGACGCCCGCCAGAGGACAACATTAATGCCCTGCTATCCTTCCTTTATAGCCTGTTGGCCAATGAAGTGGCCTCAGCTCTGGAAACGGTGGGGCTAGACCCCTATGTAGGCTTCTTGCACACCGACCGACCGGGACGTCCCTCGCTGGCGCTGGACATGATGGAAGAACTGCGTCCGATCTTTGCCGACCGGCTGGCGCTCTCCCTGATCAACCGTAAGCAGATTCGCGGCAAAGGCTTCATCCAGAAGGAGAGCGGCGGCGTCTTGATGGACGACGAGACCCGTAGGGAGGTGTTGGTCGCCTGGCAGAAACGTAAGCGCGAAGAGATTCTCCACCCCTACGTGAAAGAGCGTATTCCTTTTGGTCTGATCCCCCACGTTCAAGCCACTCTTCTTGCCCGGCACCTACGGGGGGATCTCGACGCATACCCACCGTTCTTCTGGAATTAGTCTCGACGCAGGAGGATGACGCCGATGATGGTCTTGATAACATATGACGTCAACACCACCAGTGAAGCAGGAAAGCGACGTTTGCGGACCGTGGCAAAGCAATGTCAGAATTATGGACAGCGGGTGCAAAACTCCGTCT
>JACFMY010000698.1 GCA_019455155.1 Caldilineaceae bacterium
CGTGCAGGCGGCCGGCACCGATGAACCCAAGGCCGTGATGGCCAAAATGCGCGAGCTGCGCGTCAATGACAAGGTGTTCGCGGATAACGGCTGGCTCCGAGAGGACGGCGCCATGATGCACGACTTCTATCTGGCGCAGGTGAAGAAGCCGGTCGAGTCCAAAGAGCCCTGGGATTATTACAACATCGTTGCAACGATCTCTGCGGACAAGGCTTTCTGGCCCCTGTCGGAGTCGAAATGCAAGATGGTCAAGAAGTAACCGACGCCACGGAGCGCAGACGATGGTGCTGAAGGACATGTTCAGCCTTGATGGCCAGGTAGCGCTGTACACCGGGGGGTCGCGCGGGCTCGGGCTGCAGATCGCTGAAGGCTTGGGCGAAATGGGGGCTCGCGTGGCCATCACCGCTCGCCGTGCGGACGAACTGGACCGGGCGGTGGCCCACTTGGCCCAGTGCGGCGTGGAGGCATTCCCTGTGCGGTCCGACCTGTCTGCATCCGGCGCGGCCGGGCCCCTGGTAGATCAGGTCCTGGCGCACTTTGGCCGTATCGACGTTCTAGTAAACAACGCCGGGGCGACTTGGGGGGCGCCGGCCGAGGACTACCCGGCGGATGCCTGGCGTAAGGTGATGGGGTTGAACATGGATGCGGTGTTCTTCCTGACGCAGGAAGTGGGGCGGCGAGAGTTCATCCCGCGCCGCGCCGGGAAGATTCTTAATGTCGGCTCCATCACAGGACTGGCCGGCAACCCGCCTGGCCAGCAGAGGTACACGATTGCCTACAACACCAGCAAGGGCGCGCTGCTGAACTTCACGCGGACGCTGGCCGCCGAATGGGGGCGCTACGGCATCAACGTCAACGCAGTCTGCCCGGGCTTTTTCTCGACCAAGATGACGCGGCAAACAGTTGATCGCCACGGCGAGGAAATGCTGATGGCTACGCCGCTTGGGCGATTGGGTGGGGACGAAGATCTCAAGGGCGCCGCAGCGTTCCTGGTCTCGGACGCTGCGCGCCATATCACGGGGCAGTTCCTGGCGGTCGATGGCGGGGTGAGCGCCTGCTGATCCTGCTTCTCAGAGCACGACGGGTCAGCGCCCATTTCTTTTGAAAGTGAGAACAAAGATGAGTCAACAACGTCAGCCCGTGGCCTTAGTCACTGGCGGGGCCGGCGCGCTAGGGGCCGTCACTGGCGCCACTCTCGCCCGGCGGGGCGATGCTGTGTATCTGCTGGATGCCGATGGCGCACGCGCTGAGGCTGTCGCGTCAGAGATGGCCCGCCAGGGACTTCGCGTGAACGGGCGTGCACTTGACGTCACGCGTGCCGAGGACTGCAACGGGGTGATGGCCGAGATCGCGGCCGAACATGGTGGCATCGACACGCTGGTCAACATGGCCGGCGTGGTCCGCACTGCGGCCTTCAGCCGTATCACCGATGAAGACTTCGACTTGACCTTGAAGACTCACGTGTCCGGCACGATGCACTGCATGCGAGCGGTTGGCGCCGTAATGCGTGATCGGCAGTACGGCCGTATTGTCAATATCAGCTCAATCGCCTCGCTCGGCTCTGTCGGTGGAGCAGCATATGGTGCCGCCAAAGGCGCAATCGAGGCCATGTCGCGCGCCGCCGCGATCGAATGGGCAACACGCGGCATTACGGTCAACTGTGTGGCGCCCGGCCTGATTGCTGCTGGCATGACGTTGGGCGTGCCCAAGGAGTTCCAGGACGCTGGTATCGCTAGGACTCCGATGAAGCGCAACGGCGCCGCGGAGGAGGTTGCTCATGCGATCGCTTTCTTCGCTTCACGGGAGGCGAGTTTCATCACCGGACAAACGTTGTTTGTTTGTGGCGGGATCTCGGTGGGTTTTTGAGGCCCTTCGAAGCCAGCAGTCACAGAACGAACTTCAGGCCATGAAGTTGCGGTGAGGGTGGTGGCGAGTCAAGGACAGTGAGAACGAATTGGCAAGATACGGACAGCAATTCAAGGACCGCGCGGTGGCCAGGCTGCTGCTGCCGGAAAGCGCAGCTGCCGAGGTGGTAGCGCGCGAGATCGGAGTGAGCGTCGATACGCTGCAGCGCTGGAGACGCGGGGGGATGTCGATCGCCATCGCTCCGATGATCGATACACCTCGCCGGCAGGCTGCCCGTCAGCCGCTCAACCGCCGCTTCCAGGCTCTCGCCAGGCTCTCGCCAGGCTCTCGCCAGGCTCTCGCCAGGCTCTCG
>JACFMY010000699.1 GCA_019455155.1 Caldilineaceae bacterium
TGCCAATATGGTCGGCCAGCGGGCCAACGCATGACGGCTTCTTCAAGCCGGATATCCTGGCCCCAGGTCAGAATATCATCTCGTTCATGCACAATGATCCGTCACAGCCTGAGAACTCGGCCTATCTGGTCAAGATACACCCAGACTACTCCAAGACGATCAGCCTCTTCCGCATGAACGGTACCAGTATGGCGACAGCCGTTACCTCCGGCGTGGTGGCGCTGGTCCTTCAGGCGCATCCGGAGCTGACGCCGGACCAGGTGAAATACCGCCTGATGGCGACGGCGCGGCCACTTAGCACTCCAGCTAACGGCGAATACAATGGCGTGTTTCGCCAGGGCAAGGGACGTATCTGGGCGCCTGCTGCGGTGTGGGCGGACGATCTGCCTGGCGATGGAGCCGCCAATGTAGGGATGGATATCCAGGCTGACTTGACCCACGGCTGGCATTGGGAGGATGCCAATCAGGATGGCCTCGTTGAATCCGACGAGCTGGACCCGGCGGACATGGCGTACCACTACACCGGCCATGTGCAGCGTGCACTCACTCAAGACGGCAAGGCCGTTGTCTTCTTCGTTGAGGACGGCGCTGGGAATCGCATGATCCTCGCCGGCGCCTGGGCAGACTCTGGTCGCTGGATCGATGCCAATACGCTGGCCGACATGGGCATTGTATGGGACACAAACCAGGTCGACTGGGCCAACAGCGTCGTATGGAGCGGCGATACATGGGCAGGTGGCCGCACGTGGGCCGGCGGGCGGACGTGGGCTGGTGGACGAACCTGGGCGGGCAGTCAGACCTGGGCAGTTTCTTTGGTCACGTCCAACTATTGGGTGAACGACGACGGTACCGTGGAACGTCCATCGGCCGTACCCGTGCTTCACGTCTCTGACCTGCACGGTACCGCGATGCCCTATGGGTCTAGCTGGAATGCCACGGTGACAATTCGGGTCTCAGACGGTCAGGGCAATGCGGTGGCTGGCGCCACAGTCGAAGGTGCCTGGAACTACGGCGCACACGCCACCTGCACCGTCGATACCAACGGCATCTGTGCCATTCCCAGCAGTCTCGTCAACGGCACACAGGTCAGCCAGCTACACTTCACGGTGATGGCAATCATCCACGATGGCTACATCTACGACAGCCATCTGAACAGCGACGCGGATGGCGACAGTGATGGCCAGTCAATTGTTGTGGCGCGGCCCGTACCTGTACCCATGTTCGTGGCCGATCTGGACAGTTCCGTAGCTGGCAATAACGCGCCCGCGGCAGACGGCACGGTTTGGGGGGCGACCGTCATCGTTCGCGTGCAAGATGGATCGGGCCAGCCTGTGCCCGGTGCACAGGTTGATGGGACATGGAGTACCGGCTCCCCTGCGACATGTGTTTCCGATGGTAACGGCCAATGTACCGTCGTCATTGACGGGCTGTTCGCGAGCCAGATCGATCGCGTCACCTTCACGGTGGGCAACATCACCCATGCCGAGCCTCTGCGGTGGCGTTATGATGCAGCGCTCAACCGTGATCCCGACGGTGACAGCACAGGGAGCGCGATCACAGCCATCTATAACGTGGCCGCGCCTCCAGATTCTACGAAACCGGCTGGCGAAAACACGAACCTTGTCGCGGCCCGGCTTTACCTTCCTATTGTGAACAAGTAAGCGTTACGTTCCTAAGCCCGTCCTACCTGTCCGGGGCGGGCGGCCGCGAGGGCCGCGCCCTACGGGTACCCTTTTTTTCACCACCTACCCGTTCGTTGTAGACTACCAACCAATAACAAATGACCGTTCAGATATGCGATGCTGGCTCATGACCCGGACAGCGTCGTTTCACTGATAGCGCCCGGAAAAGAGGACTGGATTCATGGCCCTGGCGATTGGTATCGTCGGCCTGCCCAATGTGGGCAAGAGCACGACCTTCAATGCATTGACCAAAGAACAGAACGCAGAGGCGGCCAACTACCCGTTTTGCACCATCGAGCCCAACAGGGCCATTGTCGCGGTGCCCGACAGTCGAGTGGACAAGCTGGCTGAGCTGGTGAAGCCGCAGCGCGTGATCTATGCCACCGTGGAGTTCGTCGATATCGCCGGCCTGGTAAGCGGGGCCAGCAAAGGCGAAGGCCTGGGCAATCAATTTCTCGCCAATATCCGGGAGACGGCAGCCATCGTCCATGTGGTGCGCTGCTTCGATGATCCCAACGTAGTCCATG
>JACFMY010000065.1 GCA_019455155.1 Caldilineaceae bacterium
GAGGTCAAGCGCAGCGATCTGTCGGCCGAACAGCGCACCGCCTTGGGTGAGGCCGTGGCCCTCTGTGAGGAGTTCGTCCAAAATCCTCAAGGCTGGCTAGTGCTGGCGGGCACGTACGGCTGCGGCAAGACGCACCTGGCGGCGGCCATTGCCAACGAGTTCGTGGAACAGACGCGCACCGAGGTCATGTTTGTTGTGGTGCCCGATCTGCTGGATCACCTGCGCGCGGCCTTCAGCCCGCAGGCAAGCACACCCTATGACCGGCGCTTTGACGAGATCAAGCGGGCGCCCTTACTGGTGCTGGACGACCTGGGAACCGAAAGCGCCACGCCGTGGGCCCGTGAGAAGCTGTTCCAGCTGCTCAACTTCCGCTACAACGCGCTGTTGCCCACCGTTATCACCACGAGCGCCGACCCGAAGCAGATTGAGCCGTGGCTGCGCACGCGCATGCTGGACGTGAGCCGCTGCCAGTACGTTGCCATTACCGCGCCGGGCTATCGCGGCAGCCGCAGCCAACAACAGGCCACTCCCCGCCCGCGGGCGCCGCGCCGTCGCAGCAGTTGATGCCGCAAGTCTGCCCAGAAAACGCAACAACAGATCTGATGAGGAGGCCGTCGCAGGGCCGGCTGTGACCCAGCCATCCTGTGCCGGCCTCCTCGATACCGGGCACATAGGGCGGACCGTCGGGCCACGCGCCCAGATCCCAGCCCCTGTAGGGCCGCGCAAGGGAACTGCTGCTCCTGTTTGGGCGTCTAGATCGACGGTATGCTATACTTTCTCGTTGGTAGTGCGTCCAGTAAGCGTTCTCCGTGGCGCTGATGATAGAAACGTAGAGAGGGAGATTGGGACGAAATGAACGGAACCAACTGGCGCAGAGGCCTGCCAGCGCTCGGCATAGTCGTGCTGGTTGCTGCGCTGCTCGCTGGCTGCAGCGGCTTTGGGCCTCAGGCAACGCCACTGCCAACACGTACCCCCCTGCCCACCTATACGGCAACGCCGGAGCAGCCGGTCGTACAACAACCTCCAGTTGGCGATGCGCCGGCGCAGGTGGAGCAGCCGCCTGTCCAGTCAGATCAGCAGGCTGCCGCGCCGACGGATACGCCGGCGCCCGAAGCGACACCAACGCCGACGACCGCGCCACCCCAAGTGGTGCTCAACGATGTCGTCAACATTCGCACAGGCCCTGGCACAGCCTACAATCTTCTGGGTACGGAGCAATCGGGCAGTACGTTCCGTGTCATCGGCAAGAGCCCAGACGGCACCTGGTGGCAGATCGACTACGAGGGCAAGACTGGTTGGGTCTTTGGCCAGCTGGTGACGGCGACCAACACCGAAGCCGTCGCGGTCGCCCAGAACATCCCGCCGACTCCAGTGCCGCCGCCGCCGACCAATACGCCGGTACCGCAGCCCACACCCACACCAGGCGAACCACAGCCAACCGCGCCGCCGGCCAGGCAATATGAGTACAACGTGGCCCTCCTACAGAGGTGTGACCCCAATGCCGGTGTGACCTATGTGAACGGCACCGTCTACAAGGGCGGCCAGCCCATCAACGGCCAGTGGGTCGCCTTTAGCACCGCAGCCGACGGTCCTATTGTGGCCAAGATCATCTCGGGACCTCACCAGGGCTACGAGGGCTGGCGCGCTGGCTTCTATTCCCACATCCTGCAGGCTAACGGTCCGCGCGAGGGCACCTGGTATTTCTGGATCGTGGACGGCGCGGACAATCGCATTTCTGAAATCGCCTCGGTACACACCGACGGCACAGCTGGCGACGGCAAGTGCCAACAGGCAATTATTGACTTCGATAGCCGCTGAAGCGAACAGCATTCGGCGCGTGGATACGAAATGACGGTCTGGGATGAATTCGTATTCACGCGCCCAACTGGCCGATTACCCACGCATGCCCACACGCGTAAGGACCGCCATACTCCAGACCGTGACGCTCTGGCTCAGCCTGCTCATCTTGGGTGGGCTGGCTTTTTTCGTGCTGCAGCTGCCATTGGCCCGTGCCTGGCTCTGGGAACACACGGGTGAGGAGGAGTTCCTGGCCCAGGTCAAGGGACTGACCGACCTGGCGGCCGATCGCCTGCGCCCTCCCCTGAGCCTGGCGCCTGCTGTCGCGCGCCAGATCACCAGGGCCAACCCCTTTGGTGTTAATGTTTTCCTCGAACAGGAGGCCGAACCGGCCAAACGGGAACAGGCCGTGCGCATGGCCGCCCAGGCCGGCTTCCATTGGCTACGCCAGGAGTTTCCTTGGGAAGATATCGAGATTCACGGTAAGAACGATTTCGAAGACCGGCGCCATGAACCCTATCGATCCGCGTGGCAAAAATATGACGAGATAGTTGATCTAGCCGGCCGCTATGACCTGGAGCTGATCGTGCGGATCAGCAATCCCCCAGGTTGGACGCGCGCCCTAGGGGAGGGCGCCGATCATGTCGATACCTTTGCCCCGCCCGACAATTACCAGGACTTTGCCGATTTTGTCTACACGGTCGTCGATCGTTACAGGGGACGCGTCAAATATTACCAGCTATGGAACGAGCCGAATATCTACCCAGAGTGGGGCAGCCACCCAATCAGCCCTGAGCGCTACGTGGAACTGCTCAAGGCCGGCGCCGAGGCCGCCCGAGCAGCCGATCCGGATGTCGTGATCATTGCGGGCGCCCTGGCGTCAACCATCGACCTGCAACCGGCGGCCCCGCCGCCGGCCAACAGCCTCAACGACCTGCTCTTTCTCCAACGCATGTACGACGCGGGAGCGGCGCCCTTTTTCGATATTGTGGCCATGCAGGGGTATGGCCTCTACAGCGGGCCGACCGACGATCGCATGCATCCACGTGTGATCAACATCAGCCGCCATAAGTTCATCCGTGATCTCATGGTGAAGAATGGCGATGCCCACAAGCCGATCTGGATCGCTGAGATGAACTGGAACGCCGCGCCCGAGACGGTGACGCCTCGCTACGGGCGCGTGACCCTTGAGCAGCAGGCCCGGTACCTGCCGCAGGCCTACCACCGTGTTATAGATGACTGGCCCTGGATCGGCGTGGCCAACACCTGGTTTTTGAAACGTGCGACAGATGAATGGGAACAGAACCAGCAGCCAGAAGCCTATTTCCGGCTCCTCACGCCAGATTTCACGCCCCAGCCCGTCTATGAGAGCATGCAGGCGTACATAGCTTCCCGTGCAAGAACTGATGGCGACTGACCGTACGCAACCATTGGGCAGCGCGCAACCAGAGGAGCCAGGCCAGAAGGCGCCGGCTTCCAGGGCGTTTCCGCGCGCCTATCCGTTGCTCTTCCTGGTGCTGCTGGTCCTGGCCGCACTGCTGCGCTTTTACCATCTCGACGCGTCGAGCCTTTGGAGCGATGAAGGCAATTCATGGGCCATGCTGGGGCGCAGCTTTGGTGACATCGCGGCGGCGGCTGCCGCGGACATCCATCCCCCCGGCTATTACTGGCTGCTGAAGCTCTGGTCGCTCTTATTCGGCGCCAGCGCCACGGCCATGCGTGCGCTGTCAGCCCTGCTGGGCGTGCTGATGGTGATCGTGGTCACGCGCATCGGCCGCCATATTGCACCGAATCCGGCGGCGCAAATGTGGCTTCCGCTATTGGCTGGTTTGCTGGCGGCCGCCAATCCTTTCCTCGTCTACTACAGCCAGGAGGCGCGCATGTATATCCTCCTGGCATTGGAGGCAGCGATACTCTTCTGGTCCCTGCTCACCATGTGCGGCCTTGGGCGACGTCACAATGTTGCGCAGGCCGTATTTGTTGCCGCCGGCATCGCCGGCCTGTGGACCCACTACAGCTTTCCAATCCTATTGGCGGCGGCCGGTACCGCCTATCTCGGCCGGTGGCTGGCCGCCTTCCGCGGCTCTGAATCCCAACCGTTGCCCACCCTGCGCCGCTTTGTCCTGCTCAACGCTGCGATCTTGTTGGGCTTCTTGCCCTGGTTGCCAACAGCCGTTGACCGTGTGCTCCACTGGCCCAAAGGTGGTGTGACCCTGGGCCTGGTTGGCGGGCTCGAAGTCACGCTGCGCACATTGCTCTTTGGCCCGTTGCGCCAGCCACCCGCACCGTTGTGGCCCTGGCTGCTTGTGGCCGGGCTGTTGCCCGTGATCGGCCTTTGGGCCCTGCGACGGCGATGGGCAGCCCTGGCGCTGGGTCTGTGGCTGCTTGCCCCTATCGCCTTGATGACCGCGCTGGGTCTTTATAGCGATGCCTTCCTGAAGTTCTTACTCTCAGCCGTGCCGGCCTGGTCTCTGCTCGTTGCGGCCGCGCCGCTGATCCTGCCCGCCAACCTACCTGTTAGGGCGAGTGGGGTGGTTGTTGTCGCGTTCTTTGGCGGGATCCTGGCGTGGAGCGCGCTGCCGGCCTACTACGGTGACCCGACGGCACGCGATAACTACCGTGGAATCGCCGCGTACCTGGCCGCCAGGGGCGACCCGGTGACAGATCTGGTCGTGCTCGATGCGCCAGGCCAACAGGAGGTTTGGCGCTACTACGACCCCAACCTGCCGTTTGTGGCGCTGCCTGACCAACGCCCGGCCGCAGCTGCGGCCACGCAAGCCGCATTGGCGGCCGCCACGGCCGGGAAACAGCGGGTCTATGCGCTCTTCTGGGCAACGGACGAGGCAGATCCGGAACAGCTAGTGGAAACCTGGCTCAATCTGAATGGTTATAAGGCGTTGGACACCTGGCAGGGTAACCTGCGCTTTGCCGAATACCGGCTCCCAGCCGGCGATCTTTCCTGTGCCGATCTGGATGTGCCTCGCCTCGCGGGAAGCGTAGGTCTCGTCGCGCTCTGCCAACCGCAACCAGTGCAGCAGGTAGCCGCGGGCGATGTGGCCCTGGTGCGTCTCCTATGGACGGCCGGCGCTCCCCTCGACCGCCGTTACAAGGTGACGCTGCAACTGTTGGACAGCCGCGGGCAGGTGGTCGCCCAACATGACGGCGAGCCCGGTGGCGGCTCGCAACCCACCGACAGCTGGCAGCCCGGGGTGATAGTGGCTGATAATCATGGTCTCTTTGTGCCGCCGGGCACGCCGCCAGGCCGCTATCGCCTGGTGGCCGCGGTCTATGACCCGGAGAGCGGCCAACGTCTGCACCATGATCAGGGCGACCTCCTGGAGCTAGGTACGCTTGCGGTGACGCGCCCGTCTATGCTGTTGCCACTCGATCTGATTCCGATGGCCCAGCGGCCGGCCGCCCGGCTGGGGCCCGTCACACTCGTTGGCTATGACCTGCACAAGAAAGGCTATGCCCACGCGCCGGATACCCCCCTCGCTCCGGGCGATCAGGTCCATGTCACGCTCTATTGGCAGGCGCCAGATCCCTTGCCCGATAACTGGCCGGCGGATCTGCACTTCTTCCTACGACTGGGTAGCGAGGAGTTGGCCGCGCCGCTGGCGGGCGGCGCGTATCCCACTGGGACATGGGCAGAGGGTGAGCTGGTGCGGGCGGAGTTTGACCTGCCATTTAGGGGAACGGCGACGCGCCCGGTGCTCCAGGTGGACAATGACATGCTAGAGCTGGCCCCAATCCCGCGTTAACCGCGATCCCATTCGTATGGTACGCCAGGCAGCTGACCCGCACGTGAAAGAGACCTGAGGGACACTATGCTTTGACATAGCACTACGATTGTTATAGCATAGTCAGAGGGAAGCCTATAGCGAAAGAGAAGGACAATGGCAGTAGATACTCTAGATACTAAGGTTGTAGACAAGAAGCCGCTGTTGGAGCTACCCCTCTGTCCCGTAGAGCCGGCAGCGCGGATCATTGGCCAGAAATGGACGCTCCAGATGGTCTATTTTCTGCTGGATGGCAGTTCGATGCGCTTCTGTGAGCTGCAGGATCGCCTGGGGGGTGTCAACCCAAGTACATTGAGCAGCCGTCTGAAGATGCTGGAGGAAGAAGGTATCGTACGCCGGGAGCAGATCAGCGCCATACCGCCGCATGTGGAATACAGCTTGACGGATATGGGACGCCAGTTGGAGGGCGTGATCCGGGAGGTGCTGCGTTGGAGTAACGAATGGCTGTGCGAGCGCTGCTCGTAAAGCTTCGCTGCGGTCCGGAGATGACGGCGCGCTTGCTGCGCCCAGCGCCTGCAACCAATCTCGATTCACACACCCATTTTCTATGATTATCAAAGGTCTGACTGTAGGTCTGTTACAGGAGAACTGCTACCTCTTTGGCTGCAGCCGCACGCGCAAAGCGGTCGTGATCGACCCCGGTGACAATGCACGGGCCATCCTGCGCCTGGCCGATCAGCAGGGGTTGACGATTGAACGGATCATCAATACCCATGCCCACTTCGACCATGTCTTAGCTGTGGATGCCGTCAAGCACGCGACGGGTGCGCCCTTCTATCTGCACCGGGACGAGCTGCCGGTTCTGCATGACGTGCCGAATGCGGTGCGGCTGTGGCTGGACATGGAGATCGATCCTGTTGGCGAGCCGGACGGCTATTTGGAGCACGGCGAGCTGATTCAGGTCGGTGACGAGGTCCTGGAGGTACGTCTGGCGCCCGGCCATTCGCCTGGCCATGTGGTCTTTGTCCACCACGCGGGCCAGCAGGTCTTTTCCGGTGACACGCTCTTTCATCGCAGCATAGGGCGCTTTGACATGGCCGGCGGCGATAGACTGACGCTCCTGCGCAGTATTCGCGAGCAATTGCTGACCCTGCCGGACGACTACGCAGTCTACCCAGGCCACGGTCAAGCGACGGAGATCGGTTTTGAACGGCAGCACAACCCATATGTTGGCGCCCACGTCGTCTCCTAATGCGATGCCCACAAAGCCCGATGCTCCCCAGGGTGTCGTGATCTATCACATGGCGCCCCACGTGGCGTGGACAGGCCAGCCGCCCGATCGACCATACGTGACCGGCTCACTGGCGGTCGAAGGCTTCATTCACTGCACCGCGGAGCCAGACCGGCTTGCCTGGGTCGCCAACCGTTTTTACCGCGAAATGGCGGGAGAGTTTATAATTCTTGCAATCGATGTCGCACGGGTAAGGGCTGAGATCCGCTGGGAGCTGGCCGATGGTCACCACTTTCCCCATATTTATGGTCCCATCGACCGGGAAGCCATTTCGGCCATCTACCCTTTCCCACGACAGGAAGATGGTATCTTTTTCTTGCCGCCGCAATTGGTGACGGTAACATGATGACGGCACTGACAAACAATCTGCCCGATTGGTTTCGACGCAAACGAGCAAAGCAAGATACGCCGGAAGAGGAACAGGTCGAATCGGCCTCGACGACAACCGGCGGCGGATCTGACAATGAGCCGGTCGTCGTCTGGGAGGCCGCCAATGTGATGGAGGCCCAGGTCGTCAAAGGACGGCTGGAAAGCGAAGGCATTCCAGCCATCATCAGTAGCGAGGCAGTCGGCACCATCTACGGACTCACGGCTGGACAATTGGCCGCCGCCCGGGTGCTGGTGCCCGCGCCACTGGCTGATAAGGCCCTGGAGATTCTTTTCCCCGGCGATGCTGAGGATGCGGAGAACGCCTCGGGTCTGGATACGGACGAATCAGGAGCAGACACCCAGGGCCCAGGGCAATAGGCCGGGCGACGGGCGCGCTCATTCACAACCAACTGTGGAGGGTGGGGTCATTGTCGTAGACCACTCACTCGCAGTACTCGATTTTCGGGTGCGATGTTTCCGCCGCGGGGAATATCCTGTATCCCTTGTTATCGCGGCTCAGTTGATAGATCACTTTAACTGGTAGCCTATTGTCGTTGGGCGAGCTGCTGGCCGGATGGCCGCCGCACCTGTGTGTGCCAGACCCCGGCCGCAGTTCGCGTATGGGCACCCACTACGGGACGCCACACGGGCTGCGATCAATACAGGTATTCATGGCATGAGTTTGTATTTTCTCCCATTGCTCCGTCACTTTACACTTCGCCCCCTCCGACGGTATCTGTTGCCTTCCCGGGCCTGGATCATTATCTCCTTTGCCGTTGTATCGTTGCTTGCTGTCAACGCCCAGGACAGCCGCGCCCAGGCTCCGACCCCGCCGCCCTTTGTGCCTGAGGAGGTGCCTGTACCGTCCTCACCGCCTTCGGCGTTCTTGGGCGCGTCCCTTTTTCAGGAGAATTGTGCGCCCTGCCATGGTCCGACGGGCAACAGTGACGGTCCTACCTCCTCTACGTTGCCTGCTCCGCCACCACGCTTTGCCGATCCGGCCACGGTCTGGGAACGCAGCCCGGCGGCGTTGTTCCACACCGCGAAGTTTGGCAATATGCCGGCCCTGATGCCGCCGTGGCTGAACCGGTTGAGCGACGAGCAGATCTGGCAGGCAGTCTTTTACGCATGGTCATTGCACATCGACGAACAGCAAGTCACGGCTGGCCAGACCCTATATGCCGAAAGCTGCGCCGCCTGTCACGGCGAGAGCGGCCGCGGCGATGGTCCCGACGCAGAAAGCACGCTGTTCGATTTCACTGATCGTGCAGCCATGAACCTGCGCACGCCAGCCGAGCTTGACGCCGCGTGGCGTGCCGCCCATGCTGACCTGGGCGCCGATTGGAGCGTTGACCAACGGCGGGATGTACTGGAATACGTGCGTACATTCAGCTATAGCCCACCGTGGGAATCTCCCTATCGCTCCGGCAACGGCGCTGTCAAGGGCCGGGTGGTCCAGGCTACGGCTGGCATTACCGGCGTTAGCGAGAGCACCGTCGCGCTGACCGCCTATATGAACTTCGTGCCCGTGGCAACCTTCACCGCCACCACGGCTGCGGATGGCTCCTTTGCGTTCACCGGGCTCTCCACCGATCCCAACGTGGTCTATTTTGGCGGCGCCAGCTACGAAAATGTGACCTATGGCGTCGATATGCTGCGTTTGACAGAGATTACCCCGACGCTACAGCTTGAGATCCCGGTCTATAGCACAACTGGCGACGGCAGCGGCCTCCGGATCAATCGCGCCAACTGGATCATCGACGATCAGCCCGGCGCGCTATCCGTGGGTGTGATTATGAATGTCGGTAACAGCCTGGACCGAACCTTCACCGGCTCCATGGTCGATGGAGTGGACGTGCCGGTGACCGTCGCCATTCCTCTTCCCGAGGGTGCGATCCATATCGAGTTTCAGGATGGCGCGCTAGGCGGCCGCTATCGCCAGGTGGGTAACATGCTCTACGATACCTCACCGATCCGGCCTGGCCAGGAGACGCGCCAGATCTTTGTGAGCTACGTGCTGCCCTACAGCGGCAACACGGCCAGCCTTACGGGCGCGTTCGATTACCCGGTGGGGAACCTGAATCTCTTGGTGGCCGATCTGCCAGGCCTGGAAGTGGAGGTCGACGCGCCCATGGAAGCCGTGGGCAATCAGACAATTCAGGATGTGCCCTACCGGGTCTGGAATGCTCGTGATCTTGACCAGCCAGCCATTGGCGTGCGTCTACGCAACGTCATCGCTGAAGGCGACGTGGATCCGCGCACGCTACCTGGTCAGGGACAGCCGGCTGGCGGGGCCGTGGCGCCTCCGCTGCCAGCTGCGACCACGGCGCCAATGGAACCCTTGATCCCGCTGGCCATGGGGCTTATCGTGGTGCTCATATTGGTAGCTGGGGTCGTCTGGCCACTCAGGCGGCGCTCCCGCGCGGGCGAACAGGCTGCGCTCGTCGCCGAACGGGAGCGGCTTCTCACGGCTATTGCAGAGCTGGATGATCGCCGCAACCGTGGCGAGCTGGACGACGAAGCGTGGGCAAATCAACGTGCCGCGCTCAAGGCGTCGCTCATCGGCGTCACGCGGGAGATGAACGCCGCACGCAAGGCAAAAAACAAATGAGGCTCGCAGAGAATGAGCGATAGCGGGAATGGCGCGCTGATCGAAGTGCGCAATGTGCAGAAACGCTACGGCCGCAAGCGCGTCCTGGATGGCGTCAACCTGGCGGTACCCCAGGGCAAGGTAATGGCGCTGTTGGGCGCCAACGGCGCGGGCAAATCGACGCTAATGCGTGTGATCTCTGGATTGGCCAAACCGGACCGGGGTGAGGTCGTGTTGGGCGGCGTAGCGTTGCGCAACGCGGGTCACGAACTGCGCCGTTATATCGGATTGGTGGCTCACGGCCCGCTGCTGTACGACAACCTGAGTGCGTGGGAGAACCTGCTCTTTTTTGCCCGGCTCTACGATATCCAACAGCCGGAGCCCCGGGTAGAAGCCGTTCTACACGCTGTGGATCTGTGGGCGCGGCGCCGCGATGCCGTGCGCACCTACAGCCGGGGCATGACGCAGCGGCTGGCCATTGGCCGGGCTATTCTCCACGATCCACCGGTTCTCCTGTTGGACGAGCCGGATACCGGTCTCGACCCTGCCAGCGCTGAGACACTGGCTCGCCTGATCCGCGCCCTGGGCGCCTCAAACCGCGCCATCCTGCTGACGACCCACAACCTGGAGCGTGCGCTGGAGTGGTCCGATTCAGTGAGCCTGTTGGTTGATGGTAAAATAGGGCACTGCGAGCCAACAGCGGCGTTGACCAGTAACAAGCTGCAGCGTTGGTTAACACAAGGTAGCGTTGGAACATGAGCAGCGATGCTAGGCTGGCTGTGCAGCCGGTTGAAATGCGCACCGGAGGCGGTGCGCTGCCCTATCTCCGCAAGGTGTGGGCTGTTACTCTCAAGGACCTCCAGGCGGAGCTACGCGGCAGGGAGATCTTCACGACCATGGCTGCCTTTAGTGCTCTGGCCGTGATCATCTTTGGGCTGGCTTTTGATCTCCGCGTGCCCAGCGCGGAGATGGTCGCCCCCGGCGTGCTCTGGGTTGTCGTCCTCTTTACGGGCATATTAGGATTGAACCGGAGCTTTGGCGCGGAAGTGGATCGGGGCACCCTGCCGGCCTTGCTGTTGGCGCCAGTGGACCGCAGCGCAGTCTATTTTGGCAAGCTGCTGGCCAATCTGGTGTTCACCCTCTCCACGGTGCTGGTGATCCTGGTCACGACGGTCTTTATTTTCGACGTGAACTTGCTTCAGCCCCTGAACCTGCTTGCAGTTGCGTTGGGGACGTTGGGCTATGTCAGTGTCGGGACGATCTTCGCGGCGTTGACGGCCAGCAGCAGGGCCCGCGAGACCATGTTGCCTGTGCTGCTGTTGCCGGTGATGGTGCCCGTTTTTGTGGCCGGCGTCGCCTTGACGGCCGGTGTTATCGATGGTCAAGAATTTGCGGACCTGCGTCAGTGGCTGGTGATTCTGGCTGGCTTTGACCTGGTCTTTATCCTGGTGGCCTATCTCCTCTTCGATCTGATCTGGGAAGAGGCATAGTCGGGAGGTGACTGTGAGCAGTACGACTGTTGGTGTGAAACGACCCGCCTGGAATGGCCTCGATATTCTGCAGCTCATATTGGGGTTGGCAGCGGTGGCGGCCATGGCGACCGCGATGTGGGCATCGCTGGCCTACGCACGGCCGGCGTCAAATCTGGCCGGTGACGAGCAGATTGCCCAGCGGATCTTCTATATTCACATGGGCTGCAATGTTGGGGCGCTGGCCGGCTTTCTTGTCTCGGTGGCGGGCAGTATCGTCTACCTGGTCAAGAAAAGCCTAAACTGGGATCGCGCGGCGCAGGCCGCGATCGAGGTGGGCACGATCTGCGGCATGGGCACGATCATAACGGGCATGTTTTGGGCCAAACCCACGTGGAACACGTATTGGACGTGGGACCCGCGTCTGACCACTTCGGCCATAACAGTGCTCGTCTATCTGGCCTATCTGGTCTTTCGCAATGGCATTGATGACCGCCATACCCGGGCGCGGTTTGGTAGCATCTATGCCCTGTTGGCGTTCTTGAGCGTGCCGCTGACTTTTTATAGCGCACGCCTGTTCCGTTCCATTCACCCGGTTGTCTTCGGCAACGAGAATCCCGATGCCCAAGGCGGCTTCAGCGTTGGCTCCACAATGGGCCAGACGCTGTCCATTTCTATTATCAGCTTTTGCGTCCTCTTCTTCGCCCTGGTGATTCTGCGCTGGCGCCAGTTGCGCATGGAGGATGCAGTGGCCGAACTGCGAGAGGATCTGGGTTGATATGTTCTACCTATTCATGGCATTTGGAGCAGTCTGGCTGTTGGTCACCCTCTATCTCGTCTACCTTGGCCTGCGCCAACGCCAGTTGGAAGGAGATCTGCGTGCGCTGCGCGAGGAACTAGACTCAGCAAATAAGCGGTAATCACGTAGGTGCAGTTACAGTCCAGTGCCTGCTTTGTTCGCAACAATGGTTGAGGATGTCGCCGGTTGGACTGGCGGCAGGAGAGGGCATAGTGGCTGTGAATCATGGTGTCGCACCGCAACGTCAATAAGGTAGGTTCGTAAAGATAGGTTCGTAAAGGTAGGTTCGTAATGGCTGAGATTGTCAGCGGGCAGGTTGCTCCCCCGCAGAGTGTGCAGCAGCAAGACAAGCCGCCGGTTGCCGAAAAGACGAACAGGCTGGTCGTCTTTGCACATGCATTCTTTTTCGTGTTGGGTTTTACGCTGATCTTTACGCTCGTCGGCTCGGCGGTAGGCTTGTTGGGCCAGAGTCTGAACCAATACATGTCCGTGGTGCAGCGACTCGGCGCAGTGCTCCTTGTGATCTTTGCGCTCACTACCATTGGGGTTTTCCGTTGGCTGGTGGATGTGCTGAATCGCAATATAGATATGAACGAAAATCCGGCTGCCGAGGCGTTGGCCAGTGTTCTGGCTTTTCCCAACATGCTGCTCTACACGGAAAAGCGCGTGGCAGGCATGCATCAGGTCAACCGGGGTTTGGGCTATATGAGCAGCGTGCTGATGGGGGTCACCTTTGCCGCAGGCTGGACACCCTGCATTGGGCCCATTCTGGCCGGCATCTTGCTGTTGGCCTCCAGTAGCCAGACCGCAACGCAGGGCGCGGGGTTGCTCCTTGTCTATAGTCTTGGGCTGGGGATTCCATTTCTCTTGACCGGGGCGATGTTCAGCTCCGCGACGGGACTGCTCCGTCGCCTCAACCGCCACATGGGCCTGATCAGTGTCATCAGCGGCTTACTCATGCTCTATGTCGCCTATCTGCTCTGGACTGACAGCCTCGTCTTGCTGACTACCCAGTTTACTGTCTTCAATGAATGGGTCTTTGCGGCCGAAGATTGGGTGACCGGTATCACCGGCACCGGCGGTAACCTGCTTCACGCCAGCGGCCTGACAGCAGCTGTGCTCGCCTTTAGTGCCGGTATCATCAGCTTCCTCAGCCCCTGCGTTCTACCCCTTGTACCGGCCTATGTTGGCTATCTGAGCGGCGCTGCCGTGGGCGCACGATCCTGACGCCGGCCAATATTGACATGTATGTCAGGCTCTATTCCAAACCCGATTGCTCGCTCTGCGACAAATTGAAGGCCGATCTCGTAGAGTACCAGCGAGAATTGGGTTTTACGCTCGAGGAGCTCAATATCGAGGAAGATGCTGCCGCATTTGAACGCTACCGGTACCTGATCCCGGTGCTTGATATTGAAGGCGGCCCGTTGCTCTACCCACCCCATACCTGGGAAGGGGTCGGTGCCGCGTTGCGAGCCGCCGCGCGGAAAGACGCTTATGACCACTGAATCACATGCCCCAGTCACAGACTCACGCCTATCCAGGGTCGCCAATAACCTGGTGATCGGCCTGGCGCGCCACTGGCTGGCTCTCTTCAACAGTGCCTGGGCCGTCTATGTCCTAACGCCTTTTCTTGCGCCAGTCCTGATGGAGTTAGGTCTGGACGGACCGGCGCGGGCTATCTACTTCTTCTATTCTTTTCTCTGCCACCAGTTGCCGGACCACAGCTATTTCCTCTTTGGGCCCAGCCTGGTGCCCCAGGATGCCGCGCTCATTGCCGGCGGCATGTCCGACAGCACCTCGCTCTTTGTGCAGCGCGCATTTGTCGGTAGCGAAGCAGTGGGTTGGAAGGTAGCCCTTTGCGAACGGGATGTGGCCATCTACTTGGGCGTGTTGGCCAGCGGCCTGCTCTTTGCTGCCCTGGGCAAACGCCCACGTCCCCTGTCGTTCAAACTCTTTGTGCTGCTGGCTACACCCATGGCCATCGATGGCCTGACGCAGCTTTTCGGCTGGCGTGAAAGCAGCTGGCTTCTGCGCACCATCACGGGCCTCCTCTTTGGCTTCGCCGCGGTCTGGCTCGCCTATCCCTATGTTGAGGATGGCATGCGGGATGTGCTGGAGGACGAGCTGCGCCGGCAGCGTACGGCGGCCGGCCGCCAACCGTCTGAGACGTAGCAAGGCGGCACTCTTTGCCTGCATCAAGCCGCTTGCCAATTCGACAAATTCTCACCCCTCCCTTATACTTGTCGATTGTCACTTCGCGGCCTGTCCTCTCATTTGCGCCGCGAATGATAGGCGAAAATCGAGTGCGAGCACCAGAGCGCATTCTAGGCATAGACCGATTTCAGCGACCATAGCTAGGTTATCGAGTTTTCTGGGAGCAATAGAGGATGGCAAATACCAAGTCAGCCGAGAAGCGTGCCCGGCAGAATGAGCAGCGAGCCGCGCGCAATCGAGTGTGGCGCAGCAGCGCACGCACGGCCATTAAGAGGGCGCGTCTGGCGATCCAGGCCGGTGATCCGAATGCGGACGAACTGGTGCGCAGCGCAACCCGTGCCCTGGATAGGGCAGCCACCAAGGGCGCAATCCACAAGAACAACGCTGCGCGGCGCCAGAGTCGCCTGACCAAACTGCTGAACAAGGCCACAGCCGCAGCATAAACCGCAGCATAAACGCGCGGCGGCAACACACCGCGCAGATTTGAGGAGCAGAAAATACGAGCGGACGTAAAGAATGTCCGCTCGTGTTTTTATTTCCCACCGTTCGTCGCACCCCACGCACCTGTTCTATTGAAACTGAAATAATCACAGCCCGATTGGAGCAGACAGCTGTCACAACATGGATTCACCGCATGACAGCTGAGTGACTGTGCCGTTCGGCCCACATTGTCGAGGCTGTTGGCGCCAACGCGTGCCGGCCGCTTAGGCAGCCAGCCAGACATCCCCTGACGCCTACCGGAGCCTCTTTCCTAGCTCTCCTGTGCGCAGGCCCGGTCGCGGCTTGTATTGCTGGCGCGTGTTGTGACAGACCCCAGAAAATTCGTGATTGACAACGAGAGAAAACCGTGATCCTTTTCTGATAAATCGATTTAGCTTAATCGTTTTATCCCGTAGATATGACAACTACGCTGAAAGATGTAGCCAGGCACGCAGGTGTCTCATCGGCCACAGCTTCTCTCGTTTTGAATCAGAGAAAGAGCAACGTGCGCATTAGTGAGGAGACCCGGGAACGTGTCATTCAGGCGGCCCGTGACCTCAACTATTCCCCCAATCGTGCCGCCCGGGCGCTGCCATACAAGATGGTGGCCTTCCCTGTGAACCAGAAAGCCGCGAACATTGCCGCCCCCGACTTGCTGGTGATGTTCAAGGACTCGAAGAATAAAGAAGCCGTGATGAAGTTCATCGAGTTCCAGTATCGGGACGATATCCGCAAAGGGTTCGTTCAGGGTCGCGGGATTATCCCGGACACCTATTCCTTGATGGAAGATCCTGAGCTGGCGAGTCCTGTATGGGATGCCTTCCAGAGCGTGGCGCCGGATTCCATTCCACAGCCGATCACCCCGACCACCAACCGTCTGATGGAAGAGGTCATGAAGATGGGGCAAGCGGTGTTCCTCGGGCAAGGGACGCCGCAGGAAGAGATCGACGCCCTGGCGGAGACCATGCAGTCTTTGAGCAAACCATAACCGTCTCCTTCTCATATGCTGGAGGCAGGCCGATCACACCTGCCTCCAGCCAAACCGCCTGGCTTGCCCTTTGCCTTTGCTGATGGTGGGATGACGATGTCACCTAACAAGCAAGCGCACAACGGAGCGCCTTCACGAAATCCCGGACAGAGTTCCTGCGCCGGGCAAGGCCAGCCTATGGACTCATGGCGCCTTCCCTGGTCTTGTTGCTCCTGATCATTGCCTATCCCATCTGGATGACTTTCATCACATCGTTCGCGGCCGATGGTGGTTTCACGCTGGAGCGGTATCAGAGTGTGATTCGTGAAGAAGCCTTTCCGGAGATCCTCTTGCAATCCGCGATCTGGACCTTTGGAGGGACGGCCCTGATCTTTTTGATCGGTCTGGTATTGGCCCTGTGCCTCAATGAAAACTTTTGGGGCTTTCGAACCGCCCGGCTTCTGCTATTGTTGCCCTGGGCCACGCCAATTGCCATCTCCGCCCTGGTCTGGCGCTGGATCTTCAACGACCAGTACGGCATCCTGAACTACATTCTGTATCGACTTAAGATTACCGACGGTAAAACAGCCTGGTTGGCCTTCGGCAACACCGGCTTTTTGGCCAACATGGTGGTTGAGATATGGTCCGGGCTGCCACTCATGACCCTGATTATTCTTTCCGGGCTGCAATCCATCCAGGAGGATATTTACGAAGCCGCCACTGTCGACGGCGCGACCTGGCTGCAATCGCTCTGGCACATTACGTTGCCACTCCTGAGGCCGGTGTTTATCGTCGCCAACCTGATGTTCGTCATCTGGACCTTTAACTCGTTCCCTGTGATTTGGGTTTTGACGCGCGGCGGTCCGATCCACTCCACCGATACGCTGGTGACCTATATTTACAAGACGGCCTTCCAATATGGCATGTTCGAAGAAGCGACAGCCCTGGCCATGATCACCTTTGTTTTCTTGTTGGTCTTTAGCCTTCTCTATGCCAGGCGCGTTTTCAATGAGGGCGAAGAGCGATGAAGCTGCTGAAGCGTACCAGGAGAAATCGCAGGAAGTGGATCGCGGGGCTGATCGTCCTGCCGATCTATGTCTTTATCCTCTTCCCGTTTTACGTGATGATCGCCACGGCGCTGAAATCCATTAAGGAAGTGTACACCTATCCGCCACTCTTTTGGTCGGTTCAGCCGCAGTGGGAGAATTTCGTCCAGGTATGGAGAGAAATCCCTCTGGGGAATTTTATGATGAGCAGCCTGATCATCGCCAGTGGGGCGACCGTGTTGGCGACCCTCTGCGCGATCCCCGCCGCCTACGCGCTGGCGCGGATGAGCTTCCCCGGGCGCGCCTTCTGGCTACAGACCATGCTAGTTTCACAGATGTTTTCTCCGGTGATCATCATCGTTCCCCTGTTCAAGCTGATTGTATTGCTCGGGCTCAACGACAGCTACACTGGCCTGATCATCGCCAACGCGGCTTTTGACGTCACCTTCTCGGTTTGGCTGCTTACCTCTTATTTCCAGTCGATCCCAAAGGACATGGAGGAGGCGGCCTTTGTAGACGGTTGCACGCGGCTCGGGGTAATGTTCAGGATCGTGCTGCCGCTGGCCCGGCCGGGCGTGGTCACGGTGGTCATTTTTGTGTTTATTACCACCTGGAACGAGTTTATGATGGCCCTTACCTTTATCACCTCCCCTGAAAAGAAGATGATAACTGTCGGGCTCTTTCAGTTGGTTGGGAAGTTCGAGGTCCAGTGGAATTTGCTCGCGGCGGGGGCCATCTTCGGGGTACTTCCTACCTTGATCCTATTCATGCTGATCCAAAAGCAATTGATAAAAGGCCTGGTCGCGGGGGCCGTCAAGTGATGCTGAAGGATAGATCGTGAACCCGGAGCGCGGAGACCGGGCCCACATGCTGGCTGCTGCCATCTGCCCGGCATTGACATTCATGTGACCGCTTTGATTACGGGCTATCATTTCCCATGTGACCAACCACCTATGAGCGGGTGCTCTCTAGATCCGCGCGGGAGTGGTATCGCCCGGCCGCTCGTTTTGCCGCCACGCGCCTGCGCCCCTAAAAAAGTCACATTCTGACTGAAGCGGGCAGCTGTCACAGCGTGGATTCAGCGCCTGGCAGATGCGGCGACCGTGGCGGATGAGGTTGATGTGCAACGCGTAGAAGGTTTCGGGCGGCAGCAACGACTCCCAGTCAGCTTTGACCGCGGCGGGACTCGCTTTGCGACTGCTGATGCCCAAGCGTTGTGAGATGCGCTGGATGTGGGTGTCCACCGGAAAGGTGGCGCCATTGAAACAGAAGAGGATGACAATACTGGCCGTTTTGTGCCCTACCCCTGGCAGGCGGGTGAGGTAGGCCAGGGCCGCGGCAGCATCCATGGTGGCCAGATGGCTGAGATCATAGTTGCCGCGGTCTGCCTTGATCCGTTCCAGCGTGTTTACGATGGCTGGCGCCTTCTGGTTGTACATGCCCGCGGGCCGGATCGCTTCTTTGATGGCTTCGAGCGGGGCCAGGCGCACAGCGTCCCAATCATCGCCAAATCTCGCTTTGAGCTGGTCAAAGGCGCGGCCGCTGTTGGCGTCGTTGGTGTTAGCGCTGAGGATCGTCGCGATGAGCTCGTCCACCGGTTCACCACAGCCGTCAAATTCCGGCCTGCCGAACCGTTCGATGAGCCTGTTGTAGATCGTCCACGCTCGCTCGCGTTGCTCCATTCGACTCGCTTCTCCCCCAGCGTTTGGTCAGTTCCTGATCGATTATGCCGTCACGCCACGTAGAGCCGGGGCACGCGCCCCAGGATTCGACTCACAATGTCGTAGTTGTTGGTGCCAACGCGCGCGCTGACCGCTTCGGCGCTCAGGTGGGCGTCCCCCTGACGTCCAATGAGGACGGCTTCTTCGCCCATGCTCACCGGCCCGGTCGCAGCCTCAATGTCCGTGACGTCAACCACAGTCTGATCCATGCAGACGCGTCCGATGATGGGCGCCGCGTGGCCCCGGATGAGCACACTGCCCCAGGTGCGCGGCCGCCGCGGAAAGCCGTCGGCATAGCCCACGGGCAGCACCGCGGCGCGCATGGGGCGCTGGGCAATGAACTCGCGGCCGTAGGACACGGCGTCGCCCGGCGCCAGTGCCATCACATGGGCAACCAATGCCTTCCACGCCAGCGCAGGCCGAAAGCCCGCAGGCAACGGGCACTGCTCCATATCAGGGTCCAACCCGTAGAGGGCAATGCCACTGCGCACCATATCCAAATGCGTGTGGGGCATGCTCAGAAGAGCCGCCGAGTTGGCGGCATGGGCCAGGGGTGGGCGGCGCCCTGTGGCCGCCAGCCGTTCTAGCAGCGCGGTGAAGCAGGTAAACTGGGCCTCAGCGTGCCGCTTGTCGAGCTCGTCTGAGGTAGCAAAATGCGTGTAAATTCCTTCGACATGAAGACCTGCCAGATTAGCCAGCGCCTCCATGAAGGCCGGCGTCTCGGCCGGTGTTAGCCCAAGGCGGTTCATCCCCGTGTTCACCTTGACATGAACGGCGGCGCGAAGACCGGCAGCCGCGGCGCAGCTGGCGAGTTTTTCCGCTGTTGCCAGATCATAGATGGTTAGGGTAATCTGTGCTTGCAGGGCATCACTCGCCAACCAAGATGGCGTATACCCCAGAACCAGGATCGCTTGTCTGATGCCAGCATTCCGCAGTTCCAGGGCTTCATCCAGTGTGGCCACGGCAAATCGATCGGCGCCAGCCGCAGCCAGCGTGCGGGCGGTTTCGACCGTGCCGTGGCCGTAGGCATTGGCTTTGACAACGGCCATCAGTTGTGTGTGGGGCGCCAACCGCATCTTCAGTTGTTGCAGGTTGTTGGTCAGAGCCGACCGGCTGATTTCGATCCAGGTCGGCCGCGGTGGAGTTCGGTGCATAAGAGATCGGACAGTGTCGCTAACGCTGAAATGTAAACGGAGGTATGCCTAATCTTGGCGCAACCGTGGTATTCCGCCAAATCCTATTCGCCGCCGCCACCATTACCATCCGCAGACAGCAGCTAGCGCTTCCCATTCAACCCAGGTCAGCCCGGCATCCCCGGGGTGAATGCCTGGTTTAACCTGGCCATGGTAGTCGCTGCCGCCGCTCTTGAGCAAACGTAACTCATCGGCTAGGGCATCGAAATGAGCCACGTAGCGGGCGACTTCGGCCGCGCTGGCGCCGTAGTGGCCGCGGTTCTGGCCATACGGATACCGTACTTCGATGGCGTCCAGACCCTGCTGAGCAAGCCGCCGGACGACAGCGTCCATGTCGTGCACCCGGGGGTAGGCGCCAGGATGGGCCAATACCGCGATGCCGCCGGCTGTATGGCATAGGTCGATGGCGTCCTCGACGGTTAGGCTGAAGGTGCGTTTGACATAAACAGAGTTCGGGGCATCGGTGGCCAGATATTGGGCAAAGACATCGCCGATCGAGGTGAAGCGATCAGGGTTCCGTTCCAGGGCCACCTGGGCGATGTGCACACGGCCGGGCACGCCATTGACACGGCGGAGCACCTCCTCCACGGGCACATCGACACCGTGCGTCTGTAGCTTCTCTATCTGCCGGACCTTCTGCTCGATGCGGCTTTCCAACACCTGTTGCAGAACAGTCTGCAGCGCCGGATCATGGTGACGAATGCCTAGGCCCAGGATATTTAGGTCGAAGTAATCGCGTTCCGGCTCATTGAGCGTGCTGAACTCCAGGGCGGGGACAATACGTAGCCTCTCTCCCGCGGCCGCCAGGGCTGGTTCAATGCCTAGGACAGTATCGTGGTCGGTGAGGGCAATAACCCGCAGGCCCCGCTGCAACGCCAGCTGCACCAGTTCTGCGGGCGTGTCTGTGCCGTCTGAAGCAGTGCTGTGCAGTTGTAGGTCAACTGGGTAGGCGGCGACTTCCATGATTCTCTAGTGGGCTGGATCTCTAGATGGTCGAGCAACGCTTGTCTAGGGCGAGACCTGAGACGGCAAGGATGTAACGGTGAGATATGGACATGAGTTTACAGGTGCCAGCGACCATTGCCATGATTGCCCCAGGCAATGACTTTGGTCGGGGTTACCGCGATGACATCGTCATAGGTGGGGTCAGTGCGAATGTCCCATCCGTATTTCTCTTGAAAGAGGGGACGCAACTGCTCGCGCATGGCTGGCGTCGGCTGGGCTGTGCCTTCCACAATCAGGGCATTGGAGGTATCGGCCAGGGCCAGGCTGACAGCAGCATGGTGGCGAATATTGGCCGCGCGGACCGAATTGCGTTGGGTTACAACATAGATACGGCCTTCGTGTAGTACGTGCCAGATGGGTGCAAGGTGGGCGCGACCATCTTTACGTACGCTGCTGAACCAGCATGCTTCGGCCGCGCCGAATTTCTGCATGAGCTGGTTAAGGGCGGGTTCCCACGAATCGTAAGCTTGCATCGAGTTGGCGTGCTCTCCCAGTGGCTGGTAAGATATAGATATTTACGGACAACGCGTAAGCACGAATGATACACTAGCCGCAGAAATCGTTGCAACGAGCGCTTACATCCTGTCGTCCCT
>JACFMY010000700.1 GCA_019455155.1 Caldilineaceae bacterium
TCAACCACTCCTCCGCTATGTCGGCCTATTACCATATTGATTTCTTAACTTTCATCATTCGTCGTTCGCCTGACCAGGGCGATTGAAATCGCGACTACGGTCCAGCGCAAGCTCGTAGTAACGAATTCATTCGTCGTTCGCCTGTCCAGGGCGATTGAAATCGCGACTACGGTCCCGCACGAGCTCGTAGTAACGAATTCATTCGTGGTTCGCCTGCCCAGGGCGATTGAAATCGCGACTACGGTCCAGCGCGAGCTCGTAGTAACGAATTCATTGGTGGTTCGCCTGTCCAGCGCGCTTGAAATCGCTACTATCAGATGCAAGTTTGAGTATTGGTAGCGTGCTGGCAACGCGCGGCCAGTAGACCGGCTGGCCACACAGGAAACAGACCCTGCCGGCCCACCTAAAAGAGGAGCGGCGCCGGCGGCAGAGGACCGGCCACCGTCCGCGCGTAGTCCAGGAATGCAGGGGTCACATCGAGACCACTGGCCGCCACATACGCGTCAGGCAATAGGCGCTCGCGACCGATCACGTCCCCAACGTTCACATGATCCGTGCGCCAGCTCCCCTCCTCGCTCCCGTCACGGCGCAGCGACACCATGACCCCGGTGGTGCCCTGCGTATAGAGCGCAACAGCCGTGGAACCGGCGAGGGCCGCCAGCTCGCGGTCGACGGTGCTGGCCAGGGCCGCGCTGGCACGCTGGATCGTATTGGGCCGCACCTGGCGGCAGCGCAGGCCGAGCACGTTCTGCACCAGCCCGCCAAGATAGGCAGAGACGCCAGCCGACATGCTGAAAATACGCTGCCCCGAATCATCTGCGCCTGCACTGCCCAGTCGTTCCGCCAGGTAGTTGCCTTGCTGATCGCGCGCCCCCTCCGCGGTGACCAGCAGGCAAATTCCTGCTGTACGGTGCACCTCGGCAATCTGCTGGAGTATCACTTCCACATCCTTGGGACGTTCGGGCAGGAGGATCAGCTGCGGCAGATCCTCCACATGGGCGCGGGCCAGGGCGGCTGCGGCCGCAATCCAGCCGGCATGCCGGCCCATAACCTCCATCAACACTACATGCTCAAAGCCGCGCATGGCACGGAGATCCAGCGCAACTTCTAGGGTCGTCTGGGCGATGTAGCGAGCTACACTGCCATAACCGGGCGTGACGTCGGTCCCAGCCAGATCGTTGTCTACGGTCTTAGGGATGCCGATGACCTGAAGCGGCTGGCTGCGCGCGGCCGCCAGTTCGCCCAGATATTGGGCTGCCGCCATGGTGCCGTTGCCGCCCACCAGAAAGAGTGCGGTCACCTGCGCCTCACGCAGATGCTCCAGGACTGCCGCCAGTTCCTCTTCCGTGGGCCGGTAACGGGCGCTGCCAAGGGCCGCACCAGGCTGCTCAGCCAGCTGGGCCAGAGCAGAAGGCGGCAGATCGGTAAGGTCCGCCCAATTGCGCTGGACAAGCCCCTGCATGCCCAGGCGCGCGCCCCAGAGCTTGCCGTGTTTCGGAATCGCCTGCCAGGCCCGCACCACGGCCGCCAACGATGCATTGATTACAGCTGTTGGACCCCCACACTGGGCAATGAGAGCGTTCATGGTTCGTTTGGGTCACGCAAAACAGGCCATAGATGGCAGGCAGCCAAGGCAACGGGCAGACAAGTCACGTTGCCCATCTCCCACCTGGCGTTCTCTCCCCGGCCGCGTGCAACTCAGGCCTGCGCCGCTTCCGTCTTCTCCGCCCACAAGTGCGCGTATTTCAACCCGCTGCCCGTGTTGAAGAGCACAACACGCTCGTCCGGCCGAATCCAACCGGTTTTGAGCAGGTGGATCTGGGCCGCCAGGGTGGCCGCGCCTTCGGGCGCGGGAAAGATGCCTGTGTGGCTACCCATCACCCGGGCATAGCGGAGCATCTCTTCGTCCGCAACCGCCACAGCACAGCCCTTCGATTCACGAATGGCGCGCAAGACCAGGAAATCGCCGATCGCCACGGGGACACGCAGCCCGTCAGCGACCGTCTTGGCGCCTTGCCAGAGCTCTGCAAACTCGGTGCCCTCTTCGAAGGCCCGGACAATGGGCGCACAGCCCGTGCTCTGCACTGTCACCATACGCGGGCGCTTTGCGCCGATGAGCCCCATCTGTTCCATCTCGTCGAACGCCTTCCACATCCCGACCATGCCGGTGCCGCCGCCAGTGGGATAAATGATCACATC
>JACFMY010000701.1 GCA_019455155.1 Caldilineaceae bacterium
CACGAGTTGTGTTACCTGCCATGCAGTGCATGACGCGGGCGCTGGCAACGGGCAATTGAAGGAACCCACGAACGCGTTGTGTATCTCATGCCATTCGGAACAGCGAGCCATTGTCAGGCATATCCCCTTCCATGAAAAGGCAATGAGCAAACGTGACTTCCTCTGCAGTGACTGCCACATGCCCTCCATGGCCACCAGCGCTGTAGCCTATGACATCCATAACCATTCCTTGCTACAGCCTGATCCGCAGAAAACCATGGATCACGGTGGTCTAGACGTGATGCCCAATGCCTGCAATAGCTGCCATACAAAACCAGGCGAGGACCCGGCCTGGGCCGCAGAGACGATCGCTTTCGCCAAGCTTCAGGCGCCACCCGTGACGGGCGGCTTTTTCGGCCCTGGTCCTACGCCGACCTCACCACCACCACCTACACCAATGGCTGCAGTAGGCCAACCAGTGGTGAGAGAAGAGGTGCCGACAGGGGCATGGATCCGCAACACGGTCATCGCGGTCTTCTGGGTAGCAGTCGCCTTGTTGGTGCTCTGGATCGTCTATCGGATTCGAATGCGAAGGGGGAATGATGCCTAGGTGGTTAGAACGGATTGGCGGACGGATTGATCGCACCCTGCACGGCGCGCGCGTCTATCTGCGCCATTTCCTCTGGCCGGGTCGTCGATCGGCCCGTTGGCGACGCGTGCTCCCCTACGTCACGATTTTGGTTGCGCTGGCCGTCATGTTTGTGCTGGGCGGGGCCACCTGGGAAGTCACAAACTCCTCAGCGTTCTGTGGGCTTGCCTGCCATACCATGCCGCCCGAGTACATTTCGTACTTGAATTCGCCACATGCTCGGGTCAACTGTGTTGAATGTCATATTGGTCGCTCTGTAATCGCCACGCAGTTCTTTCGCAAAGCCCACGATATCAGCCATGTGATCAAGTTTGTCGGCGCAGATTACGAAACGCCCATCTACGTGAAGGGTCTGCAGCCGGCACAGCAAGTATGCGAACGCTGCCACAGTCCGGAAAAGTTCTCATCTGACAGCCAACGGGTCTTCAGACGCTATGATGCGGCCAAGAACAACGAGTTGACCGAGACCTACATGTCCTTTAAGACTGGTGGCGGCACCCACCGCGAAGGGCTCGGCAAGGGTATCCACTGGCACATCGAAAATGTCGTCGAGTTCATCTATACAGATGAGAAGCATCTCCAACAGGAGATACCATGGGTGCGGGTGACCTTTGCGGACACGGGCGAGACCCAGGTCTTTACAGATATTGAGGCAGAGCTGCCCCCAGATTTCGCAGAGCAGAACAGCGACCGCATCACGACGATGGACTGTATGTCCTGTCACAATCGCGTCTCCCACGAGTTCAAGACGCCTGACAAAGCCTTGGACGACGCCATGGCGCGCAATGTCGTTTCGCCCGAGATTCCGTATTTCAAGCAGAACGCGATTGCCGTCATCGACCGCCAGTATCCCACCATGGATCATGCCTATGCCGCCATCGAAGGCTTGAAGAACTACTACGCATCGAACTGGAGCGATTACTACGAGGCCAACAAGGAGACTGTCGACCAGGCTGTGGCGGAGGTCAAACGACTGTACTCGCAGATGGTCTATCCAACCATGGATGTCAGCTGGACGACACACCCTGACAATCTGGGACACAAGGATTGGGCGGGCTGCTTCCGCTGCCATGACGGCAAACACGTCAGCGACCAGAACGAGATTGTTCGCATCGAGTGCAACCTGTGCCACACTATCCCGCTCAAGGCGCCGGAGGACGGCAGCACCGCCTTTGTGGCGCTGCGTGACCCCTTCGAGCCGGCTTCGCATGTCGACAGCAATTGGATCTCGCGCCACCGCTTTGAGTTCGATAGCACCTGTGAAGGCTGCCATGATGTCTCGAACCCCGGGGGCAGCGACGATAGCAGCTTCTGCGCCAATAGCGCGTGTCATGCCACGGAATGGAAATTCGCCGGTCTCGATGCTACCGGCATTATTGAGTTGACCAACGTACTAGCGGAGTCGTTACCGCGTTACCCGGATGCTGCCTTGACCTGGGACGACCTGATAGGGCCGATCCTGGAGGCGCGCTGCGTAGCTTGCCACGGCGGCACGGCAGGCCTGTACCTTGATACGTATGAGGGTGCCATGGCGGGTGGTAATCTTGGCCCAGCCATTATCCCAGGGAA
>JACFMY010000702.1 GCA_019455155.1 Caldilineaceae bacterium
CCTGGTTGGTGGCCAGGGCGCCAACACGCTTGATCCCCGGAACGGGTCACTCACCTGTTCACTGCCCCAGCCAACCGACCCATTCCTTACCGGATGAATCCTTCGTAGTTGCGCATCATGAGCTGGGCTTCAATCTGCTTCATGGTGTCAAGCACGACGCCGACGACAATGAGCATGCCCGAGCTGCTGATAATCAGCGAGTTGTAACTGGTCAGCACGCCGGTACCGCCGCCGAAGATTACGTCGGCCAGCGAACCGATCAAGAAGGGCAACACAGCCATGAAGCCCAGGAAGAGCGCACCGACCATGGTGATGCGGGAGAGCACACCGTTCAGATACTGCTCCGTGCGTGGGCCAGGCCGGATACCCGGGATAAATCCACCTTGCTTCTGGAGTGTCTCGGGCAGATTCTGCTGCCGGAACATCACGTCCGTATAGAAGTAGGTAAAGATGGCCGTCAGCACGAAGTAGAAGAACCAGTAAAGAGCGTTGCTTGGGCTAAAGAACTGGTAGATTGTGTCAGCAATCGCACCGACCCAGGTCGCGCGCCCGACGAAGTAACTGGCAAGCGTGCTGGGCAGAATCAGCAGACTCTGGGCAAAGATCAGCGGGATCATACCAGCAGTGTTGACGCGCAGCGGAATGTACGTGCTCTGGCCGCCGACCATCATCATGCGATTGCCGCGCATGGTGCGGACGCGCTTGCCATATTGGACAGGAATGCGTCTCTGGCCTTCCTGCACCCAGACGATGAGCATAATCGTCGCCACCGTCACAATGCTGAAGACGATCAACAGGACCCAGCTCTGTGACAAGAGCCGCAGCTGGTAGGGTACGTTCGCCAGAATACCGGCAAAGATGATGAGTGAGACACCGTTGCCAATACCCTGTTCGGTAATCAGCTGGCCCAGCCACACGCCAAGCATCGTGCCTGCGGTCATACCGATGATAAGTGTCACGGTCGGGAAGGCTTCGCCGAGGCCAAAGCCCCAATTAGGCAACACAGCCAGCCCGCCTGCCGCACTGCTGCTGAGCAGTGTGCCTTGGGCAATGGCCTGCAGGATGGCCAGGGGGATCGTCAGCCACAGGGTGTACTGGTTGATACGGGCACGCCCTTGTTCGCCTTCCTTGCTCAGCTCCTCCAACGCAGGAATGATGGGAATCAGGAGCTGCAGGATAATCGACGCCGTAATATAAGGGTAGACACCCAGCGCCATGACCCCCATGCGCGACAGACCGCCGCCGCTGAAAAAGTTCAGCATATTCAGCAGAATGTTGTCGCTTTCCTGAAAGATCACCGCCAGGGCAGCGTGGTCCACACCCGGCAGCGGAATGTTCGCCGCCAGCCGGTAGAATGTGAGCAGCCCAACGGTGATCAGCAGTTTATTGCGCAGGTCTGGCAGCCGGAATGCATTGCGTACAGCCTCAAGCATTCACAGGTTCCTTTCGTAGATGCAAGGAGCGAATTGCAAGTTGCGCAGGATAGTAGTTCGCTTGCGACGTAACGGGCCTGCGCAAATCCATATTCGCAATTCGTTACGAACGGGGCAGATTCCGGTTCACGCTGTACGGCAGCAGTTCGATCGTGCCGCCCGCGGCCTCGACCTTCTGCCTGGCAGCGGCGCTGATCCGTTGCACTTTCACCGTAAGCGGCTTGGTGATTTCACCGCGGGCCAGGACGACCACTGGATCACTGGTATTACCCAGGAGCCCAGCCGCCGCCAGCGACTCAGGGTTAACCTCAGCCTGTGCTTCAAACTGACGCTCGAGCTGGTCCAGGTTGACCGGCACGAAGTAGATTTTGAAGCGGTTGTTGAAGCCGCGCAGCTTGGGCAGACGCTTGACAAGGCGGAGCTGGCCACCCTCAAAGGTGGGTAGCACGGAGCCACCTGACCGCGCGTTCTGACCCTTTTGGCCGCGGCCGCTGGTCTTTCCTTTGCCAGAACCAGTGCCACGACCCACTCGCTTGCGCTTTTTTGTGGAACCCTCTGCGGGACGCAGGTCATGCAGTTTCATAATCGATCCTCAACAATAATGTTCAATCGCCACAGGGACAGAAATACGCACAGACAGATGTGCGCCTGATCTCGCTGTGGCGCAACCAACTACGACCTACTCACTGACTTCGAGCAGGTGCGCGACGGTATTGATCATACCGCGTACGGCCTCAGTGTCCGGCTTCTCGACCACCTGGT
>JACFMY010000703.1 GCA_019455155.1 Caldilineaceae bacterium
GGTCTGGCGGGCGGTATTGCCGGTGTTGTAGGCGGCGGTGAAGCGGAAGCCCGTATCCCAAAGCGAGATGTCGCCGTTCTCATCCGGCACAAAGCTGTCGCCTTCGGCCTTCCATTTGGAGAGCTGAAGCTCTTCGGCGCATTTGTCCGGGTCGTAGGTGTAGATCGGGCTGTCTTCTTCGTAGCCGATCATGCCGGGGAGCATCACGTTGTTCGAGCGCACGCCCTCGCCCAGGAAGACGTCATCCAGATAGACGTCGTAGTTGAAGCAGTAGGCAAAGCCCTTGCGCACGTGCGGGTCGCTGAAGAAGGTCACCGGAATACCGTTGCCATCCAGCTTGCCGGAGCCGATGAAGTTGTTGCCGCCCTCGGCGTTCAGATCCAGGGCGAAGAACATATCGGTGCGGCTGACGCTCTCCAGGCCTTTGACCACGCGCAGCGGCTTGGCCGGGTCGACAATCTGGCAGTCGTCCACGGTCTTCTGGCATTCTTCGCCAACCAGCGTATCCATCTGCGGGTAGTCGGACATGGAGCCAACCGTCACGCTGTCGGCGTCGCCAGCCTCGAGCATCGCAAAGCGGGTGCTGAACTCGGAGATCGACTTCACGACGACGGTCTTGATCGCCGGAGCGCCGGTCGGGCCGCCCTCGAACAACGGCTCGGTGACCCAGTAGTCCTCGTTAGCGGTCAGGACGTACTCTTCGCCGGGCGTCCAGTGATCCAGTTTGTAGGGACCGGTGCCGTTCATTTCGGTGCCCAGGCCCATCTCGTTGACCTCGGCCGAGGTCTTGCCATAGTAATTCTGCCAGGTGGCGCAGTCGCCATCCCAGCCGCCCTTGCTGATGACCCAGGCTTTGGACATGACCGAGCCCCAGCCGTTGGCGATCGTCGGGATGAAAGGCGCCCACGGAATGGCCAGGTGCATCGTCACGGTGCCGGCGGCGTTGTCTGCCACAATCGCGTCCACGACCTTCTGGCAGGCAGCCTGCAGGACATCAGCAGGCAGGGCTGCCAGGGCAGCCGGATCGTCGTACGGAGGTTCTTCTTCATTGACGATCATGGCAATGTCGTCCACACCGGAGCCCAGGAACGGCTCGGTCAGCATCCACTGCGGGGAGGAGGTGCCGCCCTGCAGCAGGCCGCGCTGGAAGGAGTAGGCCACGTCTTCGGGGGTCATCTCGGTTCCATCGTGGAACTTGACGCCCGAGCGAATGTTGAAGGTGTAGGTCAGGCCGTCTGCAGACAGCAGGCCATTTTCAACCGTAGGGACTTCCTTTGCCAGGGAAGGCACGAACGTGTTCGGGTCTTCGCGGTTGTAAGCCACCAGTTTGTCATAGACCTGCTGGACTACGCCGCCGCCGGCGGTCTCGTAGTTGAGCGCCGGATCGAGGGTTTCAGGATCACCAAAGGTGGCGTAGGTGAAGGTGGTCGGGTCGGCCGACTTCATCTCCGGAGGCGGCGCGGCGGGTTCGGGGGTGGCGGTCACGATGACCGTCTCGCCCTCTGGACCGGGAACCTCAACCGTCTTGACGACCTCAACCGTCTGCACGACAGTCTGAGGGGCTGCCGGCGCGCAGGACGCCAGCACCATGCTCGCCATGATCAACAGCGAGGCAAAAACTAGAAGTTTGTTACGCATGTTTCTTCTCCTCTATTAGGATTGAGTGATTCACTTGACCAACTTAAGACGCATTTCCAACAACGATGCTTCCCGATTACACCACCTCCTTTCAAACACGATCCTCTCATTCTTCCATTACCACCTGACTCTTATTTGTCAGTGACCGCCCAGCCGGGCCATTTGCGAGCCGCTCGCGGCCTACACCAAATGGCAAGCCACCCAGTGATCGGGGGCGACCTCACGCCACTCGGGCACCTGTTCGGCGCAGATCTTCTCTGCCAGCGGGCAGCGCGTGCGAAAACGGCAACCCGAAGGCGGGTTAACCGGGCTGGGCACATCCCCTTCCAGGATAATCCGCTGGCGCTTTTCCTCAACAAACGGGTCTGGCACCGGCACCGCTGAAAGCAGCGCCTGGGAATAGGGGTGCAGCGGATGCTCATAAAGCTCATCGCGCGAGGCCATCTCAACCAGGATGCCCAGATACATCACCGCCACGCGGGTGCTGATGTGGCGCACCATCGAAAGGTCATGGGCGATAAAAAGATAGGTCAGGCCGAACTGCTCCTG
>JACFMY010000066.1:0-6789 GCA_019455155.1 Caldilineaceae bacterium
GGTTCTGGCGGTGGAGCCAGCCGGCCGCGCGGCAAGAGCCTATCTTGCGCTTTTTGACCGTGGCGGCCGCTGCGTTCCTTTTTTACCATTTTGCCTTTCAGAATGACCTGTCCCGCCAGCGCGATTGGGATCTCTTTGCCGTTGTCGGCCCACCAGTGACCCTGTGGGGACTCTATGCGTGGCTGGGCGCCGTAGACAATGTCCCCGCTGCCTCCACTTCCCGGACGCTACGCCAGATTCTGGCTACGGGTCTGGCGTTTGCCACACTCTATGCGGTCTGCTGGATCGGGGTCAATTATGCCTTCACGCTGGTACGGCCAAATCCAGACGAGCGCGAGCTGTACGCCCGGTATCGTCTTCTGGACCTTACGGAACTCGTATCGACCGCTGCGGTTACGCCCGACACTCCCATCTGTGCTGAGGCAGAGGGCTGCGAGCGGGTCGCGCTCACCGAGTTCACCATGCCGCAGAGCGGCGACCATCGGCCCACCATCTTTGCCCACGCGCCGGCCACCATCGCCTTTTCTTTGACCGTGCCGGAGGACCGCACCTTCCTGTGGCTGAGCCCGGCATTGGACCCGCAGGCGTGGGAGTGGGGCGGCGATGGCGTGACCTTTGCTGTGCGCGTCCGCGCCGGTGAGGGTGAGCAAACCCTATGGGAGCGCCACATCACGCCCTTGGAGCCGGCGCATCGAGACTGGCAGCAGGCATTTGTTCCTCTAGACGACTATCGCGGCCAGGCCATCGAGCTGCTGTTCATCACGGATCCGGGACCAGACCACAATGACGCCGCGGACCGGGCCGGCTGGGGCATGCCATGGCTGATGCGAGGTACGGTGGATGTGACGAGAATCGAACACTAGGCCGGGGAGCGTGGGTTGTACCGGCTGTGGCTGCCGCCATTCGATCCGTCTGGGGACACGCGCTGCGCGGCCCGGCGCGTGCGCTTCCTTTTCACCAGGCCGCGCGCTCATCCCTGCCTGTGCGGCAGGTCAAGTCGATTTCTGATGGCTTCTGCAGGGTGTAAGGCCCGCCTGCCGGCGCCATGACCAATCTGTTGGCGACAGCTTACGCCGGCCGCGACCACGATGGCATCGGGCTCGGCGGCGCGTACGGCCGGCAGCAGCACATGCTCGCCCATCTTTAGCGAAACGGCGTAGTGCTCGGCCTCGTAGCCGAACGCTCCGGCCATACCGCAGCAACTGCTGTCCAGCACCTGCACGGTGTAGCCCGCGGCGCTGAGCGCTTTGACACTTGGCTGCACGCCGCTTATGGCCTTCTGATGGCAGTGGCCGTGCAAGAGGACCTTCTGCGGCGCACCTGCTTTGAAGGGCAGGCGCTGCCCATCCTGCTCGACGACGCCGGCGACGAACTGTTCGAACGTAACGCTGTGCGCGGCGATCCCAGGCAGGCGTGTATCGTCGGGCAGCAGCGTGGCGTAGTCGTCTACCACAGCCGACCAATCACTGGGTTCAAGGAAGACAATGGGGTTGGCCGCGGCGGCGTGAGCCGCGAGCGCCTCGACCACGCGGCCTGCCTTGGTGCGCGCCAGCTCCACCATCCCCTTTGACAGCGCGGGGCGTCCGCAGTCCGTCTCCTTCGGCACGATGACCCGGAATCCCGCAGCCTCCAAAACCTCGGCCGCCGCGTGGGCCACGTGGGGATAGGAGTACGCGTTGTAGGTGTCCACGAACAACACCACGGCTGGCGCCTGTGCCGTCGCAACGCGGTTTTCAGCCGGTTGGCGGTCCTGTACAGCGGTTTTGGCAAAGGGTCGCCGGGCAAATGCAGGCAGCGTACGTGCTTGGCTGATCCCGAGCCAGCGGTCGAGCAGCGACTTCGTCACTCTACGCGACATGGTCCAGTTGGCAAGGGGTGCGCGCCAGCCGCTGGCGATCCGGCTGAGCCAGTCGATGTGCGCGAAGAGGTAGTCGCGCAGGCGATGGGGATGGTGGTTGTAATAGCGGGCGAGAAACTCGGCCTTGATCTTCGCCATGTCGACCGACGAAGGGCACTCGGCCTTACACGCCTTGCAACTCACGCAGAGCTCCATGACCTGATACATGCGCTCGCTCGTAAGCTCCAGGGGGGAGATTTGGCCGGCGAGCGTAGCGCGCAGCATGTTGGCGCGCCCGCGCGTGCTCTGTTCTTCCTCGCGCGTGGCCATAAAGCTGGGACACATGGCGCCGGTTGTCAGCTTGCGGCAGACGCCGGCGCCGTTGCACATCTCCACCGCCGCCGCGAAGCCCTCTGGCCAGTGGAGCTTGGGCTCGAAGGGAATCGTCCGGTACTCCGGCCCGTAGCGCAGGTTGGCCGCCTGGGGCGGCGCGTCCACAATGTTCCCAGGGTTGAGCAGATTGGCCGGATCGAACGCACCCTTAACCTGGCGAAACAGGCTGTAGAGCGCCGGCCCGTAGAACGCTTCGTTGAGCCAGCTGCGCACGCGCCCATCGCCGTGCTCGCTGGAGAGCACGCCGCCGTAGGTGCCCAACAGCTCCGCCACGAAACGAGTAATCGCCTCCATCTTGTCGATTTCGCTACGCAGCTTGGTATTGATGAGGGGGCGAATATGGAGGCAGCCGGAACTGGCGTGGGCATAATAGGTCATCTTCGTGCCCAGTTCCTGGCAGAAGGCTTCGATCCGGGGGATATACGCGGCCAGGTGTTCAGGCGGGACGGCAGTATCTTCGATAAAAGGGATGGGCTTCCAGTCACTGCGCACGCTCATGAGCAGTCCCAGACCGATCTTGCGCAGCTGCCATACATTGGCCTGCCGCAGCGGATCGTACAGCGGTGTGATGGGAAGCCGGGGAAAACGGGACAGTAGGTGCGTTTTGCTGGCCTTGAGCTCGGCCTCGCTCTCCCCGTAGTACTCGACAGCAAGGAAGCAGAAGGGCGATCCCCGGAGGAATGAGCGCACCAGCCGTGACGCCTCAGCATTGTCGGCTGCCATACGCAGGCTCAGATCGTCGATGAGCTCTACAGCAGAGGGACTGGTTTCGAGGATTGCCGGCACGGCCTCCAACGAGGCCAGCAGCGTCGGGAACTCGATGATGGCCAGCGCGGTCATGGCAGGGCGCGGCACGAGCTTGAGCTTTAGCTCGGTAATGGCAGCCAGGGTGCCTTCAGCGCCGCAGACCAGATTGGCCAGATTGAAGCGCGGATCCTGGGGCAGGTAATGGTCGATGGTCCCGTCGTGGATAAAGCGCGCCAGGTTATAGCCGCCACAGCGGCGCCAGTGACGCGGCGTTCCCGCGCGGATGATCTGGCGATTGTTCTCATCATTGATCAGGGCGGTTACGGCACGGTAGATGGCCCCTTCGCGACCGGGTTTGCCCTGCGCCTGGCGCAGCTGTGCGTCGTCCAGGGGCCGGAAATGGGCTGCTGTACCGTCGCCCAGCAACACTTTCATTTCCAGCACATGATCCGCGGCCATGCCATACAGGATAGAGTGGCTGCCTGTGGCGTTGTTGGAGACGATCCCACCCAGGCCGGCCCGGTTGCTGGACGCCGGATCAGGCCCGAACTGCAAACCGTGTGGCCTCAAATGGTGGTTAAGCACATCCAGCACGATGCCAGGCTGCACCCGTACCCACTGTTCCTCTACGTTGATCTCCAAGATCTGGTCAAGCCAACGCGAAGTGTCCAGGACCAGCGCGGCATTGACCGCCTGGCCTGCGAGGCTACTCCCGCCCGCGCGCGGCAGGATGGGCACCTGGTGCCTGGTGGCCAGTTCAAGCGCCGCCTGGATATCGTCAGCGTGTTTGGGCAACAGCACCGCGTGAGGCATAACCTGATAGAGGCTAGCGTCGGTGCTGTAGAGGGTGCGGCTGTAGTCGTCCGCGCGCAGGTCACCCGCTACCTGCGGATGTAGTTCAGCTAGAAAGGCCTTGACAGCAGTGTTCATAGTCGACAGGATAGCCCGAAGGGCAAAAGCGTGCAACGTGTTGGAGGGTCTGATTGCGGGCTAGTTGACCTGTGCGCCACATACGAGATAATGGGTTGGCGCTACCTCGCATGCTGCTCCGGTGCATAGATGCCCACAGGCGCGGCCAGCTATGGCTCGCGGGCTCGTTACACGAGCTTCAGGGCAGTATGAAGGATGGCGAGGCTCGCCAATCAGCACCATTCCAGTGACCGCATTGACAAAAGCAGAAACACAATCACGTCAGGAGGAAAGACTCTATGCCCCGCATGCTCCGGTGGGGATTGCTCTCCACCGCTACCATCAACGAAGCCTTGATTGGCCCCATTCAACAGGCTGCGCGCAGCGAGCTGGCGGCTGTGGCCAGCCGCAACGGCGAGCGCGCAGCCGCATACGCCCGCCAACACCAAATCGCTAAGTCCTATGGCAGCTATGAAGCCTTACTGGCTGATCCGGAGATCGATGCGGTGTACATTTCGTTGCCGAATTCCATGCATGCAGAGTGGACGGTGAAAGCCGCGAACGCTGGCAAGCATGTGTTGTGCGAGAAGCCACTGGTGGTTTCAATGGCCGAAATGGACAGAGTGGAAGAGGCAGCGGCTGCCAACGGCGTGACCGTCTTCGAGGCCTTTATGTACCTGCACCATCCGCAGACAAAACAGGCCCTGGAGCTGGTGCGTAGTGGGCGGCTCGGCACACTGCAGACCATTCACAGCTGGTTCCACTTTTATCTGCCGGCCAGCAACGCCGCCAACGTACGGCTCCAGGCCAACCTTACCGGCGGCTCAGCCTGGGATGTCGGCGTCTATCCCAATAGTCTGGCGATCGTCATGATCGGCGAAGGCGCCCCCGTTGAAGTCTGGGCCCACCAGATTCTTGGCGAAAGCGGTGTCGACGTGGGTATGCGGGCCCAACTGCTGTTCGCTAGCGGTACCGTCGCGCAGATATCCAGCGGCTTCCGCACGCCCTTTCGCGAGGCTGTCTACCTTGTGGGCGAGGAAGCCACGCTGCATATCGCCGAGCCGTGGAAACCAGGTCTCTATGGCGCACCAACGCAGATGACCCTTACCGGTCTTGACAATGGGGCAGAGACGCTGGTCATACCTGCGGTGAATCCTTATCTCTGCGAAGTGGAGACGATGGAGGCATGCGTACTGGATGGCGCGGCGCCGGTCATCACCCTGCAGCAGAGCCGCGCCTTCCTCAGCAGCATACTGGCCATATACGAATCGGCGCGCACCGGCAAGGTCGTGCGCCCAGCAGATATGGCGTAGTGGGCCGCGGAAAACGCTAGCACCTGGCGCGGCGCTGGCATTTCGTAGAGAGGTTGGTTTCCATCCAGCGCCGCGCCGATGCCAGACCTGTCCTACCCACAGCAGGGGCTGTCGCCCAACTCAGTGCAGCAGAATCGACTTGCCATCATAAGCTGCCAGCCGGATGCGGAGTTCGCCTGAGGGTGTGGTGCGGCCTTCATTCTGCTCTGTCAGCATGTTGAAGACTTCCCGCGACGGCGCGCCCTCGATCTGCACGGCTTCGTTGATGGAGCTGGCGCCGAAGTTCAGAGCAGTTACCTGTGTCCCCTTGCCATCGGGCAGCTCGTGGACCATGACCAGCAGCGATTTGCTGAAGACGTTGGGAACCTGGACCTGCCGGCTCACATTGATCCCGTATCGGGCGCGGACGGCCAACAGCTTCTGCAGCTGCCTGGCGAATGAATCGGGCCGTTGCAGCTGGGCAGCGAGGGAGCCGTAAAGCGCGGGCGCCTTGGGCAGACCTGCCTGCGAGGCTGTGGCCTCGGGGTTGGCGTCCATAAGGTCGTACGCACCCCGGTGAATCCAACGCGTGTCGCCGTCCTCCATGAGCTCAGCGACCTGGGCGCGAGGCAAGGTGAGGGCGCCAACCAGATCCCAGCCCGACAGGGCAAAGACCCCTGGTTGGAAGGCATTGTACATGGCCAACAGCAAGTGGACACGCTGGATCTTCTCAACCTCCTCTTTTGTCAGCGCGGAAAGGTCGCGGATTCCCAAGGCCGCGGCGGCGACCGTTGCGGTTGTGCTGGCTACGCCATTAGTGACAAAGCGCAGGTTGTACGGTGCGTTGTCGCCGGTCAGCCGCTCATACATGACGCTGCGAATGTGTTCCCGCAGCTCTCCTCCTGTCCATTCCCGTCCAACAAGTTGATAGTGGTCGTCCTTGTGGCGCGTCCAGAAATGGACCAGCTCCAGGGTCAGCTCGTCATGGTTCTGGAGCGCGTGGATGAGCGATGCCGGATCGATCCCGTGTTGGCGCATTGTGTGTAGCATGAGGCGCAAGAAGGCCGTATCGCCGGTCACCAACGCATGGTGGTAGGCAGGCCGCGTGATGAAGTCGTAGGAAAGGTCAGCTCCGCCTTGTGACATGGCCGCAATATCATCGACGGTCAGGTTCAATTCCTGGAAAGTAAAGGCGCCGGCCTTGCGCACCATCCCTGCGATGATCTGGTTGGCGGTGATGGATAACGGGTGGCCCTCAGACCATGCTGGCCCGCTGGCGCGGCGCTCAATGCCCAAAAAGCCATTGGCGTCGAGCCGTATCATGCGCGCCCCTAACACACTCAACGAATGGAGCGCGTCGCCCATGACCAATCTGGGCGCGGCAAAGGTGGGATCCAGCCAATTTAGGGTGGGTTGCCCTGCCTTGAAATAATGAAGATAGACCCAACGCCGGGCGATTCCGTCAACGCCACACACGACACGCGTTGCGCTCCAATCCGTTTCTTTAACACCTGGTTCGTAGAAGATGGTGCGTGAGAGCTGGCCAACGATATAGCCCTTTTCAGCGAGCTGCTCCACACTCCTGACAGATAGATTGGCAGAGTCTTTGCC
>JACFMY010000066.1:6799-21055 GCA_019455155.1 Caldilineaceae bacterium
GCGACCAATCTTCCTCAGCGATCTCTACCATATGGTAGAGGCCCGGATAGTCGCCGTAGTTGAGTTCAGCCAGGCGGAAATCAGCGCCTTTGCCGGTGTGGCCTGGGACTACATCGTCGATGATAATGGCGCCGTTTGCCGCCGCGTTCCGGCTCATGGTCATGAATTCATCAACCGTGCCAAATTCGGGCTCGATCTCGAGCCCAATCCGGTCGAAGTGGCCGTCGATGGTGCGCGTATAGGTCCGGCCATAGAGGCCACCAGCCTGTTTCGTTGGGCCCGTATGCAGCGCCTCGATGCCGATCTCAGCAAGCGCCTGCCAGAGATGGTCATCGGCCAATGTGCCGAGCACAGATTGACCTTTGGGTGTGATTACGGAAGCTGGATAGCTGGTGAGCCATACGGATGCCAACGACGAGGCCGCGCGCGGATTGGTTGCCGCATAGGGGTGCTGCCACATGAAGCCCTTGGCCATATAGCGCTGCGCGATCTCTTTTGCGTTGTGGAGCATGGACCGGCTTACAAGCCATTCCACATAGTCCTGATCAGGGGTTTCCATCTTATCTCCTTTCCTGTCCGCCAGGACAAGTCAAGGTCACCGGCGGCAACGGCTGCGCGCTGCGATCTGGCAGGCACAGAGCGATTTGTTTTCCACGATCTTTTTTCTGGTATACCTTGCGATTGTGGCGCACGAGGAATCGAATCTAGCATAGAATGAAGTGCGCGGTATGGTCAACCTGGCTTGACAGCGCAAGCACTTATCGGCTAGAAATGGTTAGCCCAGGCAAGGAATGCGCAGACGCGGCGACGCAACAGGAGGTTGCCATGCGGCGAATCGAACTGGCGATCGGACTGATCCTTCTCCCGGCACTGGCATTGCTCTTGTTCATCTGGCATACCCAGCCAACTGGACTGCCGCAACAGGCTGCCAACACGCTCGCACACTTTCGCCAGCGCGCGGGGCTGGATGTTGGAGATGGCTGGCGTGTCGTCAGTTCGACGCAAGCCACGCGGGCAGGTGCGCTGGCGCCGGCAGTTAGCCTAACTACATACGGCGACAGCGTATACTTCCGCACCGACGGCGACAGCCCGCCACCTGCCAACAGCAAACCAGGCGTTCAGCATGCCGGGGCAGATAACCTCCGGCCCGTGCCCTATCCTCCCCGCCAGCTGTGGTGTGTCACATTGAGACACGAGGAGCGCGGGAATCGAGCCCTCCTGGTTTCCCTGCATGAGGACCTCTACAACGCCGGCTGGCTGGTCCATACGGTGGCGCAGCAGGCAGAGCAGTCCATCCTGATCCGCGTGGGTTGCACAGGCTCTGGTTGATAGTCCCCAAAGTATGCGATCTTTCTCTCTTGGGTGTTTGATGTGTAACGGGCACCGGCAACTACCTTTGAGGCAGGAGCACCATGAATCTAGACACGTCCGACCAGGCTATTCTTGCATTGGCCGATGCAATACGCACCGCCTGTATTCAGGTGGCGATAGAGCGCTATGATCAGGCTGCCGCCGACGGACTCTGTGCCGAAGGGGCCTGGGAGGTGGCCTTGGCCGCTATGCAGGCGCTGGATTTGCGGGCCGTTGTGCGCGCACAGCTATCTCAAGATCACAAGCACGCTGGCGCCTGAAGCACGCGCGACCAGGCCTGATCGATGCCGCTCAGGATGCCCAGGCAAGCGACTGCGCGTGTATCAGTCGCCAAACTCGATACCCTGGGCCAACGGCAGCTCGCGCGACCAGTTGATGGTGTTGGTCTGGCGGCGCATGTAGGCCTTCCAGGCATCCGACCCTGACTCGCGGCCGCCGCCGGTTTCTTTCTCCCCGCCAAAGGCGCCGCCAATCTCGGCGCCTGAGGTGCCGATGTTGACGTTGGCAATGCCGCAATCGGACCCAATCACAGAGAGGAATTGCTCTGCCTCGCGTACGCTGTCAGTAAAGATTGCCGATGACAGGCCCTGTGTCACGCCATTGTGCAGCGAAATGGCCTCTTCCAGATCCCGGTAGGTCAAGACATAAAGAATCGGCGCAAAGGTTTCCTCAGTGACGATTGCTGTCTGCCTGGGCATGCGAATGATGGTAGGCTCGACAAACTGGGCGCCAAGGTCTGGCCGGGTTTTGCCGCCGGTCAGGATCTCCCCGCCGTCGGCCAGCGCACGGTCCACGGCACGAATCATGGCCTCGACGGCACGGCTACTCGCCAGCGGGCCCATCAGCGTATGGGGGTCAAGCGGGTCGCCGATGGGCACCTGCCCGTAGGCTTTGACGAGCCGTTCAGTCAGGGCGTCAACGATGTTTTCCTGGGCAATGATGCGTCGTGTCGTCGTACACCGCTGGCCGGCCGTGCCCACAGAGCCGAAGACAATGGCGCGGACCGCCAGATCCAGGTCCGCCTTGTCGGAAACGATAATGGCATTGTTGCCGCCAAGCTCCAGGATGGAGCGGCCCAGGCGAGCCGCCACTGCCTGCGCCACCCTACGACCTGTAGGGATGGAGCCGGTGAAGGAGACCAGGGGCAGCCGCGTATCCTCGGTGATCCAGCGGCCAACGTCGCCAGCGCCCACGGCCAGATTGAAGACACCCGCCAGGCCATGGTCGGCCATCACGCGGTTGGCCAGGTGTTGGACGGCAATGCCAGCCAGGGGCACTACTTCGCTGGGCTTCCAGACCATGGTGTCACCGCAGGCGGCGGCAATGGCTGCATTCCACGACCAGACGGCCACTGGAAAGTTGAAGGCAGTTATGATTCCGATGGGCCCCAGCGGATGCCACTGTTCGTACATACGGTGGCCCGGGCGTTCGGAATGCATGCTCAAGCCGTATAGCTGGCGCGACAGGCCCAGGGCAAAATCGCAGATGTCGATCATCTCCTGGACTTCGCCAAGCCCTTCCACGCGGATCTTGCCCATCTCCAGAGATACGAGCTCGCCCAAAGGCTCCTTGTACTCGCGCAAGATATTGCCCAGGTCACGAACAAGCTCGCCGCGCTTGGGCGCCGGCACTGTCCGCCACGTGTGGAAGGCACTTTGAGCGCCGGCGACTACCCTGTCGTACGCTTCGCGCGTGGCCGGGATCACGGCGGCTATCTCCTCACCAGTGGTGGGGTTGCAGGAGACGATCGGGCGCGCGTCGCTTTCAATCCAGTTGTTCGGGCCACTGCATGCGCCTGCATTGACAGGCTGCAGGGACAGTTTCTCTAGCAGGGACTTCATTGTGTATACCTCTTCGTAACGCAATGACAGTTATTTGAGTGACTGGGAAGTGTGATCCAGTGCCAAAGTGAGGGTTCTCCCTGGCACGATAGCGATGGTGTTGCAGGCGCACAAGGCTGCCAGCACAATTCCGCTGTGCTTCCATCTTATACCACGGGCAACGCAATCCCCAATCTGCGCCACCGATCCGCTGGCTATACTTCAACGCATTCTCCAGCAGGCCTCTGCAGGAGAGCGAAGGAAACGCCTGAAGTCGAAAGCGTCGAACGTTGTGCGGTCTTCATCCCTTTGTCGCAGGCACAAGCATAACATAACGGCTAAAATAGCAAATAGGGTGTATATCGCTTCAACTTGAGCGAGCCGTGCGATGCAGGCACCCATATCTGGTAAAGCCGGCGAACCCACCGCAAGCTTGTTGCTCCAATTCGACTGACTCGAGCAGTGCCATGCCTCCCGGGATCCTCGCGGCGGCTTCAGTTTGGCTGCCGCAGCGCAAGTGTAGGATGCACGCCCTCAATGATTCTAGCATGATGGAGACCCGTATGGCCGGCCCCAGGCATAACAGGTACGTGCGACGCTCAATCCACCAGACAGGATTCTTCGGTACCATGGTGCAGACGCTGATAGGTCTGTTGCTCCTTTTCGCGCTGGCAGCCTGCGGGGGGGCGGGCGACACGGGGTCGAGTAGCGGCATTCTGGAAGAGAACCCGGTACAGGCGCCGTTGGCGACAGGTACCGACGCGCCGGTCCGGATTGCGTTGGTCATGAAGACATTGACCAATCCATTCTTCGTTGACATGGAGGTCGGCGCGCGCCACGCTGAGGAGGAGCTCGGAATCGAACTGATCGTCAAAACCGGCGCGCAGGAGACCTCGATTGAACAACAGATTGCCATTGTGGAAGAGCTCATTGAGGATAAGGTGGACGCGATTGTAATCGCTCCGGGCAGTTCGACAGAACTGGTTCCGGTCCTCAAGAAAGCCCAAGATGCCGGTATTCCGGTTATCAATATCGACAACCGGCTTGATGCTGCCCTATCACAACGCCATGGTCTGGTGGGTGTACCCTTTATTAGCGTTAACAATGTGGCTGCTGCCTACCAATCTGCCAAATGCATTGCGGACCGGATTGACACGCCGACCGACGTTGTGCTCCTGGAAGGCATTCGTGAAGCCAGGAACGCACAGGATCGGAAGACGGGCGCCAAGAAAGCGTTTGCCGAGAATCCCAACATTCGATTGGTTGCAACGGAAACCGCACACTGGAAGATCGACGAAGCATATGAAGTAACGGGAGACCTGTTCCAGGCATACCCTGCGATTGGCGCGATCTTCGCGGCCAACGACATGATGGCATTGGGCGCGTTGAAATACCTGCAGGACCATAGCATGGACAATGTGATGGTTGCGAGTTTCGATGCGCTGGAGGAGGCACAGCAAGCGATCAAAGAGGGATGGCTGTTGTGCACAATCAACCAACAGGCGGACCGGCAAGGTTATTTGGGTGTTCAATATGCCGTACGTGCCTTGCGCGGCGAAACGTTGCCACTGGAGACGCTGATTGAAGCGAAATTAGTCGCGGCTGCCGATTTGAGGTAACGGCCAAGGCTCACTCACGGGCCAGGTGGACCCTGCAGCCACAATGACAACAACTCGACATGGATGTTTACCACGTACCCCTGGACATGAGAAACCATGAGATGGGCCAAGGCCACTTTCGGATCAGTATCACATGGAAGTTCCTGATCTTCGTGCTGGTAACCAGCGTACTGCCACTGATGACGATGGGCTGGATCTCGTACCAAGTGGCCCAGGATATCATCCGCCATCAAGCCAGCACCTATACCCGCGAACTGGTTGCTGAACACCGGCTCTATCTCGATCGTCTACACCAGGAAGTCGAGAGCCTGATCGCCAATCTCTCTAGCCTGCAAGATATTAAGCAGATTGCATCTCAGGAGACCGAAACAACCGACGATTACACCCGTCTCGCCACCCAGGCGCGGATTGGCTATATCCTCAGCGGCTACAGCAACCTCAAGGGATTGGTCTCCATCGATCTGTTCACCAACAGCGGCGCTCACTACCATGTCGGCGATACCCTCAATGTGCAGGAAATCCAGCAGGAGACACTGTCCGCGATCTACCAAAGTGCGCTGAACGCGCGCAGCGACGTGGTCTGGATGGGCATCCAGGAGAATGTCAACGTGGCTTCTAGCCATGCCCAGGTCATTACCGCGGCCAAGGCGCTCAGCAGCCTCGACCCTAAGGTGCTGGTCGAACAGCCGGTGGGTCTCCTGACTGTCAATTATTCCGTTGACAGTCTCTATGAGAGCTTTCACCGCCTGGCACGCAGTGAGGGCTCGTCCACCATGATCCTCGACACGGAGCGGCGCATCGTCTTCGCCGCCGACCGCTCTTTGATCGGCCAACGGGTACAACATACATTCTTTGATCTGCTCGCGGCGGACGCAGGTGATTTTCCTTACACAATCGACGGGAAAGTCACCTTTGTCTCGTACAACCGCTCGCCGGTAAGCGGCTGGCTGGTGGTGAATTTTACTCCGTACGCAACCCTCATCGCGCCGACAGCTAAGATCTTCTGGACCACCATCGTGCTGCTGTTGGTGAGCTTTGTCATCGTCGCGGTGGCTACCTGGATGGTGTCTAGCCGGGTCGTGCACCCAATCAACCTGATTACGGACAGATTCCAGCGCCTGCGCGACAACGTGCTTGATCTCAGCCGGCGGCTGCCCGTCAGGTCGAACGACGAGGTCGGCGATCTCACGCGTTGGTTCAACATGTTCCTGGAATCGTTGTTGGCCAAACAACGAGCAGAAGAAGAGCTGGTGCAGGCAAAAGAGACGGCTGAGACGGCCAACCGCGCCAAGAGCGAATTCCTCGCCAACATGAGCCATGAGATTCGCACACCCATGAACGGCATCACCGGCATGTTGCAACTGGCGCTGGATACGGACCTGACCCCTGAACAGCGTGATTATCTCAAGACCGCACAGACGTCCGCCACAACGCTGCTGCACTTGTTGAACGATATCCTGGACTTCTCCAAGATCGAGGCGGGCAAGCTCGACCTGCTTCCCCAGAATTTCTGCGGCCGCCAGCTGATCGATCGGCTTGTCAAGAGCATGTCTTTGATCGCCGCAACCAAAAACCTGACACTCAAGGGCTCTGTCGCTGCCGACGTGCCACCTGCGCTGGTGGGCGATCCGCTGCGGCTGCAGCAGATTTTGACGAACCTGATCAGCAACGCCATCAAGTTCACGGAATCAGGCGGTATCCAGATTGGACTGCAGCTCGAATCCTGGTTGGACGACGAGAACATCACGGCCGAGTTTACGGTACAGGATACCGGCATCGGCATCGACTACGCCAAGCAGGATGCCATCTTTGACGCGTTTGTCCAGGCGGATACCTCTGCCACACGACGGTTTGGCGGCACTGGTCTTGGCCTCACCATTTCCAGCCGCTTGGTGCAGTTGATGGGCGGTCGCATCTGGGTAGAAAGCACGCTAGGCCGAGGAAGCTGTTTCCATTTCACGGTGAAACTTGGCGTGGCTGACGCACTGGCTGCGCAGACTGGGGCATCAGCCGGCCAGGGCGGCCATGCCGTGGCGCCCATCCCCGCTTCCGTCTCCCATTCCGAGAATGGGCATCGCCCGCAGCCACGGATTCTCCTGGCTGAAGACAACGCGGTTAACCAGAAGCTAGCGCAACGTCTGCTCGAACGCAAGGGCTATCACGTAACCGTGGTCGCCACAGGTCGAGAAGCATTGGAGGCGATCCAGCGGGATCACTTCGACCTGGCATTGATGGATGTTCAAATGCCGGAGATGGATGGGCTTGAGGCCACACGCCAGCTGCGCCGCCAGGAGGAGGGCACCGGCCGCCATCTGCCGGTGGTTGCCATAACCGCTCGTGCCATGAAAGGCGACCGGGAGCTCTGTCTCGAGGCGGGCATGGACGACTACATCTCAAAGCCAATCAACGTCGCCGAGCTGCTCAGCATGGTGGGCATGGTCGTAGAGGGCAAGACGTCGAACGAGAACGCCCACGCCACCTGGCTGCAGCCAGATGAGCAGTAACGTTGTCCGCAGGCCAGCTCTTCCTGGTCACCGAAAACAGTGCCGCGCTTCCTTGTGTGCCGGCAGCCGGACAATTCCACTATCCTGAGAATCGTATTGGTGCCCATATTGGCGGGCTTCATTGGCGCGCCGTAGCTTACAATTCGAAAGGATTTGGAAATGGCCGGTTGACAGACTGTAAGCCCTACTTTACACTTGATCAGTAGCTTAGCCTTGTTGCAAAAAGCGACTGCATAGGCGCATACAGTTTCCCTCGACGTGTGAAGCACCTATAAGAAATCGAATGCGCGGATCTCGCCCTGCCGTACCATGACCTGATGCGGCAGGGCGAGTTGTGCAGCAACTGATACAAGTTCCGGCACAAATCTGGCGCCACAGGAAACTCGCATGAGTGCTATTCCAGAGCAGATGAATGCAATTGTGCAGGACGTATATGGTGGGCCCGAGGTCCTGCATTTCGCTACTGTACCGACACCCACGGCAGGTCCGCGCGATCTTTTGGTGCGTGTCAGGGCGATCTCGGTTAATCCGGTCGATATGAAGGTGCGGGATGGCGGCCCCGCTGGCACACCGGTACCTGGCGTGCCCAAGATTCTGGGCTGGGATGGCGCGGGCGTCGTGGCCGCAACCGGCCCAGAGGTGACACGCTTTCGCCCAGGCGACGAGGTGTACTTTGCCGGCGATATCACCCGGCCGGGTTCTTATGCGCAGTTTGTTGCCATCGATGAGCGGATCGTAGGCCGCAAGCCACGGCGGCTCACCTTAGAAGAAGCGGCCGCCATGCCACTGACCACGCTCACCGCGTGGGAAGCGCTCTTTGAAACGTTCCGCATCGATCCCTTGGCGCGGCCACGATCGATTCTCATCGTGGGTGGCGCAGGGGGTGTTGGATCCGTTGCCGTGCAGATCGCCAGACGCGTAGCGGGTTTGACCGTCGTGGCCACCGCGTCACGTCCAGAGTCTGCAACGTACGCCCGTCACATGGGCGCAGGGGCCGTAATCGACCATGGGCGCGAACTCCAGCCCCAGGCGCGAGAACTGGGTTTCGCGGGGTTCGACTACATATTCAGCACGGCCTCACTGAGCAATTTCCCCCAGCTGGTCTCTGTTCTGAATCCGCTTGGTCACATCTGTGTAATCGTAAGCGGACCCGACGCGCGCGCGTTGGATGTCAGTGGCTTAATGCCCATCCGCGGCACCCTGTCCTATGAACTCATGTTTACCAGGCCGCGCCTTGGGGTGGAGCCAGAACGGCAAGGCGAGATTCTCGACCGTGTCGCGGACTTGCTCGATAGTGGTGTGCTGGTCACCACGATGAAGGAGAGCCTTTCCTGGCGCGAGATTCAGGTGGCTCACAATCGTCTGGCAGCAGGACATACGATCGGTAAGATCGTTCTGAATGTGGATTAGACAAAACACACGCAGGCTGCCAGGAAAGCTCCGGGCAGCCCGCGCGCTTGGTTGGGACAGTCGGGTGTTTCGTCAGCTGGTCAGGTCTGCTTTTCCGTCGTGGCGGCCTGCGTCGGGGTCGTGCCGTTGAAGAGTTCTGGTGCGCTTTCTTGCAACAGTACCCATAAGGCATACAAGCCGACCAATGTACCGATCGGGAAGCAAAGCAGACTTAGAATCGCAACAACGATGGCCAGAATGCGGCCCCAATTTGCATGGCGGAGGACGCCATAGCCGGCTGCTATTCCGGGCAGCGCCAGGACCAACATCAAGCCGGCAACGAAGATGCCGACGACGCTCAAAACGGCCAGGGCTTCGGCCTCACCAGAGGCAGCGCCGATGCCAGTTAAAAGGAGGAAAATAAGGCCACCGATCAATGCCAGGATTAGATTGCTAACAACCAGCAGCCATCCAAGGATGGTAATGTGTTGTGCCAGTTGTTCCCGATTCATGTTTGTGAACATACTAGATTTCCTTCCCTGCTGTTGTCACCATTTGGCTGAGGCATGACAACGGTAAACGAGCACGCAGCTCAAGTCACCACCTGTTTCGTATTAACAGTACGCATGCAGGTGGTCAAGGTTTCAGCCTGGTGGGCCTGCAGTCTGCCACGAATATAGTATTCGCCGCAGTTGAAAGGGACTACTGATGAAGCTTCCGCTCCTCGCGGATGAGACGTTTTTGGCCGCTGTCGGCGCAGCGCGCCAGCTTCCAGACCAACTGCATCTCTGGTGGTTGGGGCAGAGCGGCTTTCTTGTCCAATGGCGCGATCGTCATCTGTTGTTGGATCCCTATCTCTCTGACGCCATTACGGAGAAATCTGCCCAAAGTGGCGCGCCACGAGTACGCATGACGGCGCGCGTCGTCGATCCTGTGCGCCTGGACTTCATCGACATTGTCGCGTCAACCCATAACCATGCCGATCATTTTGACCCCGAGACACTCCTGACGCTGCAGCGTGCCAACTCGGATCTGGTCTTGGTCGTCCCTGAAGCGATCCGGAGCTTTGTTGTCGAGCGCCTCGGTTGCGAACCAGGTTGGCCCGTTGGGCTCAATGATGGTGAGAGCATGGAGATTGCTGGCTTTCGCCTGACGGCAGTGCCGGCCGCTCACGAGACGCTCGATAGGGATGAGAGTGGGCGCTACCGATATCTCGGTTACGTAGTGCGCTGCGGACCGTGGACCCTTTACCACAGCGGTGATACGGTGCTGTACACGGGGATTGAGCGCAGATTGCGACCTTTCAATATTGACATCGCGCTGTTGCCCATCAATGGACGCGCGTCTGAGCGCCGCGTGGCTGGCAATCTCGATGGCCGCGAAGCGGCAGAACTGGCGCACGCGATCGGCGCAGAGCTGGTGATCCCGTGTCACTACGATATGTTTGAGTTCAATACCTCGACGCCCGATCTCTTCCAGGAGACCTGTCGCAATCTGGGCCAGCCTTATACAATCCTGCAAAACGGTGAGCACTGGAGCGGCAGCAAGTAACCGGCTCCCGAGGACAGAGAATTCCGCTTGCCCCTTCCGCTGGACACAGCAGCATAGAAAAAAGAAGCCATGACAGAGAGCCTGTGAGCTACAGCCTGCCGCAGCGCGCCATCATGCCACATTTCCTTTCCCACGCGCAGAGTGAAGAGAGATTTGTATCTGAAGTGGACCGATTCACCAGGGAATGGTACGCCTTTTAGCTGATGATGCCCTCGTGGGCAGCCGGGTATAATGGCTCTTGACTGCACAAACCTTGCTTATGGAGACGAGTGTTCCCAGATGAATCCGTTTGCTCCGGCCTATTTTATTTCTGCCAGCATTGCCGCCTGGGTCGGCTACAGCACCTGGCAGCATCCTGAGACGCGTGGGGCTCGGTTGCTGGCTGGGTTGATGTATGCAGCCGCGTGGTGGGCTGTGGCTGAGGGGTCCGGAGCGTTTTCAAGCTCCGCGCCGGTCAAAATCATTTGCTCACAGATCGCGTACCTTGGCATCCAGTCAGTGCCGGTTCTCTATTTTCTGTTTGCTGTGACCTACAGCAGGCGCAATCAGTGGTTTTCACAGCTCACCATCGGTCTGCTGTGGGTGATTCCCATGGTGACCATTTTTCTGGTCTTTACAAACGAGCAACATGGCCTGGTCTGGAGCCACTTCACAATCATCGAAACGGCGTGGGGGCCTGACCTGGTCTATGGCCGGGGGGTATGGTTCTGGATTTCGGCCGCGTATCTGTATAGCATGAGCCTGAGCGCCACGATTCTGCTCATTATCGCCGTGCTACGTAATCTCTACCGCTCGCGTCTCCAGACGATTCTGGTGATCGCGGGCGCGCTGGCGCCATGGGCTGCCAACTTCGTCTATCTCTCTGGCCTGAATCCCTGGCCTTCGGTCGATCTCACATCCGTTGCCTTTGTGGTCACCGGCGTATTGATTTCGTGGTCGCTCTTCCGGCTTGGCCTGCTGCAGCTGCTCCCTGTCGCGCGCAATACGCTGATCGAATGGATGAATGAAGGCATGGTTGTGCTGGACCGGGAAGGGATTGTAATCGATATCAACCCGGCCGCTCGCCATGTATTGGGTGTTACCGATCCGATCATGGGGAAGCCATTGGCTACGCTGGGAACATGTGGCGTAGAGCTCCGCGCGGCCCTGGAGAATACAGAAGGCTCCTGCACAGTTCTGCATGTGGAACAGCCTGAACCACGGGCCATTGAGGTACGCCAGACGCGTTTGCGCGGGGCAAACGACCAGGCGGCGGGCTGGCTCATCCTACTCCACGATATTACGGCCCGGGTGCGCGTCGAGGATGAGCTGCGTGCCAGCGAGGAACGGTATCGTACGCTCTATACCAAGACACCTGCCATGCTGCACTCAATCGATCGGGCTGGGCGCTTCATTGCCGTCACGGACTATTGGTTGGAGCATATGGGATACAGCCGTGAGGAAGTTGTTGGGCGCAAGGCGATCGAATTCATGACGCCGGAATCACAGCACAAGGCTATTACGGAGTCACAACCCGAGTTTTTTCGCACAGGCATCACACAGAACCTTGTTTATCAATGGATCAAGCGCAATGGTGAAGTCATCGATATCCTGTTGTCGGCGGTTGGCGAGCGTGACGAGCACGGCGAGATTACCCGATCCCTGAGCGTGGTTCAGGATGTGACCGTCCAGAATCGCCTAATGGCGGAGCTCCAGGCCAGCGAGCAGCGCTACCGGAAGCTCGTAGACAGTGCGCCCTTCCCAATCGTCATCAGCCATCTTGGGAGTGGCCAGATCTTCTACGCCAATCAGGACGCCCTGGACCTGTTTCAGACGAGTCCCACATCCTTCGAGCAGCGCCCGGCAGTGAACTATTACGTGAATCCAGACGATCGGACGGAGCTCATCGCCGATCTGCAGCAATATGGGCGCGTGATCAACAGAGAGCTCTTGCTGCGCACGGCCGCTGGCGCGCAAATCTGGGTATTGGCGTCGGCCCTGCTCATTGAGTTCGACGGTGAGCCGGCGTTGTTTGTTATCTTCAACGACATCACCGAGCGGCGCCGGGCCGACGAGGAGCTACGCAAGCTGAAGCGGGCCGTAGAACAGAGCACCCATGTTGTCGTCATCACAGATACCAATGGCACGATCGAATATGTGAACCCCGCGTTTTCCGTTGTGACCGGTTACTCCGCCGAGGAAGCCATTGGCCAGAATGCACGGTTGCTCAAGTCGGGCTTTCATCCTGTGGAATTCTACCAGCAGCTCTGGGGTGTGATTCTGGCGGGAGAGATCTGGGAGGGTGAATTCTGCAACCGGAAAAAGGGTGGCGAAACCTTCTGGGAACGGTGCACCATTACGCCGGTAAAAGACAAGGACGGCCGCATCTCCCACTTTGTCGCATTGAAGGAAGATATTACCGAACGGAAACGCCGCGCCGCACTGCTGCGCGAAAGCGAGCTGCGCTATCGCTTGCTGGCCGAGAACATGTCGGACGTGGTGACAACCATCAACTTCGCCGGGCAGTTGACCTACGCGAGCCCGTCAATCGAGCAGCTGGTTGGCTATACACCCGATGAGGTTCTCGCACTTCAGCCCAGATTACTGGTGCGTCCCAGCTCGTGGCCGGCGTTCATCGGTAGCATGCGCGCGCTTGTCCTTGCCGCACAAGCAGGGGACCGACCTTCACCGATCTATGAAGCGGTAGAGCTTGGGCACAAAAAGGGTTATTCGCTCTGGACAGAGATCAACGCCCAGATTATGTACGACGACGGCAGCGTTCCAGTGGGGATTCTATGCGTCGCACGTGACATCTCGGAACGAAAGCGTACGGAAGTGGCCTTGCGCGAGGCGAAGGACACGGCCGAGGCAGCCACGCGCGCCAAGAGCAAATTCCTGGCTAATATGAGCCATGAGATTCGGACGCCCATGAATGCCATCATCGGCATGACCAGCCTGCTGCTGGATACAGTGCTAGACGATGAACAGCATGATTTCGTAGATACCATTCGCAACAGCGGTGAGACGTTGTTGTCGATTATCAACGATATCCTGGACTTCTCTAAGATCGAGTCGGGCCGCCTTGAGTTGGAACAGCAGCCCTTCGATCTGCTTACATGTGTCGAATCCTCGCTCGATCTGGTCTCCATGCAGGCGGCGCGCAAGCGGCTTGAGCTTACCTACCAAAGCAACGAAGATGTGCCGGCGCTCGTTGTCGGTGACTCCACACGGCTAAGGCAAGTGCTGGTCAATCTGCTGAGTAACGCAGTCAAGTTCACGGAAGCGGGCGAAGTCAATCTCACAGTGACCGCGCGCCAGATATCGGGAGGAGCTAGCCTGGCGCCTGTCGTGCGTGACGCCATATTGGAAGCCGAGGAGAGTGGGCTCAAGGCTGGCCCGGTTTTTAATTTGCAACTGACGGTGCGTGATACGGGTATCGGCATTCCGCCGGATCGCGTCCCGCATCTCTTCGAGTCGTTCAGCCAGATCGATGCCTCGACAACCCGACGCTTTGGTGGAACCGGCTTAGGATTGGCCATTAGCCGGAAGCTGGTAGAGCTGATGGGCGGGGAGATCGCGGTGATGAGCACAGGGGTTGCCGGCCAGGGCGCTAAGTTCACTGTCCACGTGACCTTACCCACTGTCGTAGACTCCGCCTCAACAGAAGAGCAGGATCGGCCTTCACCGCTTGCCGGCAAACGCGTGGTCGTAGTCGACGACAATGAAACGAATCGAGAGATTCTATCGCGCCTTCTGCACAACTGGGGAATGGTGCCCATCGTCTGCAGTACTGCCGAAGCCGCACTGGCAGCCTGCAGTCAGGGTGTGCCGCCTGAGCTTGCCATCCTGGACATGCAGATGCCAGATATGGATGGCGCGACCCTGGCGCGCGTCATCCAGGAACGATGTGGTGCGGCTGCGCCCAAACTGGTTCTTCTGACCTCCATGGACTTTGAGAGTGTCAATGACAGCCGCGCCAGCTTTGTGGCCACATTGCGCAAGCCTGCCAAACCAGCACAACTA
>JACFMY010000704.1:0-1908 GCA_019455155.1 Caldilineaceae bacterium
GGCGCTATTGGCTGTGACGCCGCCGGTGATGATGGGGTTGATGACTGACTGGCTGGTGTGGGCTGTACGGCCTGCCCTGCCACGCGGCTGGCGGAGACGACGAGGGGCATAGCCGGTTCCGTTTGCGGATCGCCCGATGCGATGCGCGCCGTGTGCACCATTGTGCTGGCAGGCATCGACAAGTGGGTCGTCGGACGGATCACTTCAGTCGCCGTAGGCCGATGGGCCGCAGGATTCAGGTAGCGCTGGCGTACGGTCGAGCCAATACTGGTGGCGGTAGATGTAGTCTGGACGTGTCCAGCCGACGGGGCGACGACGGGCAACGCCGGTGGGTTGGCAGATGGCGCAGGCCTGTACGGCGCGGAAGCTGCGCGCTGGATGACTGATGTCGCCTGACCTTGTGGCCGCGGCGCGCTCGGCTCAACAGGTGGAGCAGCGCACCGCTGGACAACGACCACCGGTGGCATCGATACTGGGGCAGTCGAGATAGCCGCCAGCGATCCCTGGGTAGAGGATGTGGTCTGCACCTCAGGCGTTGTGACGGCTCTGGGCACAGATGATTTGAAGATCATCGACGACACGGAGGGTGGCGCAACCCGCTCGGCTGAAGCGCGGGCAGCCACTAACGCTCCTGCCGTTGACGCCGGCATCCTGTTCAGCAATCCGCCCCCCAGGCGCGATATCGGTCTATGAAGCGTACTGCTCCTGGAGCGCTGGACCCTGGGAGGAGGGCTGCTGGTCAAGGTTGGCCCAGCCCCGGCGCGGTTCTGGATTCGACCCGATGCGGCTGTGGCGGCACGCGCTGCCTGATTCTGTGCAGATGGGAGAGCCGCACTGTCAGGCGGCGCCGAACCCTGCTGGTCTGGCGTTGCCGGTAGTGGGGATCTTGCTACGGGTGTAGCACCAAGCGGGCGGTCGATACGGGTGGCGAGAGGCGCAGCCGGGAGTCGCCGCGCTTGCACTGCTGTGGCTGCGCTGGATGGTTGAACCGGCCTGGCTGCAGATCTTGAGGCATGTGAGCCTGAGGAAGCGCTATGCAGCGGCAAGTCAGCGGGCAAAGCCCCATCCCCGGCATGAACGCCCCCATGCCGAAAGACCACATGCGGGGTCGAGTAGCCCGGATCGCCCACTTGCTGCCGGGCCGGCCAGCCGCCAGCCGTGGTTGACCAGTACAAGAGCCGCTGGACCAAGCCGTGTGTCCGCTGATGAGCGACGACGCCGGGCCAGGCTCCATAGCGCGCCCATACCTGGCGACCGAGCCCATCGGACGCGCCAGCGGGAGTATCTTCCATTGCCGTATGCGCAAGATCTTGCGCGGCAAGCGGATTCGGATGCTCGGCAGGTTGGTTCATGGTGAACGTTTCTGGTCTATGTGAGTGTTATCGTTGTTTGTGATGCCGTATGGATGGGTTGGAGCCTGGAGTGGCTAAGTGCTCAGGCCACGATGCACTAGTTCCAGGGTTTCCAGCGCGACTTCGGTACCATTGCCGCGCAGATCTGGACCACTCCATTTGACCGGGTATGCATCTTTGAAGTTCCAGCGCCATTTTTCTTCACCGGCGCTGTTCATCAACACAATCGATCCATTATGACGGGTGATGTTGCCGTGGGCGATCTGCTGTTGCCAATCCCAGAGCGCAGTGGCGCTCATCAGTCCACGCTTCAGCACCAGGTTCGTCGGATAGCGAGCCGGGCCGGCCAGCTTGTGAATATACTCGTTGACACCACCCTCACGGTAATCTTCAGTCTCAATTTCTACTTGGATCCCGGAGACTTCTGAGAAGCCGGCAACTTCAATGCCTTTGATTTCCACGCGAAATTTAAAGCTGAGATAGGGATCGTTGATCAAACTGCGTACTTCACTTCTCGCCATTTTGCGGTCTCCCTGGGTAGATTTGTCGATCAGGT
>JACFMY010000704.1:1918-2177 GCA_019455155.1 Caldilineaceae bacterium
TCACGAGGGAAGCTTGTTACCCATACAGGCTAGGCTTCATCGTTGAGCCGCCGGTTGATTTTGGCAATCTCAGCTACCCACTGCTGCCGCTCGCGATGCTCCAAATCCATCACCTGCTCATAGGACCAGTGGAAATGATAGGTGAGATAGGCTACCTCCTCGAAGAGTTGAGTCGAGGGGTAGCCCGTTATTCCCCCTGGCTTTCAAGCTCCACTTCAAAGGATTCTTCACAATGGGGACAGACCACCGCAACGCGATT
>JACFMY010000705.1 GCA_019455155.1 Caldilineaceae bacterium
AAGAAGCTGTTCGTTTTTCTATCGTTGCTGATCATCGCCAGCATGACGCTTGCGGCGTGTGCGCCGGCGGCGCCGGTAGCGGAGCCGACGACCGCCCCGCCCCCGGCAGCCACCGAGGCTCCCGCAGCGCCTGCAGCGACCGAAGCGCCTGCCGAGCCGGAAGCCCCGGCGCCAGCAGCCAACCAGCCCTACAAGGCTGGCTATGTCGAATTCCAGACCAACCCCTTCTATGACGCGATCTCCAAAGGGCTCAAGGAAGGCGTGGAAGAATCGGGCGGCGAGCTGCTCATCGTCAACTCGGCTGGCGACCTGAAGAAAGAACTGGCTGCGGTGGAGAACTTCCTGGCCCAGGACATCGACGTGCTGCTGATCAGCATGACCGATCCGGTAGGGAGCATGGAATCCATCCGCAAAGCGAACGAAGCGGGCGTCCCGGTGATCGTGGTGGCGCTTGGGCCCGCCGAAGACCAGAACGCCGACATCGTGACCTTTATCCGCTCCAACGACTACAAAGCCGCCTCCGAAGTGGCCGAGTTCATCCTGGAGCAGATCGGTCACAAGGGTGAAGTGGTGCTGGCTGACGGGCCGCAGGTATCGGTGGTGTTGGAGCGAATGAAGGCGTTCAAAGACGTGATCGCCAAGTACCCGGATGTGAAGATCGCCGGACATGCGATGAAAGAAGAAGTCACCATCCCGGCCAATGCGACGATGATCGAGAACCTGCTGACCGCTGCGCCGAACGCGGTGGCCGTCTTTGATTATGCGGGGTACGGCATCCCGGCTGCGGCGACGGTGCTGCCCAACCTGGGGCGGGAGAACGTGCTGGTGGGCGAGATCGATGGCATCCCGGAGGAGATCGAACTGTTGGCGAGCGGGGCGGTCAAAGGTGCGACGGCCCAACAGCAGCCCTACCTCTTTGGGAAAGAAGCCATCAAAGCCTGGTTGAAATACCGTGAAGACCCCAAACGGACGGACATCCCCGCCATCACCGAAGTCCCGACGCTGCTCATCACTCACCTGAACGCCAAAGAATTCCTGGTTCCGACCGATGCCGAAGCGCCGGCCGAGCCGGAAGCGCCGGCGCCTATGGCGGACAACCCCAACTCGGCTGATTTCGTCTGGGTTGGAAATCCGGACGAGGTCTTTGACCTGAACGGCTGGTATGCAGAATCGGGTGTGGAAGCCAACGTCACGATCAAGCTGCCGGGTGCGGTGAAGGTGCCCGACAACATGACCACCGCCGTGCCCAAGGCGAACAAGAAGTACACGATCGGCTTCTCGGTCTACTACACGGTGGACGAAGTGGGCGCGATGATCCTGGAGAGCATGAAATCGTCGGCGGCCGAGGCGGGCGTCGAGTTGTTGGTCAACGACGCCAACTACGATCAGAACGCCCAGAACCAGGCCATCGAACAATGGATCCTGCAAGAGGTGGATGGCGTGATCCTGGCGCCGTGCGACTTCACGGGCGTGAAGACCTCGCTGGATGCGCTCGAGAAGGCCAACATCCCGGTGATCACGCTGAATGCGCCGCTGGCAGGGGGCGCCTATTCGATCGTCACCTCGGACACGGTGGAACAGGGGACGATTGCGGGCGAACTGCTCGAGAGCGCCCTGCTGAAAGCTGGCAGCGACATGAAGGGCTCCATCATCTACCAGACGCTGCCCTTTGTGCACCCCAATGCGCTCACCCGCGCCAAGGGCTTCAAGGACGTCTTCACCAAGTACCCCGAACTGAAGATCGTCGAGCTGACCGGCATCTCGCCCGAAGAGCACTTCAATGCGTTCGACGGGGCCATCAAAGCCTACCCCGACATGGTTGGGGCGTGGGGTCTGTACTCCTCGGCGACGATCGGCATGTTGAACGCCATGCGCGCCAGCGGCAAGACCGACTTGCTCATGTCCTCGGTGGACAACGACAAGCCGATCCTGGCGGCAGTGTACGACGGGGAGTTGGTCGGCACGGCAACCTACTCATCCATCGCCCCGGCGCGCTGGGCGATGAGCATGATGGTCAACTTGCTCAACGGCGTGCCGATCCCGGGCGTGATCTTCTACGAGAACATGCGGGTCACGAAGGACAACGTGGAAGAGGCCTTTGAGCACTACTATCCTGGCAAGACGCTGCAGGAGTACATGGCAGGCCAGACCCAGTAGAACTGGAGCCTGG
>JACFMY010000067.1:0-7197 GCA_019455155.1 Caldilineaceae bacterium
TTTGACGACGGCACATTCAGTATAAGCGTTTTGGGTAACATATCTGGCAAGTACAGTTGGCCAGACAGTTCTCATCTCAGATTTGAAGCGGCCCATGGTGTAGGTGTAGTGTATGAACTATCACAATCTGGAGACGAGCTCACTCTGAAGGACCCCTCCAGCCAGACTGTGACCACCCTCAGGCGATATGAAGAGTTGTCGCCAAGTACCCAATCCCTTGCTGGGGCTTGGGAAAGAGAAACTCTGGACGACAGTCAATGCTTTCTTGGCTTGGGGCTCGATAGCGCGCCACAACAGGCAAGTTTTGGAGCGGACGGCCCCTTCTCGGCCCAGCAAGAAGGTGTCTTATACAGCGACGGCATTTCTCTGCTCGGTCGCTACTCACTTGATGGCAACACTCTTCACATCAGCGCAACCGGAACCGTAACCAAGACAGGATTATTGGGGGGAACAAGCCAGGAGCAAATAGGCGGCGAATCGAAGTGCCTGGTTACTGTTTCGCATTCCAGGTTGTTACTCAAAGACGACCAGGGGCGAGTAACGCTGTACGTTCGAAGGCAGCAGTGACAAGTAACCAGGAGAAGAACGATGAGCCGCGCGGTGAAGCTGTGGTGGACGCTCGTTATGGTGTTTGTCGCTGCATGTGGATCTGGAACCCAGAGTTCGCCGGTTCTACCAACACCTACCCAGGCTGAAGTTATCCCGTCTACGGGCAGTCAATTCGGGGGTGACGCTCAAGTCCCCCTGCAAAACCGTCCCGCGTTTCCTGGCGATTATTGTGACGGCGCCAATCGCCCAGGCCCAGCTGAACCACCAGCCCCATTCCTTTACCAACCGTTTGAGGGCTCGTTCACTGAGGATTCTTGGGCGGCACAGATGGATCATGATCAGCCTGTTTACCGGCAAAATGGCGTCATCGCCACATTGGGGGAGAGTCTTCGATATGATGTAAGTGGACCCGGGCTGGCAGGTGGAACAAAGGTGTACGGGACGTCAGGCAACCAATGGTTTGAGCCCGGTGTGTCCTATGCAAGCGTGATACAACAGGGTTACCACATTTTGGCCTATCAATCACGCAGCTTTGAAACGTACCTATACTATGACGGACATGACGGGCACGATTTCGCCATAGCGGGCAAAGCGTTGGCGGCAGCCGGTGGGAGAGTAGTATTCAAGGGCGATTACGGTAACGCTTTGGGGCGCGTTGTCGAGATCTATCATCCCCAAGGCTACCTAACCCGATATGCCCATTTGGCAAGTTTTGATAGTGGAATCGAGGTGGGCACTCAAGCCATAGCTGGACAACCAATTGGCACGATCGGTGGCTCAGCAGTGGTGGGGGGTAAGCTGACCGATGATTACTGGGGGCCGCATCTTCACTTTTCGGTCTTCCGTTGGACTGGAGGCGAATGGCACATCACTGACCCCTTCGGTTGGGACCCGTGGGCAGGTCCTGATCAGCAGTCCAATTTGGAGAAGCAGCGAGAAGATCCCCTCCTCCGTTGCAACGGAGAAGTGAGCTACAATCTATGGGCCGGAGGGTGGCCGCAACCAGTCACCAAGACCGTGGCGGTAACCCCATTTTACCCACCCCAGGACCGCTATATAGGCGGGTGGCTAGGTGAAGAAGCTGAGACCAAAGCCCCAGAAACTCAGCCTGTTCCCCTGACAATCCATGGAGTGAATTACAAAACCAAAGATGTGGGTGAAGGCTGGATTGAAGGAAAACTGCATCTCGGATTTGAAAACACAAGTGATGAACCGTTGCCCCCACTCTGTCTGATCTTCGACAAGGAACGAGCGGAGATGGGAGGGTGGTCAAGGGGGTGTCCTGAAGACTCGATTCTGATTGAGGAAGTCTATGTAGAGACGGCGGAGGGGAAGACTTATCCAGCCGAGGTTTCACCGCCCGCCATCGAGATCGGCGATCTTGCTCTCAATCTGCCAGTTCTGCCCCACGTTCCATTTAGGCATATTGAGATAATCATGGGCTATGTGTTTGACACGGTTCAGTTCCGGTTCGCTCAGGCGGCACATCCGACCGCACTGGTGCTGAAAGGGCCTATCGAATTTCGTGTTGACCTGACAAATGTTCCACCAACCTTGCCGCAGCCTGACTTCAGCCACGCTACCGTTGAGCCAATATCGGAACTAACAAAAGAGCCCCTGCTGAAGCCAGGGGGCAACGTACAAGGAACATTTGCTGGATTCTGCGTGCATAAGTATTTCCCAGGGTTCTATCAGGATGGCATTGCACTCCCATACACGCTGGTTAATCCAAACTCGCTGGATAAAGAGCCCTACGAGATGCATTTTAGCCACGCTATCTACTACCCAGGAGGTCTGCTGCGGTATTTCATTGATTTCACGGATGCAACTTTCAACATCGGTCCCGGCCAAACTGAACAGGGACAAATCTTGCTGTTTGACGCGGATGCCGATCCTGACAATGACGAGATTCTCGAGAGTGAGGATAGCGTCCGTGCTTCTCACCTCTTTGTATTCACAGAAGACGGACGTGCGACCGTTTATGAGCTTGACTGCTCAGATGAACAGTAGACGCGCAGCTGGTCAGGCGACCAACATGCATCTTTGGCAGATCCCAACATGAAGGGGGCCTTCTCGACCGGTCAGGTATGGGCGGAGATGGGGGAGCCGGTGTTGTCAGGAAACTGAGTTTAAGGTTCGACTCAGTCATGGTTTGCTGCATCCATCCGGCACACCGCGACATACCATACTTGTTGGACATGGGGTCGCCCAACTGTCTACAAGGCAGACCAACAGGTCTGTAGCGTTGCGCAATAATCGTGGCAATATTCACAATATTGACAGCCAAGCAATGCGTGATAAGGTAGCATGCAGCGCATCCCCCATTCTACTCGCGAACAGTAGCTCAACTCGTTCATCGTCCGTCCACGACGGCCGCCAGCGCAACCTGTTCTCAGTAACCAGGGCACTTCTCTGACGCAAGGCAACATTCATCCCATCGCTCCGTACAAGGCCGTCGCCGGCATGATTCTGGCGAACGGCGCCTTCGACTCAGCCAAGGACCCAGGCGTTTCAATCATAAAGGGGAAAGCTGCTCCCTGAATGCCAACGACCTTGCTGCAGTCATGGTACTCATTGTCCCCGAAGGTCAGACGGCGCCTCATCCTGCGAGGCAAAGGTAGATCCAGTTCGAACGGAGACGACCTATGACGTACCGTATTCTTCTGGCCCTTCTTGTTCTCGTAGCGACCTTGTTCGTCGCGGCGCCGGTCCAGGGCCAGAGTTCCGGCGCGCCGGGCGCGGTCTACGCCATGACCAACGCCAGTTCCGGCAACGAGATCGTAGTCTATCACCGCAGCGCAGATGGCTTGCTCACCCTGGCCGGCTTCTTTGCCACAGGCGGTCTGGGCAAGACGATCGAGCCGGATGACGCCTTGGGCGCGCAGAACCCGCTGATTCTCAGCCCGGACAACCGCTGGCTCTTTGCCGTCAACGCCGGCAGCAACACGATCTCCGTGTTCCAGGTGGGCCCGAGTGGCCTTGCCCTGTTACAGGTGATCGCGTCCGGCGGCGATTTCCCGGTCAGCCTGACGATGAATCGTAATCTGCTCTATGTGCTCAACGCGGGCGGCGACGGCAACGTGACCGGCTTCACCGTCGCGGCGAACGGCCTGCTGTCACCCCTGGCCGGATCAACCCGTTCGCTCAACGCCGGTGGCACGAACCCGCCCTTCTTCCTGGTCTCCCCGGCACAGGTTGGCTTCAGCCCTGCGGGCAAATGGTTGGCGGTTACGGTGAAAGGAATCCATCCCGTCCACCAGATCCATATCTTTGCGGTGGACGGCAGCGGGCTACCCAGCGCGCAGCCAGTCACGAGGGTGGCGGCCAACACTTTATCCTTCGGGTTCGTCTTCGATGGCAACGACCGGCTGGTCGTGACGGAACCATTCGGCAACAGCTTCAACGGCGTGCCGGGGCCGGGTCTGAGCGCGGCTTCGTCCTATCGCATCGCCGCGGACGGCAGCCTGTCGCCCATCAGCTCGTCCGTGACCAATTTCCAGACGGCAACCTGCTGGATCGCCATCACCAACAATACGCGTTTCGCCTATACGACCAACAACGCCAGCGCCACCATCAGCAGCTACAAAGTCGCCGGAGATGGCAGCCTTGCCTTGCTCAGCGCAGTGGCGGCAGTCACTGGACGCGGTCCGGTCGATCTGGCGATTTCACCCGGCGGCCGCCATCTCTACAATGTCAACGCCGGCGACGGCACTGTCTCAATGTATCAAATTGACCAGGGCAGCGGCGCTTTGATTCTCTTGGGCGAAATCGGAGGGCTCCCAGCCGATGGCAGCGCCGTGGGGATAGCGGTGCGCTGAAGCGGCGGAGCTGGGAGACAAGAGGCGACCCCCGAACTGGACATGACACAGAGAGCTCCATGAAGGGGTTAGGTGAATGAGTGGTCAGGCGCCTGTAGATGGGAATCGCAAGCGCTGGCGAGCGCTATCCTTGCTGGCGGTTACACTCGTATTGTCGATGTCAACCTGGTTCTCCGCTTCGGCAGTCATTCCACAGTTGCGGGAGGCGTGGGAACTTACCCCGAGCGCTGCCGCGTGGTTAACCATCGCTGTCCAGATTGGCTTTGTCTGCGGAGCCATCGTCTCCAGCGTGTTCAATCTGCCGGACATCGTTGCCCCCAGGCACGTGATCTTGGGCGGGGCAATCGGTGCTGCCACTGCCAATGCGTTGTTGGAGGTGGCAGGTGGTGCTGTCCTGGGGATCCCACTGCGTTTTGCAACGGGCTTTTTCCTGGCAGGCGTCTATCCCCCTGCCTTCAAGCTCATGTCGACCTGGTTTCGGGCAGATCGCGGATTGGCGCTTGGGATTCTAGCCGGCGCAATTGTGGTTGGAAATGGGATGCCGCATCTCGTAAACGGGTTAGGCGGGCTGGATTGGCGAGTGGTGATTTACGTCACATCAGCGTTGACGCTCACCGGCGGGTTGATTACGGAGTTTGCCATCAAGCAAGGCCCATATCCTTTTCCTACGGCCACCTTCAACCCCCGGGAAGCTGGACTCGTCCTTGCCAATCGCGGCGTACGGCTGGCGACGCTTGGCTACGTCGGCCACATGTGGGAGCTGTTTGCCATGTACGCCTGGTTTTCGGTCTTTTTTGCTGACGCGCTACGTGTCCTCGGACTGCCGGTAGGCCCGGCTCTTGGCATTGCCGTTATGCTGCGGCTGAAATCTTTACCAGAAGCCGCCCGCATTGCTGGCGGCAAAGGCTAAGGGGCGGAGCCCACCCTGTGAGGATGCGGACTCCGCCCTTGTCCTGTTTGAGCTATTCGATCGCTTCCTGCACATCCGGCCTGTAGACGGGCAGCCCCTGCACATGTTCCTTGGCGATAGAGAGGTAGACGTGAGAGCGGATGACCATGTCCACCAGGTCGACGGGTACCAATCGCTGCTCATCCTTCTGGCGGCGCTGCTGCTGCAGCACCAGATGGCTGGCCCGGTGTTCCCCGGCATCGGCAATGATGCCATCGACCTGGCCCAGTTTCACCCCAGCGCAGTCATACACGGTCATCCCACGCTGGATGTCTACGGTGCGCTCGGGAACCGTGCGCTCGCGCATCGTCACCGTCCCGTCCTGGAACCAGGGTCGCATGATCGGTGGGAAGCGGGGCTCGTGTAGGGTCCGATCTGGCTGTGATGGTGGCCGTTTCTTCACCGTGACCTCGTAGTCTGGGAAGGTCTCCAGAGCCTCCAGCGTCGTGTCCAACATGACGGCCTCTGCAGTCACCTCGCGCACCAGGCTCACCGGCATCACGATCTGGCGCTGCCGGCGCGGCATGCGCCCATGTTTGACTACCAGGAAGGTGGGTTCGTGGCTCTCGGGATCGGCAACAACCCTATCCAGAGTGCCCACCTCACCTTCCGGACACCGGACTGGCATGCCAAGCGTAAGCTGCTTCTTCATCACTCTTTTCTCCTTTCATATTGATCACCAACCCTGCATGCAGGTTGGCTCACGCCAATTTAAAAAATGAATGTCCTCTGGCTCCAGGATAACCAGAGGACAAGCCTTTCTCCATGACTTTTGTCGACTATGCCCTGGCCAACCCACAGAGGATGCCGGGGAGATGGACCTGCCCAAACCGCGGCAGCCTACCGTCCGCGCAGGAGGCGCAGGCCGTTGAGGACGACAATCACAGTGCTGCCCTCGTGGCCGACGACACCCACGGGCAGGCTGACAACACCGAAAAAGGTGCTCACGATGAGCACGGCGATGACGGCCAGGGCAAAGGCCAGGTTCTGGCGCACCACCCGCATGGCCCGCCGGCTCAGGTCCAGGGCATAGGGCAACCGGCTCAGATCGCTGGCCATGAGCACAACGTCGGCTGTTTCCAAGGCCACGTCGGTGCCGCCGGCCCCCATGGCAATGCCGATGTCAGCGCTGGCCATGGCCGGTGCGTCGTTGACGCCATCGCCCACCATGGCCACCTGTCCATATCTGGTAACCAGATCCTTGATGACGGCTAGCTTCTCCTCAGGCAGAAGTTCGGCTTCGACCTGGTCTATCCCCACCTGGGCGCCGATGGCCTCCGCTACGCGAGTGTTGTCGCCCGTGAGCATCACCACCCTCTCGACGCCGGCCGCCTTCAGGCCGGCTACTGCCTGAGCCGCCTCAGGGCGTAACGTGTCGGCCACTGCGATCAGCCCCAGCAGGCGGCCGGCGCTGGCCGAGCCGGCTCCAGCGTCTCCTACCAGCATCACGGTCTTGCCCTGGGTTTCCAGGCTGTCGATCTGTTCCAGCAATGCACGGGATACCGCGTAGCCGTTGTCCTGGAGGTATCTCTCCGTGCCGATGTAGACCATCTGCCCATTCAGCCTTGCAGTGACTCCCCTGCCGGGTGCGGCCTGCAGATCTGTGGCCTCAGGGATGTCGAGGCTCCGCTGGTGGGCGGCAGCTACCACCGCTTGGGCCAGGGGATGTTCGGAGCGGTTTTCCACCGCCGCAGCCGTGGCCAGCAGCTCAGCTTCGCTCACCCCATCCAGCGGACTCACATCGGTGACCAGCGGTTTTCCCACCGTGAGCGTACCCGTCTTGTCGAAGGCCACTACCTTCACCTGGGCCAAACGCTCCACATGGGCGCCGCCCTTGAACAGCACGCCCTGCCGGGCGCCGGCGGCAATGGCTGAGAGGAT
>JACFMY010000067.1:7207-20814 GCA_019455155.1 Caldilineaceae bacterium
CCGGCGTGGAGATGACCAGGGCGCAGGGCGAGGCGACCACCAGTAATGTCATGGCCTTATAGAAGGCGTCGGTCCACGTCCAACCCACCAGCAGCGGAGGGAGGACAGCCACCAGGGTCGCAGCGGCGATGACGACCATGGCATACTTCTGTTCGAAGGCGTCCAGCCGGGCCTGGGTCGGCGCCCGTTCACTCTGGGCCTCCTCCACAAGCTGGATGATGCGGGAGAGGGTGGTCTCCTCCGCCCGCCGGCTCACGGTCACCTCCAGGGAACCCTGCCCATTTATGGTACCGGCAAATACCGTGTCACCTGTCGCCTTGGGCACCGGGATCGATTCGCCCGTAATGGGCGCCTGGTCCACTGCCGACTCGCCCGCCGCCACCTGGCCGTCGGCCGGGATGCGCTCGCCCGGCCGCACAATGACCGTATCATCCAGACGCAGCTCCTCGACGGCTACCGTTACTTCCTGGCCGTTGCGCCGGACCAGCGCCCGATCCGGGCGCAGATCCATCAGGGCCCGGATGGCATGGCGCGTACGGTCCAAAGCGTAATGCTCCAGGGCGTTGCTAAGGGCAAAGAGGAAGAGCAGGATGCCGCCCTCTAGCCACAGGCCGATGGCGGCCGCTCCCAGGGCAGCTGTTACCATCAGGGTGTCTACGTCAATCTGTCCCTGGCGTAGGGCCCGCCAGCCGTTGCGGGCGGCAAAGCCACCGCCTGCCAGGTAGGACAGAGCGGCGAAGGCCGTGACCAGCCCGGGCGCTGCCCCGGCGCGTTCCAAGAGCCAGGCTGCCAGCAGGGCCAGCGCGGCCACCGCCGTGAGGAATGCCAGATAGTGGCGTTCCCACCAACCAGCAGGCAGGCGCAGGTCACGGACCTGGTAACCCCATCTGCGCAGCTGGCCCATGATATCGGCGTTGGATAATCCCATACCGTCGAGATATTCGACGGTGAGCGTGCGGGATACCGGATTGACGGCGGCCCGGGCCACACCTGGTATCTCCTGCAGCCGTTCTTCCAATGGACCGGCATTCTCGGCCCGGGCGACATCGGGCAGGTCCAGGATGCAGTGGTGGACACTCCCGCCCAGCGACAGGCCCACCTCCTGGGCCAGCGACTTGGCCTGATCCAGTGAGAAGCGGGCCGGATCGTAGGTGATGGTCACAGTGTTACCTGTGCGGTCGAGCCGGGTACTGAGCACACCGAGGCGGGGGGAGAATAGACCGGCCAACGTCTCGGCCATGTCCCAGCCGTTGTGGCTGTGGAAGCGACGGCGTTGGCGCCATTCGCGCCCCGGCTCCGCTGCTGGGCCGGCAGTGGAATGTAAGGGTAGCGTAATCGTGCGACTTTCTGTATTCATAGTATGTCCAGACCCTTCCTCGCGGGACGTTACACGTTTTGTTCCCGCCCTTTTATTGTTCTTGTTTTTCGCGACTGGATGAGCAGTAAGGTGAGGATCATGACCCAAACCACGATTCTCACAGTCATGGCCACGAGGCTGTCTCCAGCAACGACATCTCGATATACAGTCAGTAGTATGGCCATGACAGCGCTGTGGAGAGCTAAGGTTGCACCCGCAGCCGGCACAGCATATCTGCCGTCTCTCCAGATCACGATGGCCGTATAGAAGAAGGTGATCGCTCCAACCGTGAAGTTGTAGATTGGGAGCCAGTCAATCACGTAATAGGTTGGGACGCGCCCGAGCAACACCTGCCCACCGGCAAATATGGCCATGGCGCCGATGACAAAAGCAAGGATCGATGCAAGCTTAGAGAATTTTGAGTACATAGTCTCCTCCGTAACAGCAATGCAAAAGTAGATTGGCGCGCGGCCAATCATGGCTATACCAGGACTGCCGCCAGAGTGCTGAGCAAGAGAACCTCGAATCCCGAGCCAATGTTGGCGTGGAACAGAACCCCTGCAATCGCCTCCAGATCAGCGCGGAGGTCAAGGTTCTCGGTGCCCGGTTGAGGAGGTGCCAGTTCCCTGCTCTGTGTCCAGGGTAGCACCGGAGCATCTTTTATTCCTTGACTTTTGTCGGTTTCCGGCAATACCGAAGTTGAGGGCATGGCTCTGGATGTGGATGTGGGTGCGCCCGGAGGAGACTATTTCCGGGCCACGAACACCCGCCAGGACGCGGTCCTGGGCGCGCTGTCGAGTACGAGCGATCCGGACAATGGTATTTGGGACTTCTTCGATTTCCTTGAGCAGACGGGTGACCCCAGGTTCGATGGGCTCACCGTGCTGGCGGATGGCGGCTATCGCTACGGCTTCCTCAACGGCACGTCCATGGCGTCACCGCATGCCGCCGGCGTGGCCGCGCTGATCAAGGAGAACCATCCCGAATGGAGTCCCGGCGCGCTCAAGGCGGCTGTTCAGCGCACGGCGCAGCCGCTCTCTTGCCCGCCTGCCTTGCTCGAGAACGACCCGCGCGAACGCTGCTATGGCAAGAATGGCCGTACCTCGTTCTTTGGTCACGGGCTTGTCAACGCCGAGGCCGCTGCCCGCGAATAGCATCTGCGGTGGTTCGCATAGGCCGCGCCATCATCATAGACGAACCGAACCCCTGGTTGCCAGTACCCCGGCAGCCAGGGGTTCGCTTTGGGTGGGTGCACGTGTGTCGCTGGGGCACGGTGCGCCATAGGTTGGCCCGGCATCCACACCTTACTTCTCTGGCGGCGGCAATACCTGCATGTTGTACTTGGTGAAAATGCCGGCCACCTTCTGCAAGTCGGGCGGGGCATCGGCCGGCAGGGCGCCCAGCTCATCGAAGAAGCGTTCAACGCTGGCGCCGGGCGTCGATATCCAGATCATCTTGCCGGTGGTTGAGCCAATATTGCGGAATCCGTGCGCACTGTGGCGCGGGAAGTACAGGAAGGCCCCGGCCGTCGCTTCATAGGTGCGCCCGTCGAGGTAGATCTCGTAGACACCCTCGGCGATGTAGCCGTACTCGTCCTCGTTCTCGTGGATATGGGGTGGGACGACGAGCCCGGCGGGCGAGATCGCCTCGAAGACGAAGCTATCACCCTGGCTCTCGCGGCTGCCGAGCACCACATTGACGGTATGCCCCAGGACATTAAGCTTGCGGCCTTTCCCGGCCTCAACGATGGTTGCTTGTTTGGAATTGCTTGACATTGCGCGACTCCTTGTCTGACAGTCTGTTGCCATTTGGCTGGTCTGATTGCGTCCGGCTGTTTCTGTTTGAACAGCCGGCACCAGTATCGCCCAACCAGCTGGAGCCCGCATCGGGAAAGTTCCCCATTCCCGCCAAGCGATCGGCGCTTCCCATGGGGAACATACGTGGGCCAGCTATGCCAACAGATTGTTCTCCATGGCAAAAAGAGTAGCGGCGGCGCGGGTGGAGACGTTGATCTTGGTGTAGATGTTCTGAATGTGGCGGTCGACGGTCTTGAAGGAGATGATCAGTTCGGCAGCGATCTCTTTCATGGTGTGGCCACGCGCGAGGAGACGCAGCACTTCGACTTCCCGTTCGCTCAATCCAGCCACGATCGCGTGCTTCACCGGCGGCGCCCGGTGGCCCGCGGCCGCGAGCACGGCATTGACGATGTCACCATCGAGACGACCGGCTCTGACTTCGTGCTTGAGTTCGCCGGCTGCCTCATCCGCGGAACGTGCCGGGCGATGAGGGCGAAGCTCAGTAAGCGCGCAGTAGGTATTGGCGGCGGCAAGAATGCGCGTCGCGAGAGGCAGGCTCGTTGCGGTCAGGCCACGAAAATATCCTGAGCCATCGAGACGCTCGTGATGGAGCGCAGCCAATGCCCCGATGCGGGCCAGTTCGGATGGGCGCGCCAGCACCCGTTCCGTATAGTAGGGATGCAGCCGTACCTTCTCCCATTCGCGGTCGTTCAATGGCTCCGTTTTGCTCCAGACACCCGCGCTGATGCCCACTTTGCCTATGTCATGGAGGTAACCAGCGCGGCGAATCAGCTTCACGTCGCCTGCGGGCAGACCACAACGTTGGGCGGCACTGGCGGCCAGATCCGCCACGCGGCGCGAGTGGTGGAGGAAATAGGGCGACTTGATGTCAGCGAAATCAGCCATGGCCTCGCAGGCATTGTCGAGCTCTGTTTCGTTCAGCGTGCGTTGTGGGCCCGGTTCGATGGCCAGCACGGTCTGCCAGGTCGGTTCAGTATCAAACCCGGCGAACAGCTGCTCTGCCCGGGCACAAAATAGATCGACCAACCTGGGTGAATGAGCGCCGCCGCGGCGTTGCCGCGCCATGGCCGTTGCGGCCTCCACACCGCCCAGGTGATAGAACGTGACGGCATCCTGCGCCAGCGCCGCCACCAACATGGCGGTGGAAATGGCTTCACCTTTCAGCGCCGGTATGCCCTTGCCGTCCCAGCGCGCATAGATTTGGCCGACGGTCTGGACAAAACTCTGCGGAAACCCCAGGCGCGTCGCCAGCCGTTGCGCGACTTCGCAATGGCCGGGGAAAAAGCTGGTGGCAAGCTGCGGCGCCTGGGCGAAGCCCTGGGCGACGGCCTGCACCATCTGCAGCGGATTGGCGCCGGCGTTGGCCTCGCGCATGTAGTGCAGCATCAATCTGAGGACACGCAGGTTGTCACCGCTGTCGATCTTGGCGAAATCCGCGCGCAGGGCTAGCTCGTCGCCAAAGATGGAGGCCGCCCAGTAGGTGTCGGCGTTGCAGCCAATATAGCGAAGCAGGGCTTCATAATAGGCGTCGCGCAGCTCGGTATCGCTCAGGCCGGCCGCCTCGCCCAGGCGTACAGCAATGATGCAGGTCGACATGGCGAATTCCATAGGCTGCCCCATCCCTAGATCGGTGGCGATAGAGAGGGCGGCCATCAACTCGGCCAGACGAAGATCGGTTGGGCGTACTGAAGAATCGGGCATGCTTCGTTGTTGACCACCGCATGCGGCACGATGGTGAAAGAACCAAAGCTATTCAGGCTCTATCCGGGAGACTTCACAACCTTTGACCTGATCCAAGTCCTCATCGTAGCTATATATTTGGCTGATCTTTTGCCGTTCCATCGCCGCAATGGAAATGGCGTCTTCAAAGTCAATGTTGTTGTCACTGTAAACGTCGAGCGCACGTAGATACCGGCGTCTGTTGGTGAGTTTCAACCCAGGCAATGAGATGATTGGGTACAAACGAACTCGAACATCTTGATGCGAAAGACCATATAGGCGCCTGGATGATAAGATAAACACAATCTCAGCGATCACCGATTCCGAAGTCGTTAGCTCGATTTGACCGAGCTTAGCTTTCTCAAAGAGGCGATAGCAAGCGGACGCCTTTTCAGGATCGTCTCTGGTCAAATAGCGAATGAAGATATTGGTATCGACAAAAGTCATGGTTGCTTCGTGAGTTTCTTGAGCAATTTCTCTTCTCGCTCTTCCTGAGCAATTCGATGTATGTCATCGAAGTCTTCTGGTCTGTGCAGTGGCGCTACGGAGCCAAACACTTCTTCAAGGCTCATGGGAAGTGGCTCGATTTCTATTTTGTGATTCTCAACCAGGCGGAAGACGACCTTGTCCTGGGCAGAGATTCCAAGTCGTTCACGCAGTTCCACCGGAATGGTTACCTGCCCCTTGCTGGTTACGGTGGCGATAAACTCTTTGGTTTCTGCCATCAGCGTAATCTCCTTTCGATCTACAACTTGCATTTGCAGTAATACTAGCACACAAAGGAATAATCATCAATCGAGGTAAGAAATATAGCGTCCTCCTTACCGAACTCTGAAATCCTGAGACGCAGTTGGTCCTGTTCCATCTTGGAACACAATGTTTCCAATACTGCCCGTAACAAAAAAAGGGTCCCGCAGGACCCTTTCTCTTTGGCTGAGGTGGGCCGGAGCCCACCTCGCTTTCCTCACTTACTTGAACCATGCCATGACCTGATCGATAACCTCGCTGAGGATCTTGCTGGCATCCTCTCCCTGCTCGATGAGATAGCCACCCTGCTTGGTGTGTTGGTTGAACGAGATGAGCTCAGCAACTGCATCTTCGTTGATCAGCACCGCGCGGTGGCAACCACCACAGGCTCGCGAGGCAGGACCGGTGACATAGGCCGGCACTTCACCGATCTTTCTGTCCCAGCCCGTGACTGGGTCGGAGGCCGAGAGCAAGCCGGGCAATGACATGGACTGGTCCGGAACATTGTTCGTACCCTCCACGTGGCAGGATGCACAGTTGGTGCAGCCATGCGTGGGGTACGGGAACTCGATGAGAAGCTAAAAGTGGATGGCCTGCACTGGATCGGTGAAATCGATATCGCCTATATCGAATGCCTGGAACGAATGGACGGCATGGACATAGGAATCGATGGACCGCGACTGCATTTCCAGATGAGAACCACCGCTCTTCGTGATGTGGCATAGCCGGCAGACGACGATATTCCCACCTCGGTCAGGTGAGTGGAAGGTCGTCGCCAGCGCCTCGTGGCAGTTGTTACAGCCGTCCGCCACCTTGGCGATGGGGCTGTAGAAGTCATCAACAAAAGCATTGGCGCCAAGGTCGAAGGTTCTCGACGGAGCGTTGAGCGCCAGCGTAACGGCGTCGGCATTTTCCAGAGCCGGCATGACACCGATCTCCACGCGTTTGACGACGTTACCGGCGATCATGTCAGCCCATGGCGACAGGTCTGCCGTAACCTCCCAGCTGCCGTCCCCGGCCGCTACCGTGGTAAGACGCGGGTGCTCTTCACCTACAGTAAATTCCAGGGCTCGCTGGTCGTTTCTGTCAATCGTGCCATCGTTATTATCGTCATAGAGCCGTTCGTGCGGGCCGATAATGTAGTCCTTCGTGTCGTAGCCGTACAGCCCGACCAGCACGGTTGGTGAGATGTCCGCCACATCGAGCCCCTCAAGATCCGGCGATTCGGCCGCGCTGAACTCGATGGTGAGGCTGCTGCCGTCAAAGGACGCACTGTCAATGGTGACGGAAATGGCATCGGAATATTTCAGCCCGTCGGCAGTGTAGATCACCTTGTCATAGCCGGTGTGGAAGTCAGTGAATCCAGGGGCCTTCTTTCGCGAGCCATGGCAAGTGGTGCAATCCTCTGTATTCAGGTCCATGTCTTCATGGTCCTCGGGGGTCACCAGGGTCGTGAGGGCAAGCTCGGCGGTCCCATAGTCCTCGGAGCCGGTCATGGGATGGCAGCTCTTGCAGGTCTGCACCGTGAATTTGTCATCCGCCAGCACGACATCTAGTTTGCCTTCGTGGCAGGTTACGCAGTTGGCCATGGACTGGGGATAGGGGAATTCCATGGCATGCGACATGTGCACGTCGTTCATGAGCGTCGTCTGATACGCGTATTGGGCTTCCTGCTCCGGCGTCAACTCGACTTCTTCTGCGAGGAAGGCCGCGGCCAACGGCGGATCATCGACCAAAAGCTGCCATTCGAAATGGCCGCCTTCACCGTTATCCAGGTGGCAGGCTTTGCAGGTATAGAAATCATTGGCGGGATCGTGATTGACCTGGCTGTAGATATAGCCATGCTTGAGGTAGGGCACCGTGTGGCATTTCTCGCAGCCGGCGTTATTGGCGGCGGAGACATAATCGACGCCGTCTCCCGTTTCGAGCAGAGCAGCAAACGGATACTTGGCCAGGCGGACGCGGGCAGGCAGCCGCCCCACGACCTCATCCGCGCCGTACACCACGATGAGACCAGCCACATTGCTCACATCTGGGGCATCTCCCACCAGCGTGCTCGTATTACCACCGGCGCCATCGTAGGTCAGATCCCCCATCAGGGACATTCTTTCCATGGCCGGCTCGAACTGGAAGTTTGTACCGGTATACGGAGCAAAGTAAATCGCCAGCGAATCTGCCTTTCTGGCGTCAAAGGGTTCGCCGTCTTTGGTCATCTTGAAGGTTACCGTGGTCGTATCTGGCGCAGTAAACGCGTAGGCCAGATCGGTAACTTGAATAACACCATCCTGATACAGTTCATCATAGGACGCCTGATGTTTGGCGCCGGCTTCACTGTGACATGTCATACAGGACTCAGGCTGGACGGCAGTTGTAGGGACTGTCGTACCAGGAACGGTATCCTGGGCAACTGGTGCGGCAGCCACAGGAATGGCAGTACCGCCTACTAGCAGGACAGCTGCAAGCACAAGCAGCAGCCCGAACCAGACAAACCCGGCATTTCTATACCACATAATTCCTTCCTTTCTGTGAGGAATGTGGCAGGGATAAAGAGTTTTGCTTTCTTCTGACGCCAATCTGAGCACTGGCACCCGGTCTACAGAGTGATGCAACAAGTGCAATCTACAAGTCAACCAAGCACGTGTGCGCCGAAGATTCCTCGAGGTAGGATGCTGGGGCGAGTCTGTTGTCCGGTGTTGGCCCGTGATCTGATTGCGACAGCTAAACGCTTCACATCCCCAAATGTGTCCGGTTACAACGACCGGCAGAGCTTAAAGGGGGAGTGGAATGCATCTGATGGAGCCGCCGCGCTGTGTTCCTATTGGCGACCACAACAAGTGACCCTACAAAGTAGGGCGCGCCTCATAGTTAGTGTACCGTAATCTCGTGGCCGTGGCATGGGCCAAACAGATCACCTGACTGATGAAAGTTGCTCAAATCGTGGAGGGCGGTCTCTTTTCATCATGCGCCTTGCTTAGCTGCGTTGATGCTCACCCTTACAGGGCAGCGCTCTATCAATCCCCGGTCAAATCATGTTCAAGCCCACAACGACACGTGAGCCCGGAAAAGCGACACTGCATAACGTATGATCGTTGAGTTTCCACCTGGCCACATGTGATATTGTATGAGTTGTGCCCCGGCGCGGAGCACTATGCCCCAATTCTCGATGCCCACGGGAGACATCCTGATGAAAGCAATCATCTGCACAAGATACGGATCCCCCGATGTCCTGGAACTGGCAGAGGTCGAAAAGCCGGTTCCCAAAGATAACGAGTTACTGGTGAAGATCCACGCCACAACGGTGGGGCCTTCGGACGTTGCCTTTTTGAAGGCAGAACCCTTTATCGTCAGGTTCTTTAGTGGTTTCTTCAAACCCAAGATTCCGATTCCAGGGACTGTGTTCGCCGGGGAGATTGAAGCAGCCGGCAAAGATGTAACGCTATTCAAGGTAGGCGACCCCGTTTTCGGCTCGACCGTCCTCGCGCAGGGTTGTTTCGCTGAGTACACATGTGTGGCCGAAGCGGGCCCGGTCTCCATCAAACCGGCCAACATGAGCTATGCGGAAGCTGCGGGCATCTGTGATGGAGGAAACACCGCACTCACGTTCCTCAGGGATAAGGCAGCCGTACAAAGCGGGCAGAAAGTGCTGGTCAACGGCGCTTCCGGCTCGGTGGGTATCTGGGCCATACAGATCGCGAAACACTACGGCGCGGAAGTGACGGGGGTCTGTAGCTCGACGAACGTGGAACTGGTGCGATCCCTTGGCGCCCATCAGGTCATCGACTACACCAAAGAAGACTTCACTCAAAGTGGTCAAACCTGGGATGTGATCTTCGATGCGGTGGGCAAGAGCTCGTATGCGCGCTGCAAGGGCTCGCTGACGCCAAATGGGGTCTATCTCCTGACCGTCCCCACGCTGGCAATCATGCTCCAAATGGCTTGGACTTCAAGGATCGGCAGCCAAAAAGCGATCTTTGCCGCCACCGGCCTGACCCAGACGAAGGAAAAGCTGAGTCTCGTAACAGAGCTGATTGAGGCGGGCAAGCTGAGAAGCGTTATCGACAGGTCCTATCCCTTGGACCAGATTGCCGAAGCCCACCGCTATGTCGAAAAAGGGCACAAAAAGGGCGATGTCGTGATCACTGTGGAGCATGACAACAAGACCTAGCGAGATAGGAAGGGGTGCCTATGAAAGCGATGGTATGGACAAAATACGGGCCGCCGGATGGCCTTCAGCTTCGAGAAGTGGAAAAGCCGGCGCCGAAGGACCACGAAGTGCTGGTAAAGATCCATGCGACAACCGTCACCGCCGGCGACTGTGAGGCTCGGAGTCTCAAGTTCCCCCTCGGGTTATGGATTCCCATGCGCATCTACGCAGGCCTCAGAAAACCGGAAAGGATCACGATTCTAGGGCAGGAGCTGGCTGGAGAGGTTGAATCAGCTGGCAAAGACGTCAGGCTATTCGAAGAAGGTGACCAGGTGTTTGGTGTGACCGGCTTTGGCCTTGGCACCTATGCGGAATACATCTGCCTGCCAGAGAAATCTGAAGACGGGGCATTGGCAAAAATGCCAGCCAATCTGACCTACGAGGAAGCCGCCGCCTTGCCTGTTGGTGGACTTGAAGCATTGCATTTTCTTAGAAAAGGTAATATCCAGCGCGGAGAAAGAGTCCTTATCAACGGCGCGGGCGGCAGTATAGGTACTGTTGCGATACAGCTGGCCAAGTATCTGGGTGCTGAGGTGACTGGTGTGGACAGCACGGGCAAACTGGACATGCTGCGCTCGATTGGCGCCGACCAGGTCATCGATTATACGCAAGAGGATTTCACCAGAAACGGGCAGACCTATGACGTTATTTTTGACGTGGTGGGCAAGAGCCCGTTCTCACGCAGCATACGGTCGCTAAAGCCAAATGGACGCTATCTGATCGCGAACCCCCGGCTCTCAAAGATGGTTCGAGGGCTATGGACTTCACGCACGAGTAGTAAGAAAGTGATATTCGAGCTGGCAAGCCACAAGACAGAAGATTTGGTTTTCCTCAAAGAGCTTGCTGAGATGAGAAAGATAAGACCCGTCATCGATCGACGCTATCCGCTGGAACAGATCCCCGCGGCTCACAGGTATGTGGAAACAGGGCAGAAAGCGGGAAATGTCGTCATTACTGTGGTACATAACGGCTGAATTGAACGTAGATCTCAGCGGGCACTGTAACTGCTCAGTCCCGGAACAGTTACAGTGCCCGCTGACGTCCAAGCCGAATGGCGTACACGGTAAACTCTGCAATTTTGGCTTTCGGTGACCCAACGTCTGTTCCATTTCATGGCGCAACTACAGGGTAATCACTACTTTGCCTCGAGCCTGTCCCTTGCCAAGATAGCGGAGCGCTTCGGCAACTTCGCTCAACGGGTAACATCTGTCAATAACCGGCACGACCTTGCCCGCCTCAAGCAGCTCGTTCAAAAACGCCAGGTCCTGGTTGTTTGGTCTCGCCAGCATGTTGGCCATCCTCTGCCCACCGGTCATGGCCAGCCATGGGCCCAGGAAGATAAGGGCCGGGAGAAAGGCGCAGGTGACAAAGGCCCCTTTGGGGTGCAGGGCCTGCCGGTATTCGGCAACTGACCGGTTTCCCACCGTGTCGAAGATCAGGTCGTAACGCTGCCCGTTCTGGGCGAAATCTTCCTGCGTGTAATCGATGACCCGGTCAGCACCCAGCGCACGCACCATGTCCACTTTGCTCGTACTGCACACGGCCGTGACCTCGGCCCCGAACGCGCGGGCAATCTGCACCGCGAACGTACCCACCCCGCCAGACGCGCCGTTGATCAGGACCGTTTGCCCCGGCTGAATCTGTCCCTTGTCGCGCAGCGCCTGCAGCGCGGTGACGGCCGCCGTGGGCACGGCTGCAGCTTTCTCGAATGGCACACCAGCCGGCTTCGGCGCCCATGCCGTTTCGGGAGCGGCGACATATTCCGCGAATCCGCCCCGCCCATTTGCGGACAGGTCGCCGAAAACTTCGTCGCCGGGCTGAAAGCGCTTGACGTCGCGGCCCACCGCCGTAACCCGCCCCGCAACATCGGCGCCCAGGATCGGGTGCTTGGGTTTCAGCAGCCCGGACTCGGGCCGGACCAGGAACGGCTCACCCCGCAGGAGATACCAGTCACCTTGGTTGACCGAGGCCGCATGGACCTGTACCAGCACTTCATTGTCTTTGGGGGTTGGCGCCGGCACCTCTTTGAACTGCAGGACATCCGGCGATCCGTACTCTGTGTAGATCATGGCTTTCATGAGTCTTCTCTCCCTGTGCAATTGGCGATGCAGAATAGGCTGCGTAAAGATGAATGACGCCAGCGCCCGGCGAGTGAGCCGGGCGCTGGCGCCTACGCTACGCCGCCATCGCGTTGGCGTGTGTGCTGTCCACGGCGGTGGCGCCATTCCAACGCTGGACATTGACGCCCTTGAACAGCAGCCACAAGCCAAGCGACAGCTCTCCAATGATCGCCGGTGCAAAGACAACCACGGCGAAGAGATCTGCGTAGGTGGCGTAGTTGGGCAACAGGAAGCCTGCGAAACTATCGGTGAGATAGCCCACGGCTGCGAAGAGGAGCAAGATGCCCAGGATTCTCGGCACATAGCCCGACTTGACTATGAGATAGCCAAGGACAAAGCAACTTAGGCCAAAGAACACGAGGCCAATCGAGTATCCAGTGCTGTGCGCGTCAAGATAGAACAACGCCTGAGCATGCAGCTGGTCCGTGCCCAGTACTGTCAGGTAGCCGGCGCCGCTCAGAAGCTGCAGCGCAGAAAAGAGATTGAGCAGATTGAGGCCCAGAATAGCCGCCTGTGCCAGGCGGAAAAACGCGGCAAGCAAGGAGAGCGCATGGCTTACCGGCTTGAACAACACAAAGAAGACCAGGGCCAATGCCACATCGCTCGCAAGCATGATGAAGTCGCCGGCAATGCCGGTACGGAATAGCCCCTCAGCAGCCATAATGTTATTGGCGGTTGCCGTGGCATCTCCTGGCACCACGAGGCTGGCGCGAACAAAGAACTCGGCGAAGATTCCCGACACGATAATAGCCAGGTACAGGAACCCTGCGGCGCGTGCATAGGTGTTTGGTGCGGTCGTGCTCTTGGTCATGGCAGTCATCTCAATGCTCCTTTTGTTGAATGATGGTGATTGGTTGCGTCGAGCTAGCTATCTGGCGGACCCGCCTGGCCGGGCGCTGTGCGTATGACGGAGATCAACGGCATGTTCAAATCACGCACTTTGCGCAGCAGCGCATGCAATGCTGCCTGGTCGGCCACCGGGCAGATCAAAAGCGTTTCGCCGTTCTTTTCCAACGTAATGGTTGCGCCCGCAAACCACTCTGTCCATTGACGGCTCAGATGGCCTTTGATCCGGATGTGATAGACAACTGGTTCACTTGGATCGCTTTTTGACTCGTGTTCCTCTGACATTGCTCTGTACCTGCTGTGGCCGGTTATGACGGTCTGTGCCACTCGCTCAAAGTACAGGTAGCATACGGGCCGAGGGGTATTGGGGTGTAGATACTAAAGTATTGTCTGGGGGTATTGTTGTGGGGTCGTGGGGAGGGGAGACGCTGCGAAGACCTGGTTCGTAAACCGCGTGCGGGCAGACTCACGCGGCTACAACAGACCCAGCTCCCGGGCACGCGCGACCGCTTCGGTGCGTCGCTGGACCTGTAGTTTGTCGAAGATTACCCGGTTGTGCCCTTTCACGGTGCTCAAGGCGAGGAAGAGCCGTTCACTGATTTCGCGATTGGAGAGTCCTTGGGCAACGAGTTGGAGGACCTCCAACTCACGTTCGCTCAACGGCTCGATCAGGGGCTGGGTGGGGCGCGGGGGCGGCTGGTGAGGCATGTCTGCGCGCGTGTGCTCCTCCGCTTCAAACATAGCCAACAACTTCGGGACATAGCGCGGCATGATCCCGCGGCCAGTCGCTGCGGACA
>JACFMY010000068.1 GCA_019455155.1 Caldilineaceae bacterium
AAAAACCTTGAGCCCAATGCCAGCAATCGGAAATTTGAGCAAGGGCGACAGGAAGCCTTGAAAAAAGAACAAGAGTTGTTAGAGCGGTTGAAGCAATTACCCGATGGTGAACAAAAGGCCAAAGAAACGAAACGAATGATCGACCTCATCCGGAATTTCAGCGGTTATCGTGAATATCCAAAATACAGCATGATGAATCGCTACTTCGTTTATAAGCAGGCTTTACTGAAAGAAGCCGAAAAACTCGTACAAGCCAAGGTGATTCATGAAAAAGAAGATATCTACTATCTCACTTTTGAAGAACTTCGCGAGGCCGTCCGCACACGTCAAGTTGATTACCAGATCATCAGCACACGAAAAGACGAGCACAAATTCTTTGAAAAACTAACCCCGCCCCGTGTTATCACCTCTGATGGTGAAATCGTTGCCGGTGCCTACAAACGAGAAGATCTCCCAGCCGGCGCGATTGTCGGTCTGGCTGTTTCTTCCGGAGTTATCGAGGGACGAGCACGTGTCATCTTAAGGATGGAAGATGCCGATCTAGAAGATGGAGATATATTAGTCACTCCCTTTACTGACCCTAGCTGGACACCATTGTTTGTATCCATAGAAGGCCTAGTCACCGAAGTTGGTGGACTGATGACCCATGGCGCAGTTATCGCACGTGAGTATGGCATACCAGCAGTTGTCGGAGTGGAAAATGCTACCAAACTGATAAAAGATGGGCAACGAATTCGCGTGCAGGGAACAGAAGGGTATGTAGAAATCCTAATTGCTTAGGCGATGCTGATGGGAGCAATCCTAATATGCCTGAGTAACCTATTCAGGATGACACGCTATATCGTTGCCGGCGTTCAGCGATCAGCCGCTCTCTATAGTTGGGCCAGTCGTGCAGAATGGCCGGGTTGAAATCGGCTCCCGTCGGCCACTCAATCGTGCCCGTATCTGGATTGAGTTTGACCCGATTGAACTGATCAATATCGCGCAGCGGTTCATAAACGGGGCCGAGTAACACCGGCTCAAAGTCGATCACCTGTTGTGTCTCATCTTCAAAGGTGAGACGCAGCGTGTAGTCGCCGACAATATCAACTGCCTTTACATCGTAATACACATCCATCTTCGCCGGCATGATATCCCCTCTTACGCAAGCCCCTCAATTCGATTGATGGGCTCTTCATCCAGTAGCCGTTGCCAATTTGCTTTGAGTTCCTCATTGTGCAATTCTGCCCAGCCCAAAACCAATTGAAGTTGGCGGCGTGGCATGACTCCGGCTAGCCAAGCGGGCGGATCAATTAGGAAGCTGGCGCGATATTCACCGTAGCGTGCATGAAAGTGCGGTAAAGCGTGGCGCGCCGGATCGCCATGATACATCGTGATAATAATCCCCTGAAAACGAGAAACCTCAGGCATTGAACTTTCCGAATACACGGGTATTGGTTGCTGTTCGGCCTTATTGGGAGTGTATCACTTGCCATATTGGGCGGTCAACCAAATGCGCGATCATACGAAACGAGTAACGATACATTCGTATCGTTTCCCATAATCCCCTCATTGCAGACGTACAACCGACTCCCGAATAACAAGCTCGGTACGGAAAACCGGCAGTTGCACGGGCTGGTGCTTCAGTAACTGGAGCATGGCCCTGGCCGCGGCTTCACCCATCTCCACGGCCGGCTGGTTTACCGTCGTTAGCGGTGGAACCATGTAGGCCGAGTCGACCTGGTTGTCAAAGCCCACCAAGGCCACATCCTGGGGCACGCGGATGCCCCGGCGATGCAAGGCCAGCCGCGCGCCTACCGCCATCTGGTCATTGGCGGCGAAGATGGCGCTGAATGGCTCGCCCCGCGTGAAGAGCATCTCCACCGCCATGAGTCCCGAGTGGCTGCGAAAGTCGCCTTCGACAATCAGCGCCCGGTTTACCGCGATACCCGCATCCTGCAGCGCTCTCATATAGCCATCACGCCGGGCCACGGCATCCTCGTGGGAGAGGGTGCCCGCAATGTGGGCGATGCGGCGATGGCCGGCGTCGAGCAGATAGCGAGTGACGTCATAGGCTGCCTGGTAGTTGTCGACCCAGATGCAACGATCCGCCAGCTCCGCGATGCGGCGGCCAACGACGATGATGGGCGCCTGTTCCCCTACCCGGGCCAAGGTTGCGCCGGGGCTGAACCCACCCACGACGATCACGCCGTCGACCTGCCGCCCCAATAGCGTGCGCAATGCCTCTTCTTCCATCTCCGCCTGCCAACGACCATCTGTAAAGATGGCGGAATAGCTGCTGCCGTTGAGCCCCTGGAGAATGCCGCGCAGGATCGCATCGAAAAACGGACTGCCAAAGTTCTGGGTCAGGACGCCGATGGTCAACGACTGCCCGCTGGCCAATCCCCGCGCAAAGATATTGGGCCGGTAATTGAGCTCATCCATGGCTTTGAGCACTGCGGCGCGCTTGTCATCGGCCACGCGAGCAGTGCTGGTCAAGACGCGCGAAACGGTGCTCTTGGAGACTTTGGCCTTCTCGGCGATGTCCTGAATGGTAATCTTTCTGTTCTGTTCCATATTCGCTCCTTCTGCGCTGTGGAATAAGAGTATATCATGAAACCGATTTCTTGAAAAAGACCCAAAAGGGCTTGACATCGGGTAAAACCGGTGCTATATTTGAAATCGCTTTCAGAACTTTCCCCCTCGATAGCCAAATATCATGAAATCGCTTTCGCATTATTCGGATTTCTGGTGATCCATAGCACCTGCCTGCAAGCGGGCACGCCTGGCCGGCTTTCACCGCATCCGCATGCGTTCTCAGCGCGGCCTTCGTCCCGTTTGACCAGCTCCCGCGGTGCTATGCTCACTGCCATCTCGCACAGATTTGCTGCCATCTATTTACAGGAAGGAGATCCAAGTATGAAACGGCTTTCATTTCTGCTTGTCAGCCTTGCATTGATCGCTGGCATGCTGCTGGCCGCGTGCGGCGGCGCCGCGCCGGCCCAACCACCGGGCGCTGCGCCCATCGAAGAGGCCGCCACCGAAGCAGCCACCGAGGCCGCCACCGAAGCAGCCGCGGCAGGAGCCGAGGCGCCGGCTGCCGGCGACCGGGTCCAGGTGCGCTGGTTTGTCGGCCTTGGCGCAGGTTCAGATGAGCCCATGTTTGCGCCTCAGGAGGCGGTTGTCGAGGAATTTAACGCATCGCAGGACGAAATCGAGTTGGTTCTCGAGATCGTTGATGCTGACCAAGCCTACACCACGCTGGCTACCCAGATTGCCGCCGGCAATGCACCGGATCTCGTCGGGCCGGTCGGCATCCGCGGGCGTGACTTCTTCCGGGGCGCCTGGCTGGATCTCACGGAGCTGATCGAGAAGAACGCCTACGATCTCTCCGATTTCGATGAGGGCATGGTCCAGTTCTACGTGGATAGGAGTGAAGGTCAGCTGGGTCTTCCCTTCGCCATCTTCCCATCGTATCTCTCCATCAACAAGGATCTCTTCGACGAAGCCGGTCTTCCCTATCCGCCCCAGGAATACGGTGCGCCCTACATCGACGCCGAAGGCAATGAGCGGGAATGGAACATTGAGACGATGACCGAGCTGGCCAAGCTGCTGACGGTGGACGCCAACGGCAACGATGCCACCAGCCCCGATTTCGATCCCGACAGCATCGTCCAGTTCGGCTACGGTGAGCAGTGGACCGACTGGCGCGGCGCGTCGACCCTCTTTGGCGCCGGTAGCGTCGTGGACAGCGAAGGCAACGCCCAGGTCCCTGACCACTGGCGCGAGGCAACCAAGTGGTTCTACGGCGGCATGTGGACCGATTACTTCTATCCCAGCGGCCCCTATGGTGAAAGCGACATCCTGGGCGGCGGCAACTGGTTTGAGTCCGGCAACGTTGCCATGGCCCACACCCATCTCTGGTACGCCGGCTGCTGCATGGGCAACGTAGACTTTGCCTGGGACACGGCCGCTATGCCCGCCTACAACGGCACGATCACCGCCAAGATGCATGCCGACACCTTTGGGATTATGAAGAGCACGCAGCACCCCGATGAAGCCTTTGCCGTTCTCAGCTACTTCCTGGGTGAAAACGCGGCAGATATGACCAAGATGTATGGCGGCATGCCGGCCCGGCTGAGCCTGCAGCCCGACTATTTCGCCAACTTCGCCGGCACTGTGCCGGGCGGTGAAGAAGCCAACTGGGACGTGGTGACGGCCAGCATGGCCTATGCCGATAACCCCAACCACGAAAGCTATATGCCCAGCCCTCAGGAAGCGAACGAGCGCTACAATGAGTTCTGGACGCTGCTGACAGAGAACCCCGGTCTCGACGTCGATGCCGAGCTCGACAAGCTGATCGCCGATCTGCAGGCCATCTTTGATGCCGCCGGCAATCAATAGTGAGTAAACAAGAGCGGTCCGGAGCAGGCACAATAGCGCCTGCTCCGGACCGCTTCTGCCAGGAGGAGATGGCCAATCATGGCAACCGCAACTTCCCGGGACGGCTCGCTGACCCAGCAGACAGCCACTGCCCCGAAACGAGGCCGCTTCCAACGTGAGCGAACAATCTGGGGTCTGATCTTCTTGAGCCCGTGGCTCATCGGCATCGTCGTTTTTTATTTCGTTCCCTTTGTTGCATCATTCGGCTTCTCTCTGCTGAATTTCAACCTGGCCACACCCCAGGACACACGATTTATCGGTTTTGCGAACTGGCAGCGCGCGCTCGCCACTGATCCAAACGTCTTCCAGGCGTTTGGGGTAACCTTTATCTTCGCCGTTATTTCGCTGCCCATCACCATGATCTTCGCCTTGCTGCTTGCCCTCCTCGTCAATTCGGATAGCGTACGCAGCAAAGCATTTTTCCGCACCATGTTCTATATGCCGACCATGGTCCCCTTGGTCGCGACCGTTCTCATCTGGGGCGGGGTGCTGAACGAACAGACGGGGTGGTTCAATCTGATCCTGGAAAATGTCTTTAGGATTCCGGCGGTAGGCGTAAACGGCATCCGCTGGCTGGCGAATCCGAGCCTGATCTACTTCACGCTGACCCTGATTGGATTGTGGGGTGTCGGCAATACCATGATGATCACCCTAGCCGGCCTCCAGGGTGTGCCGACTGAGCTCTATGAAGCGGCCCGCATCGACGGCGCGGGGTGGTGGCACCAGCTGACCACCATCACAGTGCCCATGATTTCGCCCGTGATCTTCTACAACCTCGTGTTGGGCGCCATCGGGCTCATGCAATACTTCCTGGTACCCTTCGTCCTCAACGGCGGCAGCGGTTTTCCCGAAGGCAGGACGAACTTCATCGGCATCTATTTCTTCAACCAGTCCTTCCGCTTCTTCAACATGGGCTATGGGGCGACGCTGGCGTGGCTGATCTTCCTGGTGTCCCTTGTCTTGACGATCGTCCTCTTTGGCAGCGCTCGCTATTGGGTCTATTACGCGGGCGAGGAGTAGAACATTATGGCCACTGCATCTATGAGCCGCAGATCGCCCGCACCGGGCATCTCCAACAAAGCCAGGCAGCGCATCAACGCGATCCTGTTGACGTTGCTCACGGGCGCCATCTTGGCCGCCTTTTTGCTTCCTTTGGGCTACGGCCTCATGACATCGCTGAAGACTGACATCCAGGTGACGACACCTGGCGCGCCCTGGTATCCGGCCTCCCCCGAGACCTATTTCTACGAGGGCAAGGAGTACAATGTCTACGAAGTGCCGGTGCCGGGAGAGGCAGGGACCCAAGCGTGGGCGCTGGTGACCAAAGGGCGGGAATCCAGCAAGTTTATCGATCCCCAAAACCCCGAAGCCGGCCTGATCGAATGGGAAGGGCGCTGGCGCACCCTGAAGCAGGCCTGGGCCGGCAACCCGGTGTGGCCGAACTATCTTGAAGCCTGGAATGCCATCAATTTCCCGCTGTTGCTGCGCAACACGGTCCTCTACGCTGTCCTGAGCACGATCGGCGCGGTCTCTTCAGCGGCCCTGGTGGCCTATGCCTTTGCCCGCTACGATTTCCCGTTCAAGAATACCCTCTTCCTCATCGTGATGGCCACCATCATTCTGCCGCCTATGGTCACGCTCATCCCGACTTACGCCTTCTTCAACTACATCGGCTGGGTCGGGACCTGGCTGCCGTTGATCGTGCCCCAGTACTTCGCCAACGGCTACAATATCTTCTTGTTGCGCCAGTTCTATCTAGGCATTCCTCGGGCGCTGGATGAAGCCGCCATGATCGACGGTGCGGGACATTTCCGCGTTTTCAGGTCGATCATTCTGCCCCAAGCCAAGCCGGCGCTGATGGCGGTGACGCTCTTCCACTTTTTCTACTCCTGGAATGACTTTTTCGGACCGCTGATTTATCTGGCCGGCAAGCCCCAACTCTTTCCGATTACCGTTGGCTTGACCGCCTTCAACGGCCTGTACGAGGCCCAGGATAACCTGATTCAGGCTGTGTCAATCATGTCTGCCGTCATCCCCCTGATCGTCTTCTTCTTTGCCCAGCGCTTCTTTATGCAGGGCGTGGTGATTACAGGGGTGGAAAAATAGCTAGCGAACAAGGTATAGGCCCCGCGCCCCCGTCTGGCCTAACCACCTGCCTGCATCCGGTAGACCGCAATCGTACCACTAGTTCAAGGACATAGATACGATGAACAGACAGCTCCGCACACTAGTCTTCGTTGCCCTTTCCATCGGCTCGCTTATTTGGGCCGGGTTGGCGCCCATGGCGCCGCAGCGCGTTTCTGCAGAGCCAGCTTCCGGGCCCGCTACGACGGTCGTAGGCATGACGGATGGCTTCGGCTCCCCACGCGTTGCACCCTTCAGCACCAGCAGCCAGCTTGCCGGCCCGCTCATCGTGTTCGACGACATGGAACACGGCAATCCCTTTGGCAACGGTTGGTTCAGCTTCGGCGGCGCGGTTGGCGGTGGCGGGATCGGCCCCAACACGACAGACCTGCCGCCCACTGACGGCGGTGCGTTTTCACTGGAGACGGGGTGGGGCTCAGGCGGTACGCCCGGATTCTACGGCGGTTTCGGCCGCACCAGGCTCACCGATCTCACCGGCGTCGACTACTTCAATCTTTGGATCAATCCCGATGCGGGCCAAGATTATACCCTGGAGATCAACTTACAGGACGACGACAACGGCGACGACGCTGCCGTGCCCGCGGACGACGATGAATTCCAATACAACTGTGTGATCTCAGCCAGCGGCCCCTGTGCCATCAGCGGCGGCGGCTGGCAGCAGATCTCAATACCGTTGGCCGATTTCTTCGATGACAACTCGTTCTTTACGGGCGGCAACGGCGTGCTCGATGCCATACCTGGCGCGGCCGGCGGGAATGGCCAGCTGGTCAACGTTGTGATTGCCGTCATTGGCAACAGCGGATCTGACGCGACCTTCCGCACCGACGATTGGGCCTTCTCGGCCGGTCCGCTGGCCACGCCCACGCGCATTGTCGATGACTTTGAGAACGGCCTGCCCAGCGGTACGGACGCGAATGGGCTGGCCATTGGCTTCTTCACCTTCAGTGATGGCAGCCCGGTTGCCATTGCTACGACGGATACCCCGCCTGCTCCCGTCCCTGGCTCTGTCCCTGGCAACAACGTGCTGGCCCTCACCGGCAATGTCACGGCGTTTGCTGGCTTCATCCATGGGTTTGAAAATGCGGCAGCGGATACCTGGGTTGCCCAAGATTGGAGCAGTTTTGAGGGCTTCAGCTTCTGGCTCTATGGTCATAACACGGGGACGACCGTTTTCGTCGACATCCTCGATAATCGTAAACCTGGGTCCACTACCGACGATGCCGAGCGCTTCACGGTCACGCTAGTGGACGATTTCTCCGGCTGGCAGCAGTTTGAGTTCCCCTTCTCTAGCTTTGTCCGTAAGGAAATCGGCAACGGCGCGCCCAATGATGGCCTGACCCTCACGCAGGTTCATGGCTGGGCGTTGGGCACGCTCAACACGCCCGGCGAGATCACCTATTACGTGGATGACGCCGCGCTCTATGGCGTAGCCAAAATCCCGGAGCTGGCCGTCACCTTTGCCACCGGCCGCTACGACATCGAAGAGGGCACAACAGGTCAGGTCACGGTGAAGCTCAACCGGCCCATGAACAGTGACGATCCCGGCCAGGTGTCGGTCAATTTCCGCACTGAGCCGGCTGTCGCCATCCCCAATCGCGACTACACGCCGGCGGCCGGCACGCTGACCTTTGTCAACAGTGGTCCTTCGGAGCAGACCTTCTCAATCGAGACCTTCGACAACTCGAAATGGACGGGCGATAAGCGAATCGTACTGCGCCTGACCGATCCCGTTGATGTGGCGCCTGGCTTTGCCATGCAATCTTCCGCCTTCGTCACAGAAGACGATCCGTTCGACTCTGATCTGCTCGATGATTTCGAGCGCTACCCGCATCTTTGGGATGCCAACGGCGTATCCCTGGCGAACCCTGAACTGACGCCGGGTGACCCGCTGGCCCGTCCGGGACAGGATGCGTTTGAAGGTGTGCTCCAGGTAGACGGTCCCCGTACGGTCGCTATCGCGATCCAGGGTGGGTTCTGCAATCAAGGCAACGGCGTCATTCCAGTCATGCTGTTGAGCACGCCTACCTTCGATGCGACGACCGTGGACCACACGACCGTCACCTTGGGGCAGGCTTCCGAGGCCCACGTCGACAAGCAGAGTGGCTTGGCCCGGCGCCATGAAGAAGATGCGGACGGTGACGGCGATATCGATCTCGTATTCCACTTCCGCTTCAACGAAACAGGCCTGGCATGCCATCCGGAACTGGTGCCCTTCAACGGTCGCACGTTCGACGGCCAACCAATTACGGCCGGCGGTGCTGTGGCGACATTCCGCCGCGACTTCGCCATGGGCCAGGACTGGTCAAATGGCGAAGCGCTCTCCTTCTGGTACTATGGCACGGGCAGCGGCGAAGCAGTCACGGTCCATCTCAAAGACAACCGCGCCCCGGATCCTGGCCCCACTGGCTGGAGCCTGGTGTGGAGTGAGGAGTTCAACGAGCCGGCCGGTACGCCGCCCAACCCGGACCATTGGAGCTACGAAATCGGCGATGTGACGCCGGACGGCAAGAACGGCTGGGGCAATGATGAGCTCCAATACTACACCGACGATCCGGCCAATGCCGCGACCGATGGTCAGGGCAACATGGTCCTCACCGTGCGCCCGTCAGACGGCTCGCTGGCCTGCTACTACGGCCCCTGCGAATACACGTCGGCGCGCCTGATATCCTGGCATAAGGCCGAGTTTGCCTACGGCCGCATCGAAGCTCGCATTCTCGTCCCCCAAGGCGCGGGCATCTGGCCTGCCTTCTGGAGTCTGGGCACGGATATCGACCTGGTGAGCTGGCCGCAGACAGGCGAAATTGACTTCATGGAGTTTGTCGGCCGCCTGCCCAATGAGATCTTCGGGACAATTCACGGCCCCGGCTACGCGGGCGGTGCCAGCTTTGGCAACGTCTACAGCTTTGGCGAACCGGTTTACGCTAACTACCATACATTTACCGTCGAGTGGGTGCCGGATCAGATCAAGTGGTACGTGGACGATATCCTGTACCACACGGCAACACCTGCCGATGTCGCGCCCAACGAGTGGGTCTTCAACGATCCGGTCTTCCTCCTGCTGAACGTTGCCATGGGCGGCAATTTCGGCGGTGCGGTCGATCCGAACATCTCGTTGCCCCAATCCATGGCGGTTGATTACATCCGCGTCTATCAGGGACCGGATACGGCGGAACGCTTCGAAGCAGCCTTCGTCGACAATTTCGCCGGTTGGCAGCAGGTCGAACTCCCCCTGGCCAGCTTTACGCGCAGTGTCGATCAGCCCGCCGGCGCGCCTGACGACGGTCTGAACCTGAATGAGGTGTGGGGCTACGGCTTCAGCCTGCCCGATCGCGGTATCCCTGGCGGCACCACGTGGCTTGACCTGGTACGCGTTGAGCCGGTACCGCCGCCTAGCGAAGTTCTTGTCACGACGCTGAGCGACAGCGGCGCCGGATCTCTGCGCGAGGCGCTGGAGATTATCGCCGCCGATGGCACGATCACCTTCGACCCTGGTCTGGCCGGCGGCACCATCGCTTTGAGCTCTGGCCCCCTGGTGGTGCAACGCAGCGTCAAGATCGACGGCAGCACAGCGCCGGGCTTGACGGCGAGTGGCAGCAATGCCTCGCGGGTCTTTGAGATTGGAGCCAGCATCTCGGTCCTGATCAAGGATCTGGTCATTGCTGATGGGCAAGGCTTCCAGGTAGGGGGCGGCATCCTCAACAACGGCGACCTGACGCTCGACCACGTGACCGTGACAGGCAACACGATGACCACCAACGCGGGCGATTTCTGGCAGGGAGGCGGCGGCATCTATAACGGCGACGGCGCCTCGCTAACGCTGGTTGACAGCACGGTTGCCAACAACACCAGCGGATGGGTAGGTGGAGGAATCTACTCGTTCTTCAACACCACGACGTCCATTATCCGCAGCACGGTGAGCAACAACCTGGCGCTGGATGTCGCCGGTGGCTTGCGGCTCCTGGGCAACGGCGATATTGTCAACAGCACCATCAGCGGCAATACGTCGACTACCTGGCACGGCGGCGCGCTCTTCCTGACCGATGGCGTGCTGAACATAACCAATACAACGGTTGTGGGGAACAATGCGCCCAGCGGCACGACCGGGGGCCTGTTCACCGGCACGTTTACCGATGCGAGCGCCACGCTCAACATCGAGAACAGCATTGTGGCCAACAACGGAGACTTTGGTTGTTTCCTGGCGCCATTTGGGGCAGGCCCTGTGGCGCTCAATTCGCTGGGCAGCAATGTGTTCACCGATGGCAGCTGTTTCCCTGTCAGCAGCGATCAGGTTGTCGGTGATGCGCTGGTTGGCGTGTTGGCCGGCAACGGCGGCCCCACCCTAACCCACGCGCTGCTGGCGGGGAGTCCGGCAATCGACGCGGCCAATGCCGCGAGCTGCCCGGCCACCGACCAGAGGGGCGAGAGCCGGCCTGCGGGAGCGGGCTGTGATGCCGGGTCGTATGAAGCCCAGGATCTGAGCGCGGCATCTGTTGGCGTTGCCGCGCCAAGCGCCCCTGCAAACAGCAGCGACGTCCAGCTTTCGAATGAGGCGACGGGCACGGCACAGATCTACCTGCCCATCATCAACCGCTAACCTCTTTTCCAGGCAGGCCGGCTGTGCGCTATGCTGACTCTATCCGGAGCAGCGCATGGCCGGCCTGTACAGCGCGCTCATCCCTGCCAAGTCTGGAGTGCCCCGCGATGACGACTGACATTATGCCTGTGCTGGTCAACCAGGCGCCTCTCCAATGGCACGAAGAGGCGCCTGCGGGTGCTTTCGTCCAGATGATGGGCGAACCCTACTATCGCATCTGCCACTACGACCAGATGTCGCCATTCTTCATGAGTCTGGTCAGCAGCAGCGATCACTGGCTCTTCATCTCCAGCACGGGCGGCCTGACCGCGGGCCGCCAGGATGCCAACTCATCACTCTTTCCCTACGAAACCGATGACAAAATCGCCGCTCACAGCGAGGAAACGGGCGCCAAGGTTCTCATTCAGATGCATGCGGGCGGAAAGCGCCGCCTCTGGGAGCCGTTTTCCTGTCGCTATGCCGGTCTCTATCGCTGCCAGCGCAATCTGTACAAGAACAAAGTCGGGAACAAGATAATCTTCGAAGAGATTAACCATGATCTCCAGCTCGTCTATCGCTATGCCTGGCGGACGAGCGATCGCTTTGGCTTCGTCAAGAGCAGCTGGCTCCACAATTTGGGAAGTGATCGCTGCGAGATCACGCTGCTTGATGGCCTCCAGAATCTGTTACCATACGGCGCCACACAGCAGCTACAGACGTCGTTCAGCAACCTGCTCAACGCCTACAAGCACAACGAGCTCGAAGCGGCCACTGGCCTGGGCATCTTTGCCTTGAGCGCGACACTGACCGATCGAGCGGAGCCGAGTGAGTCCCTCAAGGCCACCGTGGCCTGGCAGCTTGGACTGGAGCCCGCGGGGTACTTTCTCTGCAGCGATCAGCTCGAATCGTTTCGACACGGCCGGGAAATCGCCGCAGAGCGTGAGGTGCTGGGCAAGGCTGGCGCATATTTCGTCCACAGCCACTTCGCGCTGGCGCCGGCTGAGACGCGGCACTGGCACATCGTTGCGGACGTGAACCAGGACAGCGCCGCTATCGTCCGGCTGAGACGCCTCCTGCAACAGACGCCGGCTGCGCTGGACACCCAGCTTGAAGAGGATATTGAGCAGGGAACGGTCAAGTTGATCCACTACATCGCGGCTGCCGACGGGCTGGAGCACTCCGCCGACGAAACGGTTTCAACCCGGCAGTGTGCCAACGTGTTGTTCAATATCATGCGGGGCGGCGTCTTTGCAGACGGCTATTGGGTCGGGCGCGAAGACCTGCTGGATTTTGTTCGCACGCGCAATCGGGAGGTTTTGACCGCGCACGCACGCTGGTTCGACGTGCTGCCGGCGCAGATCACCGTTTACGAGCTCTACGCACGCGCCGCCAGTACAGACAGCCCCGACCTGATCCGGCTCTGCTACGAATATTTGCCCCTCATCTTCAGCCGGCGTCATGGCGATCCCAGCCGGCCGTGGAACCGCTTTGCCATCAAGCTGCGCCGGCCCGATGGCTCGCCGCAGCTGGACTACCAGGGCAACTGGCGCGACATCTTTCAGAACTGGGAACCCCTGGCGCTCAGCTTTCCTGCCTACGTCGACGGCCTGATCGCCAAGTTCCTGAACGCGACCACTGTCGATGGCTACAATCCCTACCGGGTGACGCGCGCCGGAATCGAGTGGGAGATCCCGGAGCCCGACAATCCCTGGGCGAATATCGGCTACTGGAGCGACCACCAGATTATCTATTTGCAGAAGCTGCTGGAAATTGCGGAACAGGTGCAGCCGGGTGTGCTGGCTTCGCTCCGGCGACGCAAGATCTTTGCCTATGCCGGCGTACCCTACCGCCTGCGCTCCTACCAGGAGATGTTGGCCGACTGGTACAACACCATCGACTTCGACTGGCAACGCGAGGAGGCCACAGAGGCGGCGGTCGCTGTGCTAGGCACCGATGGTCGCCTGCGCCGTGATCCGTCTGGCCGCGTTGTGCACGCCAACCTGGACGAAAAGCTACTGGTGCTATTGTTGGCCAAGCTCACCAATCTCGTCCCTGAGGGTGGCATTTGGATGAACACGCAGCGCCCCGAATGGAACGACGCCAATAACGCCCTGGTCGGCAAAGGCCTCTCGGTGGTCACTGCCGCCTATCTGCGCCGCTTCATCGCCTTCTGGCTGGCGCAGCTAGATGAGAGCCAGCCTTCGGTCGTCGAGGTGAACGCTGTTCTGGCTGCGCTGTTCGAGCGCGTCCATAACGTCTTCGTTGACCATGCGGCCAGCCTGGAAAAGGGCTTCACCGGATCGATCCGCCGCGCAGTCATGGATGCCCTGGGCGAAGCGGCGACGATCTATCGAGCAGCCGTCTACCAGCCCGCATGGCCTGCCGCGCAGGTTGAGTTCTCCGGCGATCAGCTGCGGCGTTTCCTGGCGCTATCCCTGCGCTATATCGATCAGACGTTGCGCGCCAACCGCCGCCCGGATGGACTCTACCACGCCTACAACATTCTGCACCTGACTGCTGGCGAAGCGGCTCTAGAGCACCTATATCCCATGTTGGAGGGCCAGGTGGCCATCCTCTCTTCAGGGCTGCTGGACCCGGCAGAAGCCCATGGCCTGCTCACCAGCATGCGACAAAGCGATCTCTATCGCGCCGACCAGCACACGTATATGCTCTATCCCAACCGCAGGTTGCCGGGATTTCTCCAAAAGAACCATATTATTGCAGAGCAGGTTGCCAGCTCCTCGCTGGTGAGCGCCCTGACGGTTGCCGGTGATCGCCGGCTGCTCATCCGGGACGATGGGGGTGATTACCACTTCAACGGCACGTTTCGCAACGTGGACGACGTGATGGGGATGCTGGAAGAACTGGCCCAAGAGCCGGCCTATGCGCCCCTGGTCGCCACAGAGCGGGATACCATCCTCGATCTCTTCGAAGCGACCTTCAACCACCGCACCTTCACTGGGCGTTCCGGCACCTTTTTCGCCTTTGAGGGGCTGGGCAGCATCTACTGGCACATGGTCTCCAAGCTACTGTTGGCCGTCCAGGAGTGCCACGCGGCTGCAGTGGCCGGTGAAACGGAGCCGGCCGTCATCGATGGGTTGGCTTCAGCTTACTATGACATCCGGCAGGGATTGGGCTTTAACAAGTCACCGGCCGAGTACGGCGCGTTCCCTACCGATCCCTATTCCCATACCCCCATGGGTGGCGGCGCCCGCCAGCCGGGCATGACCGGTCAAGTCAAAGAAGAGATTCTGACGCGGCGGGGTGAGTTGGGCGTCGTCGTGGAGAAGGGCTGCGTGCACTTCGAACCGCGGCTACTCCGGGCCCGGGAATTTCTCCGCGAGCCTGCTGGCTTCAACTACGTCGACGCGCAAGGACACCTCCAGACCATCTACCTTGCGGCCGGGTCATTGGCCTTCACCCTTTGCCAGACGCCAGTGATCTACTATCTCGGTGAGCGCACCTCGGTCCGCGTAACGCTCGCTGACGGCCACACCGTCACTTTCGACGGACCCCAACTGGACCGGGCAACCACGCAGCGCCTGTTCGCGCGCGATGGCTTCCTACAGCAGGTGGAAGTCAACGTTGCCGCAAATGAGCTTTTCGAAGCAGCGCGCCAGAATAGAACGGACGGATGAGGCTCCGTTGGGACGACTGTTGGCGGCGCCGCGCGTCTCAACCTTCCCACAACGTGCCCAGCAACGTGCGTGCCCGCATGTAGCGTGGCCAGCTGATCTGTTGTAGGGCCGCGAAGTGATGCTGCTCCGCTTCGATATCCGGATACATGAAAACGCCGAAGCCCTGGTACTCCTCACTCGCCCAGTAGGTGTTGGCCATGACGATTATCTTCGCGCTTTGCCTCGACTCATCGTCCTTCGCCCACAGCGCATCCCTCTCCGCCTGGGAGAGTTGTTCGTAGGCCTCTGTCAGGCTCTTGACTAGGAAAAGCTGGTAGATCTTGCCCGGCGCCGGCGCAACGGCATCCGCTCGATTGACCTCCTGGTGCCATGTGCCCAAAATCGACCAAGCATCCAGATAGGAATACCATTCCATCTGCTCGCGCAGCTCGGCGAACTTACACCAGGAATTGAAGTCCGGGAACTCTTCCACGCCCCAGCTGCGATAGCCCTCATTGCACCAGGATGCGTTGCAGAGCACGATGCGCCGCCCGCCGGCCGCGGCCAGGCCTTCGTTGATTTGCGCCAATAGGGCGGTCCGTTCGTCCTGGCTGAGTCTCAACCATCGCTCCGTCGGACGTCTGATCAGGAACAGGTTAAAGATTGCCTCTGACATAGCCATTCTCCTTCGCCTACGTCTGTCAAGGCGCCAGGGGTTCGCGACCAGTAGCATACGTGACCTAGATTGGGTTCACACTACCGCTGAACCCCCTGCATCAGTACCTTCGCCTTGCCGTCGAAGAAGCCAACATTGTGGAGTGCACTCTTAAGGATCGTTACAGTATAGCATGGCTCTACACGCATGTGGCCTACCCGATGCACCTTGCCGCCTTATGGAAACTGGTTGCTCCAGCTGAGCAACCACTGTTCGTTACGTTGTATCTAGCCAAGAGAGCCCAGAAGATCCCTTACGCCTGGCCAGCCGCCCCTGGCACGAATCCTGAAAAGCCCAAGTCGTCCAGGCCATCCATTTCTGCAGTACGATCGAACTAGGAATATGACCAATTCCCGAAGCCGGTCAATCGAAATGGTGTTGAAACGAGTAAGAGAATAGAATAGACAACGAGCCTGCTGCGAGGGAGTGCGAATCCGGGCAGCCGGAGGATATCGGCGGGAGTGGAGAGATGCCACTCCGCACATTGCGAATTCGGCAATTCGGCGAGCCCTACAAAAAGGAGACGGTGCTCGAGTATCTAGCCTTCTGCCAGCAGCATGTTGCTGAGAGAGTGCCTCAGCTGAAGCTGGAAGCTGAGTCAGGCATTGACTGGCTACCTTTCAGCAAGCTGGAACTGCAGATCTACACGATCCGCCATATCCAATAGGACGTGGGCGAGTTGATGGAGCGTCTTAGTGCACGGGCGAACTTGGAGCTCGATTGGGTGGGAATGAAGTCTAACTTGAGCTAGTGAGGAGAACCTAATGAAATGGGTCACACGTTCACACGTACACGTAGACCGGGTAGCCTGTCCGTGGCTGATTAGTCGCTTTATTGACTCAGAGGCAGAGTTTTTGTTTGTGCCCCGAGATAACATTTCAAAGGTTGTTGCGGAATCCGGGGCTATTCCGTTTGATGTGCCAGGGGTAGAGTTGGGTCATCACAACGGCAAGTGTTCCTTTGAGATTATTATCGAAAGATACGGTCTGACCGACCCGGCGTTGTTGCGGCTCGCGAAAATTGTCCACGCCGCCGACATTGCCGAGGATATTGACGCCGACCCTTTGGCGCGGGGCCTCGAAGCCATTGCGGTGGGTTACAGTCTGCGTTTCCCCAACGATTTGGAGAATCTGAGCCGCCAGTTTGACGTGTATGACGCCCTATATGCCTGGTGTCGCTTGCAGGTGGCGGTGAAAGATTAACCCAGCATCAAGACGAACTTTATGGCGGCCGCACGGGCAGGTGTACTTTCCATCTATCACGCCGATTCCGGTAGCTAAATTGGCCTACCTGACAATTCCAACTCGTTCCCCATCCCGAGCCACCGACCTGAGTCTGAACCGAACGCCGCGGTGGTGTGAGCGGCCTCTACGCACGCGGCTCCCCAATGTAGCAATTTTGATGGGGGAGAGGTCTGATCGCCAGCGCGTTCGCCCTGCAGCGAACGCGCTCATGAGTGTAGTATGGCTGGTGCGTTTTAAGTAGGCGAATTGCCTCTCGTCTCCTGGACCGCGGAGTGGATCAGCGCGTCGTTAAGATGCCGCCTGGCTGACGTGACCCAAGGGATGGGGTCGCTGAGACCGCCGAGCTCCAATGAGATGAAGCCATCGTAGCCCACATCGCGCAGGGCCTGCACAAGTCCCGGCCAGTCGATGATGCCTTCACCAGGCGGCAGGCTGTAGCAGTGGAGGCCGTCTCCGTCGCGGGCATGGACATGCAGCAGCTTGTCAGAAAGCTTGTATACAGACCAGGGGAGGTATTCCCTCTGGATAAACTGCCAGGCTGTGTCCAGGTTGTAGCCCAAGGCAGGCGAACGGATGTGATCCCATAGGCGGAGAAAGGAATCCGTATGGGGCACGATGACGTGGGCGTGGCCTTCGAAAGCCAGCTTGAGCCCATGCTGCTCCACAATCTGCACACACTGGCGAATGGAGTCGACGTAGTTTTCCCAGATTTGGTCCCACACAAAAGGCTGCGGCAGCTGCATGGTCAGCTTAGGCTGGAAGAAATCTAGCCCTGGCTGGTTGGTATACCAATATCTTGGCACGTACGCGGCCGGCGCCTTGATGCCAACTGGCCACTGGCTCACAAAGTTCACGAGCTGGGCGCCCAAGGCGACCGCGAGGCGCACGCCCCGTGCGAAGACATCCAGCGCCCGCTGCCGGGCGTCCCCATCCAAACTGGCCAGATCGGCCACGGTATCCTGAAAGAACGAAAACTGGCTGACGGCCAGATCGTACCGCGCACAGAGCTCCCGCAATGTATCGACGCGCGATGCGGTCCAATACTCGTCTAGATCGTCGACGTTGCGCAGAATGAATTCAACGCCCTCGAAGCCCAGCTCGCCGATTATCTCTACTGCCGGTTCGTAGGGCGGCAGAAAGCGTCCCTTGGTGAAGGTCCAGCATGCACATCCAAGCTTCATGGGAAGATGGTCCTTGTCTGGTTATAGCGCGGGTATGGAGAATTCACTTTGAACCGTGACGGCCCGGCCCGTGGACGCGGACTCTTGAACCGCCAACAAGACTTCAAGAACATGGCGCGCGTGCTCGGCGGTTAGGAGGAGACAGCATTTGCCCTCCAAGACATCGATCATGTGCTCCACGCCGTCGACCAACGTATATGGGTGCGGCTGGTTCTGTGGACGGGGGGGATTCACGCGACCCCGATATACTTTTTCCGGTGTAACCCATCCACGCAGCTCATGTTCATAGTCGACCCGGAATACCTCGAGCGGTGGCTCCTCTACTGTCGAAGCTAGATTGATGACGCCAGTTTCGCCGTAGAACTCCATGCGTGGGCCCTTGGACGACAGCACGCAGTATGTGGCATCGATGGTGGCAAAGATCGCATTGCCAAAGTCGAGCACCATGTGCACGTTGTCATCGACATCCGTATGAATTTCCTTCCCCCGCGCCTCGCCTGCCCGCACGACGCGATGCGGCAATGCGATACCGGAAAACGCGGTCACACGTTGGACCGGCCCCAGAGCAGCAGTCAAGACGTGCACGGGATAGATCCCGAGGTCGAAAAGGGGCCCACCACCTTGCTGATGGTAGCGCGTTGGATCCGTTTTGAAGTCAGTGATCCGGTCCGGTCCGGGGTTGCTGGCGCGTGCCCGGGCGAAACAGACCTTCCCAATGAGATCACCCTGGATCCACCGAATCACCTGTTGAATATCGGGGTGGGTGAGCAGGGCTGGCGCGGCCGCGACGGTAATACCCGCCTCCCGAGCGTTTGCGATGATTTCGCCAGCCTTATCTAGATCGGTTGCAATGGGCTTTTCTGTATAGACGTGTTTACCCGCCTTGATCGCGGCCAGCGTCACATCTGCATGGACCTGCATCGGCGTCAGGTTTACCACCAGATCAACGTCAGCCTCCAACAGTTGCTCGAACTCTGTGAAGGCGGTGGGAATGCGATATTGCTGCGCCAGCGTGGCGGCGCGTCCCGCCACGATGTCGGCCACAGCCGCCAGATCCAGGCGCCCCTGCTGGTGCAAGCGTGCCAGATTCGGGAGATAGGTATTGCGGCTGACGTCACCACAGCCGGCTACGCCGACTTTGACCTTTGTCTTCATGATTCTTTTCCCTGCTAGTCGGGGCGCGGCAGCCGATCTGGCGCCGGTAGGAGGGGCGGAAACGCTTTGTGCGGCTCCGTCTGGTACCAGTAGGCAGTGCTAGCGTAGTCGTCGCGGCGCCGGTTGGCGTGACCGTGCTCGATGGTAACGCGGATGGATCGCTCGAAGTGGATGGGATCCTCGATATGGTAGCGGTAGAGCGAGATCTTGCCCGCCCAGTTCGGCCCGCCTGCCATGGTGACACCGAAATAGGGACTGGTGTACTCTTCTTGGGGGCACCAGGCCGTGTTGAAGTAGTCTTCCGTGCCGGTCCCGTGGATCGCGGGTGGGTAGGCTTCTCCATCCACAAAGATCATATCGTCGCCCTCGCCATACCAGTTGCGGCCGCGGGTTTCCGTCAGATTGTGGATATCCAGATGGCAGCCTACGTAATGCCCCCAGCCTTCCGCATCGAGGATCACATAATTCCCGTGGCCATCCTCGTTTAAGCCGTTAAACTGGTAATCCTCGAAGTTCATCCCCGCCGGCGAAATGCCGTCGCACGGGTTCTGGCGTCGCCATTGAACGTGAAAGCGTCCCATATTCTCTGCCAGCTGGTCATACTGCTCGTAGTCAATATAGTAGTAGAGCCGGGCCGGCGCTTCGCTGCACTCGCTCGAGACTTCCACCCGGGCCCGGCTGGCGAAAGGCATTGGGAAGTAGCAGACCAGCCCTTTGCCGTTTTGGGGCGCCATGGCCAGGGGCAGTGACGCGAAGTTGCGGGTCACCGCGTGCCCCAACCCAAAGAAGTCACCAAGCGGCACTTCTACGCTGGGATTCTCCTCGCCGTCCCACCACATGCGCAGGACGAGCTTGCGCAGATGCGCGGCCTCCTTGCACGCGGAGGTCATCCAGATGTGGGTAATGCAGCCTGCCCCTTCCGTGTCCAGCAGCGTTGCGGTCTCGCCAGGGGCAATCCAGATGAAGTCCTCGTTGCCGCCACTCCTGTCATAGCTCGATGCACGGCGGCTGCGTACACGCCGGAGCTGGGCCAGGTTGCGTAGAGGACCGCCAATGGTTCCGTCGCTCTCGTACATCTCCCCTATCCTTTCGCAGGAGTCGTCTAGAGTGGGATTCGAGGTGTGCTGGGGATCAGACGTCTGATCCCCAGCACAGAATTGGTGCAATTACGGGCAACGTCCCGACTCTTTGAGGATTTCCTCAAGCTTGGCGGCCGCTTCATTGGCGGCGGCTGCGGGATCCTTGACGCCCAACAGAGCTTCTGAAACGGATACCATCAGGGCGCTTTCTGCCTCCAGCTCTTCTGGGTTGTTGTACATAGGCGTGCCTCGCTCCAGTGAGCGGAGGGCAACTTCGGCCCATGGCCACATGGCCTGAACTTCCTCGTTTGTGAAGACACTGCGCCGCGTTGGTGCGTTGGCGTTGAAGGCACTCATCAACTGTGCTTCTTTGCCTGTCATGAATTCAATAAACTGCCAGGCGAGATCCTTGTTCTGGGCATTGACTGGAATGCCAAAGAGCCAGCCGCCGACGGGAGGCGCACCCTGCTCCAGACTATCCCAGCCGGGCGCATCCGCCCAGCTCCAGAGTCCAGCCGTCTCGCTGGCTGCTGTATCGTTGAGTGGCACCGCATAGGGCGTGTGCATGATGGTCATGGCATAGCGGCCGTTTTGACCACCGGCAATCCACTCATCCCAGGCCCAGGTCGTGATCTCCGGTGGTACGACACCTTGGGCATTGCGCAGATCCGAGTAGTAT
>JACFMY010000069.1 GCA_019455155.1 Caldilineaceae bacterium
GAAGCGCGGGTAGCGCTTGCGCTTGAGGAGACAAGGCAACCGCCGCACCAGCATGCTGGTGCGGCGGTTGGCCAGTACTGCGTGAGTTAGGATGGCCAGGGATCAGCCAGGGCGAGCGCCAGTCATGCCCGACATCTGGCCACCTGTCATATCTTTGGCCGCGGCCGCCTCACGGAAGAAATAGTAGATCCACGCCACGGCAAAAACAGCCCAGATCACGATGGCTACCCAGATGAAGGTGGGGGCGGTCGCAAAGACCGCGTAGTAGAGCCCAATGATCGTGCCAAGTACCGTGAACGTAATCTCCGTCTCAACCACCGGCCGTGCCACTGCCCACTCGTGGGCTCGATAGCCAAGCACAGAGCTAACTGCCAGCGCCAGGAACAGCGCGCCACAGAACGCCGTCATGATTGGGTCTATGGGCGCCCAGCCGATGAAGGTTGCAAACTGCGCCGGCACCAAATACATCACCAGACCGAAGGCGAATCCGAACACAGCATGGATTAGAAACGTTATCCTCAAACCCTGGGACATCATAAACCTCCTGGTCCGCGCACAACGTGGCCGCGGGCCCAACGCGAGAGTCTCCACTCTGGGAACATCTTCCCTTGACTCCCCCTTACTTCCTATTGTACACCTATTGTACAGCCGTGGGGAAGGGTTTGCCGGTTACTTCGAACGTGCGGCCTGCCTGTCTCTCCCTTTCACCTGTGCTGCCGTGTCAGGGCAAAGTGCGCGATAATAGTCTCAGGTACGCAAACATAAAACAGCCCGAAAAGGAAAGATGGCATGGAGCAGGATGGGTTTCGCGTCAGCGGGCACGCCTTTGAACCAGCGTACATGGAACTATACCGCAGCGGCGAACTGCAGCGGCGCGTGGAAGAAGCCCTGGGCGGGCTGGAATCGTGCCAGGGTTGCCCGCGCGCCTGCGGCATCAATCGGCTAGCCGATGAAACAGCAGTCTGCAACACAGGGCGCTTTGCGCGTGTAACCAGCCATTTTCCCCACTTTGGCGAGGAAGATTGTCTCCGCGGCTGGCACGGCAGCGGCACCATCTTCTTCTCCATGTGCAATCTGCGCTGCGTGTTCTGCCAGAACTTCGCCGTCAGCCAGATGGGCTCAGGCGCGGTTACACCCCCGCAGCTCCTGGCTACAATGATGCTTGAGCTACAAGCATGTGGGTGTCACAACGTGAATCTGGTTACTCCTGAACATGTCGTGCCCCAGGTGCTGGAGGCGCTGCTCTTGGCTGTCGAACAGGGCCTACGCCTGCCCATTGTCTATAACACGTCAGCCTATGACGGTCCACATAGCCTTCACCTCCTGGAGGGTGTCGTCGATATCTACATGCCTGATTTCAAATTCTGGGATAGTAGCCTCGCCCTGCGCTATCTCAAGGCCAAGGACTACCCAGCGACGGCCCGGCAATCGATCCGTGAGATGCATAGGCAGGTGGGGGTATTGAAATTCGATGAACAAGGCATGGCCTGTCGCGGTCTGCTCGTCCGTCACCTGGTCATGCCCGGCTTCGTCGAAGAATCAAAAGCGATCCTGCACTTTCTGGCAACGGAGATCTCAGCTGATACCTATGTCAACATCATGGATCAGTACTATCCTGCCGGTAAGGTAGACGCTAAACACTACGCCGAAATCAACCGCACTATCGAATCCAGCGAATATGAGCAGGTAGTTCGCTATGCTCGGCACGTTGGTCTTTGGCGTTTCGATACCCGGCGGCCGCGCGCCCCACGCCTCTGGTGGTAGCTCCTCAATTCAGGCCGAGCATGCACAAATTGCGCTCCACCGTAAGCCCGGTTCCGCATTGCTTGACAGAGTATGTTATAATCCGCGATATGAAGATGCAGGCAGCTGTGGAATTTACTTATACGATTGCTCGCTTCATTGCCGCCGGGCGCAATGTCGGCGGTCTCCTCGCGCTTAGATAGCCCGCTGGTTTGTCCCACGCGGGCGCAACTTCCAGAACCGAAAACGTGATAGATGATGCGTGACACGCAATGGCTGGACCGGCGCGTTACCGTAACATCCGTGCCGGTCCATTCATCGCACAGGCGCGATTCCGTGGTGTCACAGCTCTCGCCCACGTCACATCGATCACGGCCCACACGTTATTTGAAACACTGTCCATACCAAGCGACAGGAGCACTGAACATGTCGAACAGATATAACCCCGCCGAGATTGAGCCAAAGTGGCAGCAGATCTGGGAAGAGCAAGGGCTGCACAAAACCGTCGAAGACCCTGATCGCCCCAAGTGGTACGCAGTGACGATGCTGCCCTATCCATCCGGCGACCTGCATACAGGTCACTGGTACGCCTATACGCCCAGCGACGCCGCGGCGCGCTTCCGGCGCATGAATGGCTACAATGTCTTTTTTCCCATCGGCTTTGACGCCTTTGGGCTGCCAGCGGAGAATGCCGCCATCAAGCACGGCGCGCATCCTCAGAAATGGACGTACCGCAACATCGAGCGCATGCGCCAGCAATTGCGGCGTATGGGCGCCATGTGGGCATGGGATCGGGAAGCGGTCAGCTGCGACCCGGAATATTACAAGTGGAGCCAGTGGTTCTTCCGCAAGTTCTATGATGCAGGCATAGCCTATCGCGAATACGCTCCGGTTGATTTTTGCCCTACCTGCAACACAACCCTGGCCCGTGAACAGGTTTGGGGCGAAGACCGCCACTGCGAGCGCTGTGGCACACCGGTGATCAAAAAGAACCTGGAGCAGTGGAAGTTCCGCATCACCCGCTATGCCGACGAGCTGATCGACAAGTTGGAGACGATTGACTGGCCTGAACGGGTCAAGGTCATGCAGACGAACTGGATCGGGCGCAGCCACGGCGCCGAGGTGACCTTCCACACGGAACAGGGTCACCCGCTGGAAATCTTCACGACGCGGCCCGACACGCTGTGGGGCGCTACCTTTATGGTATTGGCGCCCGAACATCCGCTGGTCGAGGTGGTGACGACGCCGGATCGCCGCGACGAGGTGGAAGCCTACACGGCTCAGGCTGAACGTATGGACGAGATCCAGCGCACGGCAGCGGACAAGGAAAAGACAGGGGTATTCACCGGCGGTTACGCCATCAATCCCGTCAACGAGGAGCGCATTCCGATCTGGATCGCCGACTACGTGGTGATGGGCTACGGCACCGGCGCCATCATGGCCGTGCCGGCCCATGATGAGCGCGACTTCGCCTTTGCCAAGAAATACGGGCTGGAGATTCGCCGTGTCATCACGGGACCAGATGGCGCAACCGGTCCCGTCGAAGAGGCCTTCACCTCCAAGACCGAAGGTGAGATGATCAACTCAGGTCCGTTCGACGGGACGCCGGTCGACGGCGCCGTCGACAAGGTCGTCGCCTGGCTGGAAGCCAATCAGCTGGGACATGGGGCCGTCAACTATCGCCTGCGTGACTGGCTGATTAGCCGGCAACGCATGTGGGGCGCGCCCATCCCGATCATCTACTGTGAGCGCTGCGGCACCGTGCCCGTTCCTTACGAAGATCTGCCCGTGATGCTGCCCGACGACGCGGAGTTCAAACCAACTGGGGAAAGCCCGCTGAAGTACCATGAAGGCTTCCGTTACGTGAAGTGCCCGCAGTGCGGCGGCGACGCCGAACGGGAAACCGACACGATGGACACATTCATGTGCTCGAGCTGGTACCAGTACGCGTACGTGGCGCCCTATTGGAAGGCGGGCGAGCCGCTGCACGCGGACGACATGCCCTGGGACCCGGTCAAAGGCGCCTACTGGCTGCCCGTAGACCAGTATACAGGCGGCATCGAACATGCGACCATGCACCTGCTGTATACACGCTTCTTTACCAAGGTGCTGCGTGATCTGGGCGTGGTCGATTTCGACGAGCCGATGCTGCGCCTGTTCAACCAGGGGATGATTCTGGGCCCAGACGGCGAGAAGATGTCGAAGAGCCGGGGCAACGTGGTTAACCCCGATGAGGTTGTGGGCCGTTACGGCGCCGACACGGTGCGTGGCTATCTGATGTTTATCGGTCCGTGGGATCAGGGTGGCCCCTGGGATCCCCAGGCCATCGAAGGCGTGCATCGCTTCCTGCAGCGAGTTTGGGCGGTTGTGACCGACGACCCCAGACGGCAGGAGTCCGCCTCGAACCAGAACGGGAAAGTCGATCCGGCTGCGGTGCGTGAGCTGGAACGCAAGCTGCACCAGACCATCATCAAAGTAACAGACGACATCGAACACTTCCGCTTCAACACGGCCATCGCGGCGCTGATGGAGCTGAACAACTACCTGTACAAGGCCAGAGAAAGCAGCGTCGTGAACTCCAGTACCTGGGAGCAGGCGGTGCGCACACTGTTACTGATGATGGCGCCCATCTTCCCCCACATCGCCGAGGAGCTGTGGCACCGCCAGGAGAACACTTCCAGCGTGCACCTGCAGCAGTGGCCGGTGGCAGACCCCGAAAAGGCGAAAGAGGAAGAGATCACCGTGGTGGTGCAGGTCAACGGCAAGGTGCGTGACAAGTTACTGGTTGCACCCGGCACGCCTGACTCTGAGCTGGAGGAACAGGCGCTGGCCTTGGACAATGTGCAGCGCTGGACGGACGGCAAGCGCGTTCGCAAGGTGATCGTCGTCCCTGACAAGCTGGTCAATATTGTCATCGGCTGACATGGCTGGGATCGCACGCCGGGATAGAGACCTTCCGATTTCCTGACGACAGCCATACGGTCGTCAGCTCGCCACGAATCCGAAACGATGACGGGCCCTCGGAGCGAGGGCCCGTCATCGTTTCGGACGGAAATATTAACGTCCCATTAACCCAATTTCGTTTTGATCTGTGTTATGCTATGAAACACGATCGAAAGTCCAATCAACGGCAGAATGCCTGGCCAAACTAGGCAATTTGCACAATAACATAGTACTGCACTGTTTTGCCGCGTGCAGAAGGAAGTTATTGTCAACCAGAGCTTTTCTGTAAGGCATTTGCCCTGTGCAGGTCGCACAATTGTCCACATAGTGCACAGTTGTGCTGGTTGAACGGGGTCGCGTGAAGTTTTGCATTATGTTTCGCAAATACGCGCACATGTGTGAGAGCAATATACGTGACACTGTAGCGGAACTGCGGAAGCTTGGTCATTACGTTTCGGCTTACTGCCTTGGAGGTGCTCCATGATCCACAAGACTCCCTCGACCAAAGCTGGCTATACACGAGTGACGTTTGAGCTGCCATCTTGTGTGTGGGCAGACCGCATTTATGTGACCGGAACGTTTAACAACTGGAATGAGACCGAACATTCATTGCAGCAGAGTCGCGATGGTGTCTGGCGTGTCTCCATCGAGCTGCCCGCCGGCAAGCAGTACGAATTCCGCTATCTGGTTGATGGCCGGTGGCAAACGGACTATCACGCCGACGGCTACACCGAGAACGCGTACGGTTCCCAGAACAGCGTTCTGGACTTGAGCCTGCCGAAGGTCGTGCCCATGGAGGAGCGACTCAGCAGCAAAGTGCCAGACGGCCACACCCACCGAGCTCCCTACCTCCCTGTGCCGTTGGAGGAGATGGCGCCAGCACGCGGCGATAAAACGCCGCCCGAAATGCCGCGGCTGCGCCCGCGGGTGGCCGCCGCCTGAGCCCTGTTAGCCGTTACCCATTACCCATTACCAAGAGATCCACTGGACGCCCCGTTTGGGGCGTCTGTTTTTTCCTACTCGTAAACTCCAGACCTGGCGCGCCCTGTGTTACAATCGATCGCTATGTCTCGCAGATTGACGTTGTGGCTGTTCCTGGCCGTCCTTGCCGCGGCTGCCGGCCTTCGCCTCTGGCAAATCAATGTCATCCCGCCTGGCTTTCATTTCGATGAATCGTTTGAAGGGCTAGAGGCCTGGCGAATCCTTACCGATCCTGGTTATCGCCCTCTTTTCCTGACCGGCAATTTCGGCGTCCCGCCGCTCAACGCCTACGCCAATGCCGTCACCTTTGGAATCGCCCAGTTTGTGGGCGGCGAAGCGGGACCGACAGCCATGCGTGTGACGGCTGCCCTCTTCGGTGTGCTGGGTGTTCTCGCTGTGGCCGCACTGGCCATGGAATTGCGGCACCTCCAGCCAGGTCGCTTTACTGCCGCATTTCCGTTATTTGCTGCGGCGCTGCTGGCAACGATGCGCTGGCACATTCACTTCAGCCGCATAGGAATCGAACCAGTGCTTGTCCCTCTGGAGTGGACTGCAGCGACGTGGTTGTTCCTGCGCGGCTGGCGAACGCAGCGCTGGTTGCCGTATGCCGGCTGTGGTGTAGTCCTGGCCGCGACGATCTATACCTATCAGGGCGCGTGGATCATTCCGTTTCTAATGGGGCCCGTTGTTCTGGTGCGCTGGCTGCACGATCGCTTTACGCCCGCCACGCCGGAAAAGCCTAGGCCGCTTGCACCATTGGCGGGCACGCTCCTTACGGCGGCCGCTGCCGCAATCCTGGTGGCGCCACTCCTGATCGTCTTTATCCAGAACCCCGATCTGTTGTTCCTGCGCCCCTCTCAGATAGCCGTAACCAGCGAGCAGGCTGCCACCCCTCAGGGGCCGCTCAAGAATATGCTTGCCTATCTGATGATGTTCGTACCTGTTGGTCAGGTAGGCGACCTGGACCCCCGCCGCAACCTGCCAGGCGAGGCGGCGCTCAACCTCTGGCAGGCGCTTCCCTTCTGGTTAGGCATGGCCTTGACCCTGTGGCGCATCCGCCAGCCGGCCTACATCATCCTGCTGGTTGGCTTGATCGGATTGCTGCTCCCAGGTGTATTCAGCGAATATGCTCCCCACTATCACCGTGTGCTCGGTGCAGCCGCGCCGGCCGCCTTGATCGCGGCTGCTGGTCTCGATGCCCTCTGGCGCCTGTGGGAGCGCCGCGTGACAAAATCAGAAGTAACGAGGTGGCTGGGTTGGGCCAGCGTTGCCCTGCTTCTGGCCGGCGCGCTGGTCAGCGCCCGGGATTACTTCGTACGGTGGGCCACCTTGCCCGATCTCTTTTATGCCTTCGATGTCGGGTTGTGGGAGATCGGCCAGGACATTGCGGCGCGACCCGCCTCAGAGACCTGGTACCTGACCCCGCGCGACGCAAGCCATCCGACCCTGGCCTTTGCCTGGACGACGCAAGGAAAGAGCCACGGCCCGCCAGTCACATTTGACGGTCGCGCTATCTTTCCCTTGACAGCAGGAGAGACGACCGGGCCTGAAACGTATGTTACGATCGAGAGTGAGGACTTTCGAACACGGCTGCTGCTGCCGGAAGTGCTGCCAGATGCGCGGTCGGTCAAGGAAGTTCGCGACCGGCGCGGCCAAACGTATGCTACTTACCATGTGCGGCCACCTTATAGCCTGCCATCCCGCCCCCCACAACATCCACTGGCCGTGACCGTAGGTGACGGCATTCGCCTGGCCGGCTATGACGTTCAGCTGGCCAACCTCGATACGGGCCGGATCCTGTACGTACAGATCCATTGGCTGGTGGACGCACCGCCCACGCATGATTGGACCGTTTTCACCCATTTGCTGCACGGCGACGACCAGGGCAGTGTGAACCAGGTAGCGGGCTTCGACAGCCGGCCGGGCAACGGTAGCCTACCTACCAGCCGGTGGCAAGCAGGCTGGCGTATCCTTGATGAATATCAGATCACGCTGCCAGCAGAGCTGGCGCCTGGCGCCTACCAGCTGGAGATTGGGCTGTACGAGCCAGACGGCGAGCAGCTACCAGCTGGCGGGGCCGCGATTATGCTTGGGGATGTAACTGTTGAGTAAGTCAGGACACCTTCTACCCGATCTCTATCGTTACGACAGCAGTGGCGGCTGGAATATGGGCATGCGTGCCATCACGCACGCCCTGCTGCCAGCGTCGTGGAGCCCACCCGGTCCCGTCCTGGAACTGGGCTGTGGCGCGGGCGTCTTTGCCACGGAGCTGGCCAGTCGCTGGCCGGCCACACAGGTTGTTGGGCTGGATCGCACAGGTCTGGCCCTGGCCCATGCCCAAGAACAAAGCGGCACCGCGCGCTGGCTACAGGCAGACCTGCATGCGTTACCCTTTCTCAGGAAGCACTTCAGCACTGTCATTGCGCTGGACGCCCTCGACCAGCGCGCCGTGGAGATCGCCGTTGCCCTGGCCGAGATCGGCCGTGTGCTGATGACCGGGGGCCTTCTGCTCCTGCGTGTCAGCGCATACCGCTGGCTCACAGGCCAGCATGACATCGCGTTCAACACTGGACGCCGCTTCGGCAAAGGTGAGTTGCTGGAGATCGTGCGCGCGGCAGGTTTTTCACCGTTGCGTACAACGTTCGCCAATACATTGATGACAGCTCCCATTGTTGCGCTCCGGCTGCTCCAACGCTGGGGCCTGGCTCCCTTCAGCGAAACCGTGTACGGCGATAGCCTGGCCAACCGGCTCATTTGTCGCACGCTGATGCGCGAAGCGGCATGGCTCCATTCGTATGATCTCCCTTTTGGTATCAGTCTCTACTTGCTGGCCCTCTGGCCAGGAGCAGGCACACGAAGAAGCAACGAGACACAATGGACCTGACGAACGGAGCAGCGCCATTAGTCTGCACGGTGCTCCCCACTTACAACGAACGTGATAATATCGATCTGCTCGTGCGCGGCATTTTGGATCATGCCACCACGCCACATATCGTGCTGGTCGTAGATGATAATTCGCCTGATGGCACCGCAGACGTGGTACGCGCCCTGGCTGCTGAGCTGAACACACCCGAGCAGCAGCGAGTTATGCTCTATGTACGCACAGGGCAAAAGGGACTGACAACAGCCATCCAGACGGGGATTGACCTGGCTATCCATACCTTGGGAGCGGATATCGTAACCTGGATGGACTGCGACCTGTCTATGCCGCCCGCGGATGTACCCCGCCTGACGGCCGCCATTATTGAGGATGGCGCCGACATGGCAGTCGGGGCGAGGTGGATACCCGGGGGCGCCGATGTAGCGCACGGCCTGGTGGCCCGCACGCTGAGCCGCGTCATCAATGGCCTGGCCGTGGCAATGCTGGGTAGCCAGGTACATGATTACACAAGTGGCTTCATTGCCGGCCGCACCCCCCTCTTGCGCGGGCTGCGGCTGCAGGGTGACTACGGCGAGTATTGCATTGATCTCTTGGGCCGGACCGTGCGCGCGGGTCTGCGCGTACAGGAGGTGCCCTATGTCTGCGTGCCGCGGACAGCCGGCGAGAGCAAAACCGGCGCGAACCTGTGGGACTATCTAGTCAAGGGGCGCAAATACGTGGCAACCATCTGGCGGTTGCGGCGGAATCACCAATTACGATAGGGCGCCTAAGCTTTTCCCCGCGGCGCGAACGCGGCTAAAATGACGGATAATCTATCGGTTACGCACACGTGCTGTGCATATGCATCTCACATGTGCATTTCAGAGGTATCGCACAAGCGCTATGTTACAACCATTCGAGCTTTCGCTTGCAGAGATGGGCGAGCTGGCCTCAATCATTCCGGCGGCCGATCCTGAGGTGAAGCTGCAGTACCGAACCATACCGGATTTCGACAACAAATCTCGCCGTTCCATCATCCCTGTCTGCGAGCCAGCGTTGACAGGCAACGAGCTGAAATATGTGCAGCAGGCGGTGGAGACCAACTGGATCTCTTCAGCTGGCAGTTTTATTCGCGATTTCGAAGAGCGGTTCGCGGCCGCGTGCGGCACAAAATACGGCATTGCCTGCGCCAATGGCACCGTGGCCATGCACCTGGCTATGGCCACATTGGGACTGGAGCCGGGCGACGAAGTCATCATTCCCACCTTCACCATGATCGCCACAGCCAACGCCGTCACCTACTGCGGCGCCAAGCCGGTATTGGTCGACGCGGAGCCCGCCTATTGGCAGATGGATCTGAACCAGGTGGAGGCTAAGATTACCCCGCGCACAAAAGCCATCGTACCTGTCCACATCTACGGCCACCCCACAGACATGGACCCGCTCATGGAGCTGGCGCGCAGACATGGCATCGTGGTCATCGAGGACGCGGCGGAAGCCCACGGCGCCGAGTACAAGGGGCGGCGTACCGGCGGCCTCGGCGACGCGGCCGGCTTTAGCTTCTACGGCAACAAGATCATTACGACCGGCGAGGGTGGCATGGTGACCACCAACAATCGCGATCTGGCCCGGCTGGCCTGGAATCTGCGCGATCACGCCTTCAGCCACGAACGCCACTTCTGGCACAAGTTCGTGGGCTTCAACTACCGCATGACCAACCTACAGGCCGCGATCGGTCTGGCCCAAGTCGAGCAGCTCGACACCTTCGTGGCAGCCCGGCGCCAGCATGCACACGAATATAGCCGCCGCCTCCAAGATATCCCAGGCATCCGCACGCCCGCGGAGGCGCCCTGGGCCAAAAATGTCTATTGGATGTACGGCGTGCTGGTAGACGAGGGGGAATATGGCCTCAACCGCGACCAGCTGCGCAAGGTGCTTGCCGACAATGGCATTGAGACACGCACCTTCTTTATCCCCATGCACTGCCAACCGGTCTACTGGCAGCAGTACAAAGGTGAGCGCTATCCGGTCGCCGAGGATCTCTGCCGGCGCGGATTCTATCTGCCGTCTGCGTCATCGCTCACGATCGACGAGATCGAGTATATTACGGACGTGATTCGGAGCGCCTGTGTCCAGCTACGCTGAGCAGCGCAACCTTCCCCGTGCCCAATAGAGCGGGCGGCAGTGACCCGCTGTGACACAGAGAGGGGACAGGTATTTGTCTGTCCCCTCTCGTCATTTTGCTTTGCGGGCGCGCGGTGCTAGCGAGACGCCCCGTTTACGAGCTCCGCGCTACGGCCCCATTCTCCCTCAAAGACAAACTCCCGCAACGGCCTGCGCACTCGCGGCGTCAACTCGCGCGTACGGCTTGTCTCATCTAGCAGGTCTGGGTCGCCCAAATAGCCAATCGCCAATACAGTCACCGGCGCATAGTCCGCCGGAATATGAAAAAGCTCACGGGCCTTCTCCGGATAGAAGCCGGCCATCTGGCGCACATACAGATCAAGGGCCGCGGCCTGGATTGTCAGGTTTTGCACCGCGAGACCTACGTCGTGCAGGGCATGCCCGTGGGGCTGGCCGTCTTTGGTCGTCATCTTGGCAACGGTCAATATCAAGACCGGCGCCTGGGCCGCCCAGGCGGCGTTACCCTCTTTCAGAGTGTTCACCAGTTTGGTGAACGTCTCCTGGCTGTCACGGGTACCGACGATGAAGTTCCAGGGGTGTGCGTTGTTGGACGACGCTGACCAACGGGCTGCTTCAAGGATGCTGAGCAGCTTCTCCGCCTCAACAGGCCGGGCGGCAAAGGCACGTGGACTCCAGCGCTTCTGTAACAGGGGATGGATTGGATAGGCCACTTGCGCCCGCTTGAGCTCTGCCAGGGAAGTCATAGTCTTCACTTTCTTTGCCTCACAATCTGTTTACACACATAGATCGCGCCCTTAGACTGGCATGCCTCCTGAAGCCGCCAATCATGGTACGCCAATCTCCAATAAATTATCTATCCCCTAAACAGTTTAACATCAAATGATTTTCGGGGCAAGCTTAAGCTGGCAGTGGATCAGCGGATGAGCGGCAATGCATGCATGCCTAGCGAGGGCGATCTGCCTTGCGGAAAACGAATTTGAGACCTGACCAGACCTCGTCTACCGCAACAACCTTCACGTCAACCAGGCCATGAGTCAGGCCGATCGCACGCACGTTATCTTCGGTCAGATCGGTGGGGATCTTCGAGGCTTTCTTAGGCCAAGATATCCAGAGCATGCCAGAAAACGCCAGCGCCGATTTGAGGCTGTCGAAGTTCTCCGCAAGCTCCGCGGCCGTCTTTGTAAAGTAGTGAATGAAATCAAAGTCAGTGCTAGCTAACGCGGCCAGCGGGGGAACAGCGATATGGTCACCGGCGTCCTGCTCAAGAATCGTGAGATAATCAGGGGGCGCCTGCAAGACAGCCATGCGCATGCCGGCTTTGATCCCCAGCTTTTGGTACAACGGTTTTCCTGAATAGCCGGCCATGTGACCCGTCCAGATATATGCAGACTTTACAGCCTATCGCACTCCTATCTGCCTCCGAGGCGGAGCAGATCCGCGCGCAACACCTGGATCGCGGCCTGAGGCGCAACCTGGCCAGCAACAGCCACTAACGGAGCCATTGCGCTGCGATCCCACCAATGTAGCTCCGGACGCGACCATAAGGATTCGGGCCACTCGCCGCTCACCAACTGGAGTGGCGGCCATTTGCGTAGTTCTGGAGGGCGGGTGTTGGGCTCTACATAGCGCATGTTGAGACCAAATTGGTTGCGACCGGCCCACACATGCAGCCACCAGGCTGGGGCACAGTAAAGAGCATGTAGCTCTGGAAGTCTGTGAAGCTCCATCCATACCTGAACCAGCTGGGCGAAGCTGGTTTCCAGGCTGGTGATATGGCCAGGGCTGGTGGCCCAGCGGCTGATCTCGCGAAAACCTGGCGTGCGCCGGCAGAGCCGCCAATAGTAGAAATTCACTGCCTGAGCCAGCGCCGCTTTGTGAACGATGCCTGGCGCTGGATGGACGTTCGCTACGGTCTCCGCGGTGCCTCCACCTGCAGACTGGATCGCTTGGACAGCCAGCGGCGCTGCCCACCGGTTGCCGGCAAAGACGACAGTTGGGCGCTGCGCAGGTGCAAAGCGCGTGAGTGACTCGCCCATCACCCGGCAAAGCTCAACCAGGGCCGTATGGGTGGCGGGCTGGGGATCATCGAAACCACCCACGATGACGACCAGATCGGGTGCCGCTGCTACCAGCGTGTCGGCCAGGACGCCGGTAGCCAGATCCGCGGCAAAGGCAGTATAGCCAACGACATGGGCGGGGCTGCCACCCAAGGCATCGCGGGCAGCTTCGATGCTCTGAGAAGGGGAGAGACCGGCCAGCCAGATCCGCACATGGGGGCGCGGGCTCGCTGCCACGGTCACATGTGCCAGCGGCGGGACTGCCACCGGTTCGTCGCTGACAACGAGTGGCATGAGATCGGCGTCGTTCCACAGCAGACGCCCGATACGGTCACCTAGCTGGCGGCACAGATCTGCCGCCAAGCCAACCAGGCTACCTTCTGCCCGCCGTGGCAACACTTGCCAGGCGGCCAGGCGGTACGCTCCACTTACATTCTCCAGCAGGCAGATGCGCCCGCCGGAGAGCTCGACCCCAAGCGACAGAATCGACTCGTTCCCTGGCACCGCGTTCTGGCCAGTCTCACCCACGTTGTCCATGGCCATCATGTACCGGAAAGGCTGCGCCACCAGGTGGCCAGGAGCTGGCCCAAACCAGTGGCATTCACTGTGGAAACAAAGTAATCGAATTCGGCGATCAGCAGACTCAAGCGCGAGGCCGCGAGGCGGGCAAAGACAGCGCCCGCAGCCAGCCAAACTGCGCGCTGGCCAAGCCAGATCCAGGCTCCCATCAAGCGCTGTATGGGCCGCGGTTGGTTGGCCAGGTGCTGCGCCGGATCCACCGCAAAGAACACCAATGCGCTACTGGTTATGAGTAGCGCCAGGATTCCGGTCAACAACAGCTCCAGGGGAGCATTCCATTGGAATCCTGTGCGGGCCGCCTGCACAAATTGAGGGACAACTGTTCCTTGCACCGCGCCGACCAATGCCACGGCGACGCCCATCGCTACCAGGAACGCCACGGGCAGAAAGCCGGCCAGCCGCAACAGGCGCCGCCATCCCCCCTGCGAGGGGCCGGATCTCTCCTGGCCAAAGATCCGTTCAAGTGCGCCCGCCACCAATAAAAGTGCCAATGCTACAGGCAGCCAGTTCCACGGGGCGGCCAGGGGCTCGGCGCGCAGGGCCGCCACAAACTCCAGGGACCATGCCGTCTGCCAGACAATGGCGACGGCGTACCCGAGCACACTGCCCACAAGCACATACTGGCCCAGGCGCGCCAGCCAGTGGTCGCCCAGGATCGCGCTGAACACCAGCAAAGAGATCACGAGCCCAAGCCATACTCCCGCTGCGTTCAGCCACTCAGGTTGCGCGACAGGGCTAACCATCTTGCCGCCTCCCAACCACAAAGGCCGCAAGATTGCCCAGCACAATGACAAGGATGAGTGCTGCGCCGCCGAAGTTTTGACCTGCAAACTGGGTACGAAGGCGATCTGTGTAGGAGATCGCGAGGGTCGTTCCGCCCATGCCGCTGTAGTGGGCGGCGCCGTCAAAGCCGGTCACCGATCCCGCGAGCTGGCCGCTTTCGAGATAAGGACGCAACAGCGGCTCGGCGCCAGCAGCTGTGGCAGCCACCACTGGCACACCGTGCAACGGCGCGACCTGCTCCAGCCACACCTGGACGTCATGGGTTTGGGCGGCGATCACGACCGCCAGGGCAGCCGGTTCCCGCGCCAGCATGGGCATGACCGTGACACCGCCTGGCAGATAGCGGGTCGATACCGGCGGCCGCAGAGAGTCGAGGGCGGCCCTGGTTTCGCGATCGGTTTGGACCTGCAAAAATAGGCGCCGAGCGCTGGCAGGACCATTGGGCAGGAGGCTAAAGACCGCGGGCCGTACACCCCGGTCGAGCAGGTGGGCTATCACAGGATAGGCGACGACATCCATCTCACCGGCCGTAGCCGGGTCATAGGCCCAGAAGATCAGGACAGGGGTTTCCGGTTGTAGCTGGTCGATGATCTGGAAGGCGGGGGCGACACCAGGCCAACTATATGCTTCGCCAGCGGTCCGGGCTGGGCCAAAAACGACCGGCAGCGCCACAGCCACGCCGACGAGCAGGAAGATCCACGGCAGCCACAGCGACGGCTGGCGGGGCAGGCGCCGGGCCGGGGCGGAAGCAACGACCGGCTCTTCGGCCATCAAGGCACGCACACGGCGGAGCTGGTCGACATTGAGCCCGGCAACCGGCGGCAGCGGCGTTTCGGGAAGCCCCTCCGGCGGGGTGGTGGCCACGCGGATGGGCTCCAATAGCCCCTGGACACCGCTGATCAGGCGCGCGGCAGGGCTTGGCAGCTCTGCCATCTGTTCCCAATCGAGATCTTCGTCGTCCTCAGGCTCGAAGGGAACATCATCTTCCCCTAGGAAATCGGGCTGGAGCCACGGTTGGTCGGCGCCGGGCGACGGGGGTGGCGCGGGCGAGCCTGGGCCTTGCTCTTCGGGGAGTTCGGGCGCTGTCTCCCCTTCCGGCAAGCTATCATGCACTTCGCCACGCAGGTCGGTGCCGCAGCGGTTGCAGAAATTGGAGCCTGCCCGGTTCGGCGTGCCACAATGCGGGCATTCGACTGAAGCCATGCTCAAACCCTTCCCACCAGCAGCCGCAGCGTGACGATCAGCAGGGCCACTCCGCTGCCCAATAGGAGTCCGCGGACCGCAGCCATGACCGGTACTGTGAGCAACCAGGCGGTGAAATTCGCCACGGCTGGTGGCAGCCAGGCGGACGACATAGGCATTTGGAGCAGCAACACGAGCAGAGCGCCGGCCAACATCCAGACGCCGCCCGCCCGGGAGACGCGTAAATAGCGGTAGGCAGCGCCTGCCATGAAAAAGGCGAGCAGGGAAAAGAGCGCGGCTTGGGCCGGCGCCAACAGGCTGTCAAAGAGCCACTCCATCAGCGGGCTGGCCACACCAGCCGGACTCAGCAATCCGGCGACCGCGACAGCTGCCAATACAGAGAGCAAAATGAGGCTGAGCTCCCAGTCGCGCAGTCCTAACTGGATACGTTGGATATGCAGGCGCACGACATTAACGACGCCCAGCAACAGGGCCACAGCGGCCAGTAACATGATCCACTCATAGACCAGGCCAGCGGCGTCCGTCAGCGCCGGCAGCCACGGCGTGCGGCTGAGGGCGACGAACCCAATGGCAACCGCTGTACTAATGGCGAGCAACCAACTGGTGCGAAATGAGGAGAAGGACTGCATCTTGATTGTTGATTTCCCTTGCATCCCTGGCAGCGACGAATTCAGGTGACCAATGCAATGAGCAGCAAGGCGCCAGCCAGCGCCACAGCCGACCATGCCACCCAGCCATCTCGCCGCGCGGCCAGCGTGGCCGCAGCAAGGGGGAATGTCTCCCAGGTCTGGACTGTTCCTGGATGGGATGAGGGCTGGGCCGCGGTCTGTACCCATGGCGGCAGGTCAGCCGGCCGGCGCCGAAAGACCGATGTGCGTGTGTCAAGGGTTTGCAGTGCGGCCATATGGGTGGCCAGATCGGGAGCAGTGTAGGCCACGGTCGTAGCGGGCGAATGGGGCGGCGTCGTTGCGGGTCGCTGGTGAAAGAGGTTGGCAAGCCACAAGGGCCCGGTGCCGCCAGCCATTGCCAGGGGAGCGCTCACATCCTTCCGTACCGCATCGAGTAACGCCACAGCAAGCGCGGCGGCCATGCCGTCCAGCCCGGTATCGCTTACGCCGAGATCGAAGACGGGCGCCTCGCCCGTCTCCAGGCTCAGGTCCAATTCCTGCTGCCAGATTGATTCGATCTCGCGAACGCCATAAAAATGGTAACGCATGACCTATCTATTCACTCCTGCGCGTCCAGGGCCTGATGGAGAGCCCGCTGCAGTGCATCTGGGCCGTCGGGCGTACTCAGCAGATCGGCCCACTCCTGTACTACCGGCTGTCCCATTAGACTCGCGAGGGGTGCTGCCAGCGCGGCCATTTGACCGGCGGCAAAGGCAAGCGGACGATGGCCGGCCAGCCACAACAGCGCCGGCGCGACGAGCCGGCGTCTAGACAGGAGCTCTACAGAACGACGCACAGATGGCGACAGTGTGGCAGACATAGGTGGTCGCGTCCAACGAGCAGTGTTGTGACATAGCTGAGTGTACCGTTATGCCTGCCATTATAGTGGTAGCGTAGGAATTGTGGAAACAGGTTCACTGGTTTCAGGTACCTTGCCGGGCTCACTCTCCTGAACGTAGACCGGTAAACCCTTCGCCCAGCGCCTGCTGCGTCGTGCCGATGATGACAAAAGCCTTCGGATCCAGACGCGCGACAATCCGTTTCAGGTCGGTAACCTGGGGACGGTAAATGGTACACATGACCACAGTGCGCGGTTCACCGGTGTACCCGCCTGTGGCCTCCCAGTGGCTCACACCACGTCCCAGGTCGGTGATCAGCGCCTCGACAATAGGCTGTGGCTGCCGGGTCACAATCATGGCCGTACGCGCCCGGCTTGGCCCTTCCAGCGTATAATCGGTGGCAAGGCCACTTAGGAGCAGGGTCAGCATGGCATAGAGCGCGATCTCCCAGCCAAAGGTAAATGCCGCTGCTAGCACAATGGCGCCATCCACAAAGAGATAGATCTGGCTAAGGGAAAGGCCGGTCTTCACCTGGATGATCCGCCCCACGATGGCCGTGCCGCCCAGCGTTGCGCCGGCCGTGTAGATGAGGCCGCCGCCGACGCCGCCGACGAGTCCGGCATAGATCGCGCTGAGCAGAATATTGTTGGTCATGGGCCACTGCTCTAACATGGGAGGCAGGTATTGGTTGAAAAAGCCGATGCTGGCGGAGAAGAGCATGACGGCCAGTGCGGTGCTGGCCAGAAAGCGCCAGCCGCCCAGGTAGAAGAAGCCGGCGGCAAAGAGGGGGATATTCATCAGCAGATACATAATGGAAATTGGCCAACCTGTGAAGGCGTTGATGAGAATCGCAACGCCGCTCACGCCGCCGGCGGCAATATTGTACGGCACCTGAAAGAGGCTAAAGCCCAACGCCGCGGCCAGGGCGCCTATCGCGATCAGCAGCAGGCGCCAGAGTTCGTGGAATAGCCGGGAAAATCGAGATAGTTTCATGTCTTCCTCACTCCAAGAAGAAAAACAATGCATACATGGTGTAAGACCAGTGCATGTTAGCACAGACGAGCAGGGTAACCATTTCGACACAAAGCGTGGCCGTCCCGGCAAGGCCTGGTCGATACCGGTACTGCTCTTAGGAACCGTTGTGCTTGGTGGAGCGCTCCGTCTCTATGCGATTGGCGACAAAGGGTTGTGGCTAGATGAAGCCTTTAGCGTGTGGATGGGGTGGCGATCCTTACCAGAGCTCACGACATGGCTAGTACGTATCGACCAGCACCCGCCGCTATACTACATCTTACTCCATGTTTGGCTCTGGTTTGGCGACAGCGCAGGCCATGTGCGCATGTTGTCCGCCTTCCTGGGCTCGTTGACCATACCAGTCATTTTCCTCATTGGTCGCCGGCTTGCCGGCGACACGGTTGGCCTGACTGCGGCCCTGCTCTTGGCCTTATCGCCCTTCCACATACGCTTTGCCCAGGAGACGCGTATGTATACACTGTTAACCCTCAACGCCAGTCTGGCCATGTTGAGCCTGGTTTACGTGCTAAGCGACCCGCGCGCCACAAACGCGTGGATAGGCCGGCAGCTTCGTGATTTCGTACGCAATTGGCGAAGGGTGCGGCACGCAGCCCAGGAGGGGCAGACTGCTCCCACTGGTAGCTCAGAAGAGGCTGCTGGGCTGGATCATGGCCCCATTCGTCGCGAAGTCATGGTAGGGACAGCCGCACTTGCGCAGCGCCGCTGGCAGCCCGTGGGCGCGATTGGGACCGATCTGGCCTGGATCGGCTACATGGTCTTCACTGCGGCCACGGTCCTAACCCACAACACAGCTATTTTCTTTCCTTTAGCGACGAATCTCTTCGTCCTTCCTTTCATGGCGTGGCGCCACAGCAACCGGCTTCCCAGACCGCATGCGGCGTCCAACCAGATCGCGATCTTGACGCCCCCTCGGCCGGCGAGTTGGCTCCTCGCCCAGATCGGCGCGTTCCTATTATGGAGCCCCTGGTTGGTACCCTTTGTCATCCAGAGTATGGGCGTATACGCGGAGTTCTGGATACCGTCGCCCAATTGGCAGACGGTAATCGAAACAGTGAAGAGCTTTCTCTGTGCCTTTCTGCCTGACCGGATGGCGTGGGCGAATCTGGTTTGGGCAGCTTTTGGCATCGTGACCCTACTGGGGATAATCCATCTGCGCCGCCGGCCAGCCACCCAAGTATTGTTGCTGGTCCTGTTCGTGACACCGATTGCCGGCGAGTGGCTGGTTAGCCTGCGTCGCCCCATCTTCTACGACCGTACACTGATCTGGACGACACTGCCCCTATACCTGATCCTGGCTGCCGGCATGGTCCAGCTCCGTTCCCGGCCGTTGATAGTTGCCGGCCTACTCATGCTTGCCACAATCCAAGGGTTTTCCATACGTGATTATTACAACGGCTTCCAAAAAGAGCAGTGGCGAGAGGCCGCAGCCTACGTGGCTCAGAATGTGGCTGATGACGATCTCATCTTATTCAACGCCACATGGGTACAGATTCCGTTCGACTACTATTTTCGAACCGCCAACCAGCGTGTGGCCGAGCACGGTGTTCCCGTGGACCTTTTTGATCGTGGCGTCCTGGAACCCAAGATGGCCGAGAGCGATCTGCCGCGACTACGGTCCCTTGTCCGCGAGCGCGATCGGGTCTGGCTGGTCTATAGTCACGACTGGTACACCGACCCCCAGCGACTAATCCCAGCCACGCTGGAGGAAGAGCTTGATCTGATCGACCAGCAATCCTTCTATGGGCTATCGTTGCGGCTATATGGTGCGTCCAACTAGTCAGTAAGAGGCGATCGGCATGGCCCATAGCGATCAAGGCAATATGATCACTGAGAATGGACGCGAGGAGCGCCTAGTGCACCCATTCTCGACTATGCGCTGCTTTCGAACTTGCTCTTTTCCGCAACCAACTCATCTGTTCGCAGAGCTGCGCCCCAACCATGCAGACGCGGTACGTCTGCCAGGAGACGCTGGGTGTATTCGTGCTGCGGGTTGCCGAGCACAGTGTTGACAGGACCCTGCTCCACAAGCTCACCGCGATACATGACAAGGACGCGGTCGCTCAGGTAATACGCCTGTCCCAGATCATGTGTGATGAAAATGATGCCCATCCTGTGACGCTCGCGCAGGTCCAAAAGTAGGTTGAGCACCGTCACGCGGAGAGAGGCGTCCAGCATACTCGTCGGCTCATCAGCAATGAGCAACTCGGGACCCGCGACCAGCGCGCGGGCGATCATAATGCGCTGCAATTGGCCACCAGAGAGTTGATGTGGGCCCTTGTTCAAGACATCGGAGGGATCAAGACCCACCTCGAGCAGGGCGGACTCGACGCGCTGTTCTTGTTCCTTCCGCGATGGCTTGTGGTCCAACAGTTGGAGCGGCTTTTCCAGCACACGCCGGTTGGTATAGAACTGGTTGACCGCCGCGAACGGATCTTGAAAGACCCCTTGCACCTTGCGCCAATAGGGTTTCAGGTCTTTGCTGCGGTGCAGACTGGTCACATCCCGGTCCTGCAGGAAAATCTCGCCGCCTGTTGGGTCCAATAGGCGCAGGATGAGTCTGGCCAAGGTCGATTTGCCACTACCGCTTTCACCGACGACGGCCACGATCTCACCAGGCTGAATGTGGAATGACACCTGGTTGACAGCATGCACTGTATGTTGGCCATGTCCGAATGTGCGCGAGAGATTCTTCGTTTCTAGAAGCGGAGGTTGCAACGATTGTGCATTCATGCCCGAGCCTTTGCAAAGCGATTGTCGGCTGACTGTTGCTTGACCCACCAACAGGCCGAGAAGTGATCTGGATCGCCCGCCACGGGTGGAGATTCCTGGGAGCAAATATCCATATAGTAGCGACACCGTGGGT
>JACFMY010000706.1 GCA_019455155.1 Caldilineaceae bacterium
ACGACGCTGGCTTTGCTCAGGGCTAAGCGCGCTGCCAGATCAATGGCGTCCTCCTGGGGGTGCGGTTCCTCATCAATATCGGCGACGAGCACCCGGTGGTCGACTTCTAATTCCTGTAAAAAGCGCCGGCGTCGCGGACTTGCCGATGCCAGTATGAGTTTTAGCGGATTCATTGGCCTCTGCCTGCGTGTTAAACTGTGGATATAGACAAAAAAATGGATCAAAGACCCGCGAACAGTCCTATTGTACCCAGATGATCCTTTCTGTAGAGTAACAACAGTGTCCGCACCCGGTTGATGGGGAAGACAACTATGTCTGATTGTAAGAGGTACGCTATGGTCTACAAAATTCTCGTGACCGAAGATGAACCAACCATGCGGCGTTTGATGAGTGTCCTATTGAAGCGGCACAATCATGAAGTGATCGAAGCGTCGAACGGGGAAGACGCATTGGCACTCGCCATTGAACACCAACCCGACATTATCCTATTGGACGTGATCATGCCCGGCGTCGACGGTTTCGAGACGTTGCGACGGCTGCGCGCCCATCGAGATACCGAAGACATACCGGTCATCTTTCTATCGGCCAAAGGGCAGGTCCAAGATCGGGTCGAAGGATTGCGCCTGGGCGCCGACGATTACGTGACTAAACCCGCTGAGCCTGCCGAACTGCTCGCCCGTATCGATTCAGTAATCCTACGGTCGCGGCGAGAAGCGCGCCGCAGCAAAGGGCTTGTCTTTGGCCTGGTTGGCGCCAAGGGCGGGGTGGGGAAGACAACCATGATTGCCAACCTGGCTGTCCACTTTCAACAGTCCGGTCGAGCTCCCTTGCTCATCGACATGAACCTGTCCTTTGGCAATCTTGTCGCTCACTTCGGTCTGGACGCGACCCGTTGCTCGCTGGCGAACCTCACGGTGATCCCAAAGCAGGATCTGGATTTGAGCAAGGTGCAACAGGTAATTTTAGAACACAGCAGCGGTGTACGCATGATCGCCAGCCCGCCAAATGTACCGACATGGGCAACCTTTTCCACGGAGTTGCTGCGCAGTGTTGTGGAACAGAGCGCGTACAGCGCCCGCTATCTCTTTCTGGATCTACCCAGAGACCCGGATATTTTGGAGGCCATTTCCGATCAGATCAGCGGCATGATCCTCGTGCTGGGCAGTGAGTCATCTAGCCTGCGTGTGGCTGAAGAGACAGCCAACTATCTCGCCAGTCTGGGATTACATGATCAACTGAGCGCGGTTTTGGTTCATCGCGTTGCCTCTGAACATCAACTTATCGATGCAGGGACCATCGCCGAACGACTGGGCTGTTTGGTATTGGGGACGATCCCCTACAAACCCGAACTCTATATGCGGGCAGAGTACGAACAGACGCCTATGCTGCTCAAAGCTGGCGGCAGTTCAGATAGTATCATCTTCGAAAAGATCAGCACGCGCCTGCTCAATTATGTTGATACTTTGGAACAATTCCAGAAGCAGAAAACTTATCAAGATCGCCGCTTAGCATAGCGCTTCTATCCACTCAACGAGAGACGCCGCATGGTTTACAAAATCCTGATTGTTGACGATGAAGCTACGATCCGCCGTTTGATGAGCGTATTGCTGAAACGCCACGGACATGAGATCATCGAAGCAGCAGACGGTGAAAGCGGTATCAAGGCAGCGAACACACATCAGCCCGATATTATATTGTTGGATATTATGATGCCGCACATGGACGGTTATGAAACGCTGCGGCGTCTGCGTACGAATAGAAACACCGCGGATATTCCGGTGATCTATGTTTCGGCCAAGAGTCAGGTTGAGGATCGCGTGGAGGGGCTGCGCCTGGGTGCGGATGATTACGTGGTCAAACCTGCGGACCCGGCTGAGTTGCTCATGCGCATCGAAGCGGTGATGAACCGATCCCGGCGGCACGTGCGCCGCCGGCGGGCTACCACCCATGCCTTTGTCGGGGTACGCGGCGGCGCTGGCGCCAGTACAGTCCTCGTGAACCTGGGCGCGCATCTGCAACAAGAAGGGATACAGACGCTCCTGGTCGATCTCCATCTGGCCTTTGGCTCCTTGGCCTATCAGCTCAACCTGCTGCCTTTGACCTACTCCACGGCAAATCTGGCGACCATTGCGCCCGAGAGTATCGA
>JACFMY010000070.1 GCA_019455155.1 Caldilineaceae bacterium
GGCCGGCCAACGTTCAAGATGACCGTCGATGATGAGACCAAGACCATCGAAGCGGTCGAAGTGCTGCGTGACGCGGCATGCGGCTGTGCACGGCACGTGGCCGAAGGGCTGGTCACGCTGTCGGTGGAGGAGGCCGAGTACGCAGCCGGAATGCGGCACCATCACTACCCATGCCTGGCAAGCATGGCCATGGATCCCGATTACGACGATACCTTGATGCATGTCTCGGGCCACCTGCTGCGCGATGAGGTCGCGCGCCATGTGAAAGCCCACAAGCGCCCGCCTGAATACCTGCGGCCCGCGGGTCGCAGCGAGTAGGGAGGCAATGAAGATGTCCACGGATTTATTGCAGGAGCTCCTGCACCAGGCAGCCGATGGCGCCTACATCGTCGATGACGACCAGCGGATTGCCGCATGGAACGAGGCGGCGGAAAAGATCCTGGGCTTTACCGCCAAAGAGGTCATCGGCCGCCAATGTTACCAGGTAATTGGCGGGCGTACCGACGGAGGCTGCCTTGCCTGTCGCCGTGACTGTGTGCCCTTCGTGGCGGGTGGCCGGGGCGAACGCGTGCCCAGCTTCGATGTGCTGGCGCGCACGAAAGACGGCCAGACGCGTTGGCTCAATATCACCATTATTGCCGTCAACACGTCCGAAGACGACGAGCAGCAGCTGGCCTTGATTCACCTGTTTCGGGACATTCAAGCCAAGAAACAGGCAGAGACCTTTGCCAACGAAGTGGTGGCCCGCGCGCGCCAGTTCCAGCTACCGGCGACCTCATTGCCAGAGACTGCAGAAAGCACGCCGCCACAGAGCGCCCTGACCTTGCGCGAATACCAGGTGCTCCACCTGCTCGCCCAGGGGAACGACACCGCCGCCATTGCTGCCGAGCTGGTCGTGAGCCAGACAACGGTGCGCAATCACGTGCAACATATTTTGCATAAGCTAGGCGTGCACAGTCGCTTAGAAGCGGTCGCCTATGCACGTGCCCACAATCTTTTGGATTGAGCCTTCACAGTCTCGCCCGGCGTTGTAGCCAGACGGACGCTGTAAACAAAAAAACAACTGATCAGAATGGAGTAGACAGTGCCGTCACCCACGAGTTCCCCTCTGCGCAAGTATGTCTACCGCGGCGACCCCCTGCCCGATCCGCCGCCAGCAGAGCTGGCGGCAATTCTCGAGCGCCACCACGGCGAACCCGATGCACTTATCACCGTGCTCGAAGAGATCCAGCAACACTATGGCTATCTAGGACAGAATCAGCTTCAATACGCTGCGCGCGGGCTCTCCATGCCGTTGGCCCGGGTCTATGGCGTCGCTACCTTCTATAACCTCTTTCGCTTCGACCCACCTGGCCAGTACCAGATTCGTGTGTGCCGGGGCACAGCCTGCCACGTCAACCATTCCGCTAAGATCCTGGCCTATCTGGAGGAAAACCTGGGCATCGACGAGGACGAGACAACGGCCGACGGCCGCTTCACGCTGCAGACGGTCGCCTGCATGGGCGCCTGTAGCCTTGCCCCCGTCGTCGTCGTCAACACGGATACCCATGGCCGCATGACACCGGAAAGCGCCTGGCAGGCACTGGCCAGTCTGGACGATACCCCTGTTGCAGAGCCTGCCGGCCCCAGCAGCGAGAAAACACCATGAACACGCTCTTCCGTATCGGCATGTCGACCTGCGGGCTGGCAGCTGGCGCCCAGGCCACCTACGACGCATTGCAGGCGGCGCTACGCGCTCGCCAGATCCCGGTCACCGTTCAGCGCACCGGCTGTCTGGGGGCATGTCACCGCGAGCCGCTCATTGAGGTCGTACACAACGGCAGCAGCGACCTCTATGGCCCGGTGAACCCAGCCGGCGTTACCGCGCTGCTTGACCAATATTTCGGGCATGACGCCGCCCCCGCGCCGCCAGAGCTGGCGGTCAGCCGCCGCAGCGACCGAAGCGATTACCCCTTCCTGGGCCGCCAGGTAAAAATCACCACCCAGCTCTGCGGCGTCATCGATCCCCACAGTCTCGATGACTATCTGGCGCACGACGGCTATCAGGCGCTGCGCCAGGCCCTCACCATGTCGCCGGACGCGATCATACAAAGTATCAAGGATGCACGCCTGCGCGGGCGTGGGGGGGCCGGCTTCCCAACCGGCACGAAATGGGAGATTGGCCGCAAACAGCCGGGACCCCGCAAGTTTCTGATCTGCAACGCCGACGAAGGCGATCCCGGCGCGTTCATGGACCGTACGATGATCGAAGGCGACCCGCACCGGGTCCTCGAAGGCATGCTCATTGCAGCCCACGCCATTGGCGCCAGCCGCGGCTATATCTACATCAGGGCAGAGTACCCGCTGGCGGTTCGCGCGCTGCACGAGGCTATCAACCAGGCCCGCGCCTACGGCGTGGTGGGCCGCAATATTCTGGGCAGTGGGATGGACTTCGAGTTTGTCGTGAAAGAGGGCGCGGGTGCCTTTGTTTGCGGCGAAGAGACCGCGCTCATGCGGTCCATCGAGGGCTACCGCGGCATGCCCACCATGCGCCCGCCCTACCCCTCGGTGCACGGCCTGTGGGGCTATCCCACCAATATCAACAATGTTGAGACATACGCCAGCGTGCCAAGCATCATTCTGAATGGGCCCACCTGGTATGCGGACCTGGGCACGCCCCGCAGTGGCGGCACCAAGGCCTTCGCTCTCGCCGGTACCATCCGTAACTCTGGCCTCGTCGAGATCCCCATTGGCGCCACGCTGCGCGAGATGATCTACGACATCGGTGGCGGCTGCCGTGGGGACCGGGCCTTCAAAGCTGTACAGCTCGGTGGACCCTCCGGTGGCTGTATTCCGGCCGAGCTGCTGGACACACGAATCGACTACGAGGACCTACGTGCCACGGGCGCTATCATGGGCTCTGGGGGCATGATCGTGGCGGACGAAACCACCTGCATGGTGGACATCGCCCGCTATTTCCTCACCTTTACCCAGGATGAGTCGTGCGGCAAATGCGTTCCCTGCCGCGTGGGCACCCGCAAGATGCTGAATATGCTCACTGCGATCACCCAGGGCCGCGCCTCACCCGGAGATCTGGAGCGGCTGACGAGTCTGTGCGAGACCGTGCACAGGGCATCCCTATGCGGGCTCGGCCAGACCGCGCCGAACCCTGTGCTGACCACGCTGCGCTATTTCAAGGATGAATATGACGCCCACGTGGAAGACAAGCGCTGCCCGGCGGGGAGTTGCGGTCTGCATGGGATAGAACATGAGACACACAACGGCCACGGAATGAGGAACTGAGCGATGGACACGATTACCCTTGACGGGCGCGAGGTCGAGTTCGCACCGGGTGCGACAGTGATGGAGACCGCCCTACGCTACCATATCGAGATACCGCGTCTCTGCTACCATCCCGAGCTGCGTCCGTCCGGCGGCTGCCGGCTCTGTCTGGTGGAGGTCGAGGGCCGGCCCAACCCGGTTCCCAGCTGTGGGCTGGTGTGCCAGCCTGGCATGGTTATCCATACGCAGAGCGACGCGCTCAGGGTCATGCGCCGCGATATCATCGATCTCTTTATCTCAGAGCACCCACTCAACTGCGTGACCTGTGACAAAAGCGGCGCCTGTGATCTCCAGCGCTATGCCTATGCCTACGGCATTTCGGCTACCACGTTCGACTTTGAGGTGGCGCGCACCCAGTTCCAGGATGACAATCCCTTCTTTGTGCGCGATCACCAATACTGCATTCTCTGTGGCAAGTGTGTGCGCGTCTGTGACGAAGTCGTGGGCCTGAACGCGATCGACTACGCTGGCCGTGGCTTTGACAGTCACATCGCCACGCCGTTCGACGGCCTTATGATCGATTCCTCGTGCGTCTTCTGCGGCAGCTGCGTCCAGGTATGTCCTACCGCGGCTCTGCTGCCCAAATCGCGTTTGGGTCAGGGACGGGAGTGGGAGCTCACACGCAAGCGTACCATTTGCGGCTATTGCGGGGTCGGGTGCGGTATCGAGTTTGCCCTCAAGGATGAGCGGATCGTCTACGCCCAAGGCTATGCGGACGCGCCCGTCAACGGCGAGTTTCTCTGTGTCAAAGGCCGTTCAGGCTGGGACTTTATCTCCAGCCCAGACCGTCTGACCCGGCCCCTAGTTCGCAAGGATCTGGCTTACAAGTTGGGGCTGAGTGACGAGCCGTGGGAGCTGCCGCCATCCAGCCCGCTCAGGAGCCGCAGCAGCGACGCGTTCATAGAGGTTGGCTGGGAGACCGCGCTGGATATCACCGCCACCGCGCTGGCCCAGATCATAACGGACCACGGGCCCGACGCAGTTGGCGGGCTGGCTTCCGCCCGCTGTACGAACGAAGAGAACTACCTCTTCCAGAAGTTCATGCGCGCCGGTGTCGGCACCAACAACGTGGACCACTGCGCACGTCTCTGCCATGCAAGCACCGTCACGGGTCTGGGCATGGCCTTTGGCAGCGGCGCCATGACCAATACGATTCGCGGCTTGCGTGACGCGGATTGCATCCTCATCACGGGCTCGAACACCGCCGAGTCGCACCCGGTCATCAGCTACGAGGTTGTACGCGCGGTGAAGAAAGGGGCGTCGTTGATCGTCATCGACCCCCGCCGGGTGCCCATGGTAGACCACGCAACGCTCTGGCTGCAGCCCACGCCTGGCACTGACATCTATGTCTTTTTGGCCATGATGCACCTGATCTTGCGCGAAGGCTGGGCGGATCAGGCGTTCATCAAGGAGCGCACCGAGGGCTTTGCCGCGTTCGCCAAAGGCCTGGAGGAATACACGCCCGAGGTGGCTGCGCTCCATTCCGGCGTGCCCGCCGAGGAGATCGAGCGCGCGGCGCGGCTGTACGCCCTGGGCCAGCGCACATCCATCTTTGGTGACGAGCACCGTGAAGATCAGGCTGAAGGGCAGGCAGCCGCCCGCGGCCGTTCTGCCATTCTCTACGCGATGGGGATCACCCAGCGGACCAACGGCACCGACCTGGTACTCTCTCTTGCCAATCTCTCCATGCTCTGCGGGCAGATTGGGAAAGACGGCACGGGCGTCAACCCGCTCCGCGGCCAGGCCAACGTGCAGGGCGCCTGCGATGTGGCTGCGTTGCCCAATGTCCTGCCCGGCTACCAGCCTATGACCAATGACAGCGCACGTTTGGCGGTGGCCGCGCGCTGGGGTCTGGACGCTCTGCCCGCCAAAGCCGGGTTGACCGTCGTGGAGATGACACACGCGGCGGAGGCCGGCAAGGTGCGGGCGATGTACATCATGGGCGAAAACCCCATGCTGTCAGATCCCAATATTGGACACGTTGAGGTGGCCTTGCGCTCGCTAGACTTCCTGGTTGTGCAAGATATCTTTCTCAGCGAGACGGCCCAACTGGCCCATGTCGTTTTGCCCGCCGCGGCCTCCCTCGAAAAAGATGGCACCTTCACGAACACAGAGCGCCGCGTCCAGCTCCTCCAACCGGTATTGGATGCGCCGGGCCAGGCGCTGCCGGACTGGCAGATCATAGCCGAGCTAGCTGAGCGGTTAGATGCAAAGCTGGGCCGGCCGCAGGGTGTCGTGCGCTGGCGTTTCCCGTCGACAGCCGCCATCATGGAAGAGTTGGCGCAGGTTACCCCCATCTACGGCGGCTTGCGCCATGCGCGGCTGGCCGGTGCGGGGCTAACGTGGCCCTGTCCAGCAGAGGATCATCCTGGAACGCCGGTGCTCCACACAGAACGGTTCAGCCGTGGATTGGCGAAATTCCATGGTGTAGAGGCGCAGGCGCCGGCAGAACAGCCTGATACGGAATACCCCCTGATCCTGAGCACAGGGCGCATCCTCTATCACTACCATACGGGTACCATGACCCGGCGCAGCGCCGGGCTAGACTGGCGTGAGCCACGCGGGTATGCGGAGATCAACGAGGTCGATGCGGCCGCAGCCAATATTCGCGACGGTGGCCCCGTCGTGATTCGTAGCCGCCGTGGACAAGTGCGTACCCAGGCTCGCGTCAGCAACCGCGTCCAGCCCGGTGTGGTCTTCCTCTCGTTCCACTGGAAGGAAGCGCCTGCCAACCTGCTGACACAGGACTATGCCCTGGATCCGCTGGCCAAGATTCCCGAATACAAAGTATCCGCGGTGCGCGTCGAGAACCCAAGCCAGCGCAAGGGTTAGCAACCAACACCGCGCCGGTGTTTACACCCGTCCATGCCAGAAGGCAATCCGTTGGCGGCGCCAGGTATAGGTGACTGTGACGGTATGGTCGCCCGTCGCGATGATGGCCGGATATGAATATTCGCCTGGCTCGCTTTCGAGATGGTACCGCGGCGACCAGGCCATACCGTTGTCGTTAGAGACGAACAACACCAGCGGTGTACGTTCTCTGGTTGGCAGCGGGGTGCATACCAATACCAGGCGCCCATCCGGCAGCCGCGCCACATCGAGGCCACTGTTATTGTTGGGCACCGGAATGGGATAGAGCGGCGACCAGGTACGGCCGCCATCCACCGAATCGGCGCGCAGAATGGTCCTGCAGGTGCTGCGCACCAACATGTGCACCTGACTAGGGGCCGATTCCCATAGTGCCGGCTGAATCACGCCAAGACCATCGCACCGGGTGCGATCAAGGGACAATGGGACGCTCTTGGACCAACTCTGGCCCCTATCCTCGCTGCGGTCGACAAAGACATTCCACGCGCGGTCCGTTTCCACCGAGGAACCTGCCAGCCAACTGCCATCGGCGAGCACGATTGGCTTATTCTTTACCGGTCCCCGTCCCCCGCGATCGCCGGCAACTAACTCCACGGGCGGCGTCCACGTTTCACCACCGTCCCGTGTCTCCGTCCACCATGTCTCCCACGACGGGATCGTCTTGCCAACCTTGAAGAAGAGGTAGATTGTCCCGCCGGGCGCCGCGAAGAGGACGGGGTTCCAGTGAGCGTCGTCACGCACCTTGGCGACGCAACGCGGTGGCGTCCAGTCGCCAGGCCCTCCAATGGCCGACCAGATGGCAACGTCGTCCCGCCCTTCCGCGGTGCCGCCAAACCAGGCGACCAGGAAGCGCTCCGGCGCCAGCTGCACAACTGTAGAGGCATGGCACTGCCTGAATGGCTGCTCTACTTCCCACAGGTGTTCGTGAATAATTCCCATCGCCATGTTGCACCTGGATTCAGGTTGCGGCCGCAAAAGACGTGCCTGTTTTCTTCGATTGTGAGGTAGTGATCCACTATATGAGCTGCGCTCGCGTTATGTGGATAGATCGTTGTCTGCCGGAGTGGGGACAACCATAGCTGGGCTCGCTGGCACATAGCCCATACGGCGCGATATCTCCTGGGCAGTAAACCGCACCAGGTGAGCGGTCTGATCCAGTGCCTCCTCCAGCAGCCCGGGCGAGGCGCCGGAAACGCTACAGGCCGCCACCACTTCCCGCCGGTGGTTGAAGATCGGGGCGCCAACACAATAGACCCCCTGCTCGTGCTCAGAACGGTCAGTAGCATAGCCGCGCTCGACAATTTGGGCCAGCTCTGCACAGAGCGCCGCACTATCCGTGATGGTGTTCGGCGTGAACTGGACGAACTCGGTTGCTGCGATGATCTGCTCAACCTGATCTTGCGGCAGATATGCCAGCATGGCCTTGCCCACGGCGGTGCAGTACAGCGGCGCGTGCTCGCCGACGGCTGAGCGCGCTAGCAGCCGGTGATGGGTCTCAACGGCATAGATGTAGAGACACCTTGTGCCGTCAAGAATGGTTAGATAGATAGACTCCCGCGTCTTGTTGGCAAGCTCGCGTAGCAGTGGGGCAGCGCGATCGCGTATCTCTACATTGACGCGCACAGATTGCGTAAGGGAGATGAGCTCGGGACCCAAGGCATAGCTGTCGTCATCCATCTTCTCGACCAACCCGCGTGCCATGAGCGTGGCCAGGAGACTGTGCACCGTACTTTTCGGAAGGCCAAGGCGGCGGCTGATTTCTGTCAATGCAAGGCGGGGTGTGGCCGGACTAAACAGACACAGAACGTCGATTGCCTTGAGCACTGAGTTAATCACGAATTACTTTGACCCCCATTTTTGAAAAGATTGCCTCACTTTTGGTCTGTCAATCGTCATCCTACAGGAATCTATTACCATTCTAGCAGATTGGTTTCGACGACGGGCGCGGCCGCATCCAACGGAACGCGTAACGTTTTAATCTCACACGGACGGAACGCCACTTCAATCTCCCGTTGCCAGTGCGGCAGCCGAATGACGGCATGCGCCGGCTCGCGATGCGTTTCATAACAGCGCAGAATCAGATCATCGCTATCTTCGGCCCGCTTGAGCGCGGAGACGACGATATTGGCAGCATCCACCTCAATGAAGCTGTGCTGCTGGGGTAACGTCCCCCAGGGATGATAGGTTTCAATGAGCGCAACAGGCGGCTGGTTCATCTCCCACGCCCGGCGCACCGTCGCGGCCGCACGCCAGCCTTGCCGGTGTGGCAGGATGGTATAGGAGAAGCGCTGCCTGCCCTGGTCCGTAAAGACATAGTCCAGGGTGGGGTCCGGCTCGACCGGTACATGGTGCGCGTAGATCGGGCTGCGCAGCACGGTCAGATACAGCTCGCGACCCGCTGCGCTATAGCTATACTTGCCGTTATTGATGAAACTGCACCCGTAGGGGAGACCGGATGGCCGCGCCACCCCGCTGACATCAACCCAGCTCTGGCCTGGCTCTTCTTCCTCGTTGGCGGGCCGCTCGATGTGACCGAAAGGAATCTCACTGGTCAAACGCAATTCATCCAGATTGACGGGAAAGCGGAGCTTGAGCATTTTGAACGCCTCATGCCAGTCGACAGTGACCTGGACCTGCACTTCTTCGAGCTCCTGGCACAGCGTGAAATCCTGGATCAGCCGTGACTGCCCATAGGTGCTGATCGAGCGGATAACCGACTTGACTGGTCCATGTTCCATCAGACGTACAGACGTTCCAGCAAAGACCCCGCTGACCTTGTTAAAGACAAAAACATCGTGGCTCCACGTATCGCTCGGATCGTCGATGACCACGCCAACGGCGGCTGTATCTGCAAACACGTCGACGCCGGCCTGCTTGTCATAGAGACGTGCGATGCCGCCGGTCGCCTGGTCAATTTCAAGACGCAGGCGTTCGTTTTCCAAGATCCCTGCGCCAGCGCGCATGACGGGGATGGGTGGAGATACATCCCCACTCCCCGGTCGTAGCCGGTACGTGCGGTAGCCCAACGGCGGCAACTTCGCCTGAAAGGTGAACCGCCGGCAGCGACGCGCGGTGCCGTGAGACTGCACGAGTTGGATCGGCTCGATCTCATCCTCATCCGTGACCAAGATATCGGTCTCGGCCAAGTCGCGACACTCCAGTTCCACATTAGCATTGACGGGCCAGGCGTGTGGATTGAACACGACGATTGGCTTCATGTCTGGTTCCGGGTCGATACGGATCTGCCAGGCTAGCGACTGGATGCCATTGTTGGCGCTGCGGTCAGCGATCGCCAGCGCCTCGCCATAGGTGTAGGCAGCATCATCGTATGCTTCTTCCAGGCTCGTGCCGGCCAATATGTCATGGAACTGGTTGAACAGGACATTCTTCCAGCCCCGCGCCAGCTCGCTGGCCGGATAGGGCTGGCCAGTCACCCACGACGCTAGCGCGGCAAACTTCTCGGCAATCAACAGCTGGTGTTCAGCCCAGCGGTTCAGCCGCTTCACCGCTGAATGAGCAGCGTAGCAGCCACTCGCGTGATGCTGCAGATCGTCATGGACGGTCGGCAGTTGCAGTACGTCCAGCGGCAACTCAGCAAAAAACTGGGAAGGTCCGGCAAAGGTCAAGCGTCTACTATTTTCCGCACCTTGCAACCTCTGGATGAGTTCAATGTTGGCCTTGGTTGGACCGCCGCCGTGGTTACCGACACCGTAAAAGCACATGAGGCTGGCCGGCGCGCTGTCTAATTCATCCAGACAGCGCGCAATATGCTGCTCCAGATCGCGCCCCTGTGTTGCATAGGGATGGGGCAGACGATAGGTCAAAACCCGCGACCCATCATCGGATTCCCACCAGAAGAGACGACCCGGTAGCCCTTTTTCATGCGGCGCTGGTCGCATAAAGACGTATGTGTCCAACCCGCTCAGTTGTAGTAATTGGGGGAGCATGCCGTGATGGCCAAAGCTGTCGACATTGTATCCGACGGTGGCCGTCTTGCCAAACTTTTCAAAAAAATACCGCTGGCCATACAGCGCCTGGCGCACAAACGATTCCCCACCCGGCAGGTTGCAGTCCGGCTCGATCCACCAGCCGCCCACAATATCCCATCTACCTTCTGCCACGCGTTGCTTGATTTCGGCGAACATCTGGGGGTCATTCTGCTCCACCCATTCGTAATAGACTGCTGAGCTCGCCGTGAAAACGAAGTCGTCATATTCAGCCAGACGGTCAAGGGCGGAGCGAAAGGATGCCTTGACTTCCTGGAAGCCCTCACGCCACTGCCACAGCCAGACCGGGTCGATGTGGGCGTTGCCAATCAGATAGAGCTGCTTGGTATGCATACGTTCCTTCTACTCCCGATTGACCCATATGGGGCTTGACCATGCCATTTCGCCATCTGTACAGGTGACACGCAGATAGTAGAAATCGGTTTGATGCCCCGAACCGCGGTCCACAAACTCACCGCGCTCCGTTGGCTGATCGCACCAGGCGCGGGAAAGCAGCTCGCCATTGCGGATCACATGGATCTTCTCAATTGGACAGGGCGCCTGCACCTGGAAGGCGATACGCCGGTCTGCCGGGGCGCTTAGTGTACTGCCCATATCGTACTCATTGATGGAGAAATCTACCACTATTCGTGTACCAGTCGTGCCATAGCAGCGACGGCCGTACAACGCCTGCCAGACAGCCTCCCGGGTGAGGGTGCCGGCCAGTACCACGGTGCGCCCGCTGCCGACTGGCGAATGCTTGTTGAGCCAGTTATATGGGAACTTGCCTTGCGCATTGCCCGGGTAACCGTCATGCGCGTCCGCGCCGCAGACAAAGCCGAGCTGGTGGCCATTGCGCAGCGCGGCCAGCACGCTCAGCTGGGGAAACTTGTCGGAGCCATGGCCTAACAACGGTGCGTTGGGAAAGCCGCTTTCATGACAACCCCATCCGGAAAAGATCTCAACGAGACGGTCATATTTGGGGTTCGAGGTGCGCCAGTTGAACGGATGGTCGCAGACAACCGGGTGGTGGGGAATGACCACCGCATCAACGCCCGTTGCGTCCAGATTGGCATAAAAGTGGCGCGGATGGACCCATTCACCGTCATGCGTGCGGCAAGAGAAAAACGTGGTCCGCGCCGGGTCTCGAAAGTAAATGTTGCGATGGCCATAGACGAACGATGTGAACTCGTAGGCGGGTAAGGTGACGAACCGACCTTCCTCGTACCACCGGTTGACCGCGTCCAGGCGCAGTGGCCACTTGTCGCCCTTCATAATCGCGTCGTCGTGGTCTGTATGTGCGTAGAAGTCCAGACAGGCAGTGTGGCGAGCATGGCCGAAGTTCGTGTCGAGCGTCCGGCTGCCGTCACTGTCAACCTCGCTATGGGCATGCACCTCGCCAAAGAACACATGGGTGCGTCCATTATGCAACGGCTGCGGAGCGTTGGCGGCCAGCGCAACGGCCGGCCACCAGTGCAGATTGCGCAAGTAATCAGGGCGCTGGGCCAGCTCCAGGCGCCACCAGGTGGGAGAGGGATATTCGCTGTGCGCGACAACGCGCAGGAGCGCAGGCTGGCCTGGCTCGAGCCAATGGGCCGGCACCAACAGCGCCGCAATACCAAAGCTCGCCATGCGCTCGCTGGTGACGCTGCCATCCAGCCGCAGGAGATGGCCCTCTGGCGCTACCTCCGTGCGGTGCACGTCGTAGGCCAGAACCGCCGGCCCCATGGTAAAACGCTCGCTGTATTTCGTCTCGCGAAACGTTACGGCATGATGATCATTGACATACAAGCGAAACTCGCCGGATGGATGCACCCAGGTCGATCCGTACCCGGTGCCCATCTTGAAGACAAAGGCAACCTGGCTGGCCGGCTGTTCCGGCACCGGATCTGTCAACCAGGCAAAACTCTCACCTCCCTGGTGGCTTACCTGCCAGGCCGCGGGGGTCACGTGAAAGGAGGCCAGGGGCCCATTCAGATAGCGGGCGCGTACTGGCACGTTCAAAATGTCCAGGCCAACGCGGCCAGTACCGTTGACGACACTGACACCAAGATGCGTACGCGCCAGCTCTACACGTTCTTCAGCTGTTAGGTAGAGGTCCGTCTCCAAATCAAAGGGATAGCCTTGGGGCAACATGTCCATGAACGATTCAACCTTTCATGCCGGTCAGCGCAATGCCGCGGATGAAATAACGTTGGAGAAAAAAGAAGACAAGCACAACGGGCAGTACCATCAATACAGAAGCAGCCATGAGCTGCTGCCACTCCACCGTGTTCGTTTTGTAGAAGTCCTGCAAACCGAGGGAGAGCGGCTTCATGGCCTGGCGGTTGATGTAAATGAGAGGGCGCAGGAACTCGTTCCATGTTCCCTGGAATTGGAAGATGGCAACCGCTGTCAGCGCGGGCTTGGCCAGCGGCACCATGATCCGCCAATATTGGCCCACTTCTGAGGCGCCGTCGATCCGTGCTGCATCGAAGAGCTCGGTAGGAATCGTGCGAAAGAACTGGCGGAGGAGAAATATGAAGAACGCACCGCCAAAGAAGGCTTCGATCCACAGCGGCCGGAACGTATTAACCCAGCCCAGCTTGCTGTAGATGATGAAGAGCGGGATCATCGTGATGTGGAACGGCAGCATCATCGTTGCCAGTACGAGCGCAAAGAGCCAACGGCTGCCACGCACATGGCTGTACCGGGCAAAGCCGAAGGCTACAAACGACGAAGAGAGCAGCGTGCCAACGACATTCAAGATGGTCAGATAAAGAGTGTTCCCGAAATAACGGACAAGCGGTACGGCATCCAAGGCGTTGCCGTAGTGGGACCACTCTACCGGATTGGGAATCAACGGCGGTGGAAAGGTGAACAGCTGCGCGTCCGTCTTCAGCGAGGTGGTCAACATCCAATAAAAGGGCGCCAGAAAGAGAATCGCGCCGGCGATGACGATCCCGTGCAACAGAACGATGCTCAACCAGCGCCAGAGCCTGTTCACCCAGGCCGCGGGTCTCGATCCCTGTCCTGTCACCGAGTCGAAGCGGTCGAGAGAGCGATCAGTTGCCATAATGCACCCACCGGGATCCCCATCGGAACTGCACAAATGTCAGGCTCACAATCACGACAAACAGGAACCAGGCCATGGCCGATGCATGTCCCATCTTGAAGAACTCAAATGCAAACTGGTAGAGGTAGAGGACATAGAAGAGCGTGGCATTGTTGGGGCCACCGCCTGTCATGATATAGGCCTGCGTGAAGACCTGGAAACTATTGATGAAGCCGATGATAAAGGTGAAGAATATCGCCGGCGAGATCATCGGGATCGTAATGTGCAGAAATTTGCGAAAGCGGCCCGCGCCATCTAGTTCTGCAGCTTCGTAGAGATGGACGGGCACCCCTTGCAGTGCAGCCAGGAAGATGACCATGTCCGCACCAATGTGAGTAAGGCGCATAATGATCAGGCCAGGCTTCGTCCAGGCCGGATCACCCAGCCAATTTGGCCCTTTGATGGCAAACCAGCTGAGAAAGGTGTTGATCAGACCGAAGCGAGGCTGTAGCAGCCAAATCCAAAGGATCGACACCGCTACCAACGGCAATATCGAGGGCATATAGAAGACGGAACGAAACAGCGCGCGGCCGCGCAATGTGCTGTTGTTCAGAAGGAGAGCGAGTAACAACGCCGTGACAATCGTGAGGGGTACTGATATGGTCGCGTAGTAGACGGTATTGCTGATCGACAGCCAAAAGAGCTCGTCGGCAAACATAGCCTGATAGTTGGATATACTGACGAACCGCGTTGGCATCAGTACCGAATAGTTGGTCACGCTCAGGACCAACGATGCCGCCATGGGCCCCAGATGGAACAGCACAAAACCTATCAGCCATGGTGAGATAAAGATATAGAACCACAGCGTATCGTGGCCGCGGAGCGTTTTTGTGATGCGCACTCTGTTCATCCATGCCTCCTTCGCACGCAGCGCGCCATCCCGAGCCTCCGTTGCATGCCTGCAGATCTATGTGCCGGCCCCACCATGTTCGGCAGGCGCCGACAGGTGGATCTGCCCGGCAGATCAACATAGCGTGCGTCTCCTGGAAGCTTGGGATGACGCGCAGCTGCTCCGCCCCTTATGCGCCGATCGATACCCAGTACTCGTCCAATGCCTTCTGGATGGCCTCCTGCATGTCCTTGCACGCAGTTGCCACATCCTTCTCCCCATACAGCACCCAATCGCGCGCGGTACCGGGACGCACCCAGTAGCTGTGGATCTCGCCGGCCACTGGGGTCACCGGGCGGAAGTGAGCATATTCCATGGATTCGTTTGCCATCTTGCGCTGAGCTGGATTCGACGACGAGGCCAGCAGCTCCTCGCTCAGGGCCGCGTCCTTGCGTGCCGGAATGAACTGGTAACGGATGGATGCGCTGAGCTGGGAGTCATAGCTTGCCAGGAAGTCGAGCAACCTATAGGTCTCGTCGAGGCTGGCAGCGCCGGCCGGAATGGCCAGGCTAAAGCCGCCCGCGAAGCCCGTATATTCGCCAGGCGAATTGCGTATCTCCCACGGAGCCATGCCGAAGTTGAGATCCGGGTAGTACCTGGCAAAGTCGCCGATGTTCCAGTCACCGTTCACCATCATCGCCAGTTTCCCGGCGCCGAACGGGGAGAAGCCAGCCGTTGTGGGCCAGCCCGCATTGAACTCTGCTGCCACATCGATGCCGCCGACGGCATCGACAATATCCTTCTGCCACTGGAGCACCTGTTGGAGCTCAGGGCTATCCAGTGACGCGGTGCGATCGTCGATCAGAAAAGAGCCCCGGTTGGCCCAGACATAAAGGTAGTCACCGCCGTTGCCGTACGCGTTGCTGAGCACCTGGGAGGGAATGAACCCCATGACATTGACGACGCCATCGCTCTCACGTTGCGTGAGGCTCACAGCGAGATCGATCATGGCTTCCCAATCATGTGTCGGCGGCGGCGTTTCCGGATCAAGACCGGCTGCAGCAAAAATGTCCTTGTTCCAGAAGACGTACCGCCCATCTGTGTTGAAGGGGATCGCATAGGTCACCCCCTGCCACTGGCATTCTTCCCATGTTGCCGGCCAGAACACCGAAGGATCGACGCTGTACTGCTCCATATATGCGGTCAGGGGCTCCGCCCCGCCGCGACCAGCCCACCCTGCGACTCGAAAGCGATCCTGGCGCGTCAGGTTCGGCGCGGTGCCAGCAGCACTGGCTGTGAGCAGTTTCGGCGTCATCTCCTGCGACTTGAAAGTCACGTACTCCACCGTAACCGCAGGATTCTGTTCCATATACAGGGCAATTTGCTCTTCGGCCCACTCATGGGCACCCTCCGACCAGAACTGCAGGTTGACGGTGGCGGCGGCTGGTGCTTGCGCCCCACCCGCGCTGGGGGCTGCAGCAGGTGCAACCGCGCAGGCCGCCAACATCGTACTTGCTGTTCCCAATGCTGAAAGACGCAGGAAATCACGACGGGACAATTGATTGAGAGCCATAACGCGAACCTCCTTGTGGGGTTGTCTGTCTCCAGAGGCGGGCCACCAAGGCAGTCCGAGGGTCTACCCTGGAACGGTGCACTCGGCGCAAGTACCTGATATTCAGTTGCAATACCTTGTTGAAACTTTGGGAGCCAACCCGGGAAAATGAGAACTCTACTCAGTATTACTGAATGAAGTTTCGTAATAAAGAATACACACCAGAAGAAACTCTGTCAATAGGTAATAAGACGACATCGTTTTCAGATTTGACGCTCCTGCCTTATCAGCTGCCAGGTCCTACGTTGGTATTCAGAGGGCGCTCAACAGTAACAGGAACTCAGATCACAGGAAATAGATCCTTCGCGGCCATGCAGGACAGCGCTCGATCACTCTGCCCAAGAGGACGGAATCTCACCCTGCAGAACCGGCCCTACGGGTGCTATAATGAAAGCAACCCGCAGTCGGCCACCAAGGCCGCGCGACCGAGCGGGCACACGCTGCTACGCCATGAACGCGATCTCGGCTTTCTTCCTTGATAACATCATTGCAGTCTTTTTCGTTTACGGCCTCGCCTTCTTTACCATGGGTCTGGCCCTGGCTCTGGCGGGCCGGCGGCCCTCCGAGTTTCGCTTCGCCACAGCCATTTTGCCTTTGGCCGGCTTCGGCTTCCTGCACGGCGCCCACGAGTGGTTTGAGATGTTCCAGAAAATCGCAAACCTGGGCAACGGCCATACGCCAGGTACAGCTGAGGAGATCGTGCGCCTGCTCTCGCTGGCCCTGTCGTTTGAACTGTTGTTGGGCTTTGGGCTGCTGCTGGTGGTGCCAGAGCCCGTTTCACGCCGCCGCCTGGCCCTCTTGTGCGCCATAGCGCCAGCCGTCTGGATTGGCGGCACGGTGGCCATTGCGTGGCGCAACGTCCTTTCCTTTAGCGATGCACTCGTGCTCGCTGATGCTCTGGCCCGTTACTGCATCGGTATTCCCGCCGCGCTGCTCGGCGCGTGGGCGCTCATGGAACAACAACGCGCCTACTACGAGCATGGGATGCCCCAATTTGGCCGCGACCTGGTATGGAGCGCGGCCGCGCTGCTGCTCTATGGCGCCATCGGCCAGCTTTTCGTACGGCCCACTGTCTTACCGTCTTCCCAATTTCTCAATAGTGTCAATTTCCTGCTCTGGTTTGGTATGGCGTCCGGCCTGACCTTCTTTCTAGCACGTGCCCTGCGCGCCTTTGCGGAGGAAGATCGCCGGCGCCTGGAGCAGGCCAACGCGGCCAGGCTCGAGGCCCAGGCGAACGCCCTGGCCGCGGAGCGCCGCACCAGCCGGCAGATGGAACAGCTCAACGAAGAGCTCCGCCTCACTACGCACAAGCTTTCGCTCCTTCTGGAGCTCTCCACACTCTTCAATTCTCCCTTGCCTCTTGAGAATCGTTTGAGCCAGGTGCTGGAATTAATCACTGAGCAGCTCTCTTTCGCGGATGCTGGTCTCATCTTGCTTTCGCGTGAGAATGGTCAGGATGCCTATATCGCGGTAGCTACCGGCTACGCCGACCTGGCGCCGCCGTCCGCGGCCGATGATGACTACGCCTGGGCATGCGAGCTGGCCCAGGCCTGTATCACCCAGGGCGTAGCGCTCTGCCGGCACCGGGATGGCCAAATCCTCGATTTTCGCCTGGAAATCGCACTGGAACAACAGCCCTGCCGTCGCTACGTCAGCCCAACCACCATCATCGCCTTGCCCCTCGTTGACCGCCAGGCCATCGTCGGTAGCCTGACCCTGAGCCGTGTGCGAGACGACAGCTACAGGATTACCCGGGAGGAGCTTGCCCTCATGGTTGGGATTGCCCAGCAGTTGGGGCTGTCAGTCGAGAACGGTGTTCTCCAACAAGAAGCCTTGAGCCGTGAACAGATGCTTGGCGAAATGCTTCATCAAGTGGTCGGCGCGCAGGAGGCCGAACGCCAGCGCATTGCCCGGGAGCTTCATGACGCCACGGGACAGGCCTTGACGGCCGTGGCCTTGGGCCTGACTGGCATCGAGACGGCGTTGAGTCACCCCCCAGATGACGACACCTTGCGCAGGCTGGCGAACCAGCTGCGGGAGATTAAATCGTTTGGTACCAATGCCCTCATTGAGCTGCGCAACATCATTGCAGATCTGCGGCCTCCCCAACTGGATGACCTGGGTCTGATTGCGACGCTACGCTGGTACGTTCAGGCATTCGAGGAGCGCCGTGGCATCAAAGCCCAATTCAACTGCAGCGGCGACGAGGCGCTGCTGACCACCGAGTACAAGACAGTGCTCTTCCGCATTGCCCAGGAAGGGCTTACCAACGTTGCCAAACATGCGGAAGCCACTGAGGTCGAGGTCACCCTGACAATCCAGCCGCTGTTCGCCGCCTTGACCGTCGCCGACAACGGCTGCGGCTTCGATCCCGAACCGATTACCCGGCTACAGAAGCGCCAACCAGCCGGCTGGGGCTTGATCGGTATCAACGAACGCGCTATGTTGCTGGGCGGACGCTGCCTTATCGATTCAGCACCCGGCCGCGGCACACGCCTCCATGTGACAGTGCCGCTGACCGTAGACGAGCGCACGCCCAACGCGGACCACACCGCGCCACATACTGAATTGGGAAAACAATAGATGACGACTGCAAAGGTACGGCTGCTGCTTGTGGATGACCATCCAATTGTGCGGACAGGCATGCGCATGCTCTTCCAATCTGAGTCTGACCTGGAGATTGTGGGCGAAGTTGACAGCGGCTCCGCCGCCATCGCGGCGGTCAAGCAACTGCAGCCTGACGTCGTGATCATGGATGTGGCCATGCCTGGCATGAACGGCATCGAGGCGACCCGCCTGATCAAGGAGCAGTCGCCGTCTACAGCCGTGCTGGCCCTGACCATGCACGAGGACGAACAGTACTTCTTCGAAATGCTCAAAGCCGGCGCCTCTGGCTACATCCCCAAACGTGCGGCGCCCGATGACCTGATTGCGGCCGTGCGCGTGGTTGCACAGGGCAACGTCTTCCTGTACGCGACACTGGCTCGCTTCCTCATCAAAGACATGGCAGAACATGGCGCCGGCGCCCCGAGCCATGCCGACGATCTCCTCACCCAACGTGAGCGGGAGGTGCTGACCTACATCGCCGAAGGCTGCACCAGCCGCGAGATTGCGGACGCGCTTGTCATCAGTGTCAAGACTGTGGAACGACACCGGGAAAACATTATGGCCAAGCTCGATATCCATAACCGGGTCGAGCTGGTCAAGTACGCCATCAAGAAAGGCCTGATCGCCAGCTAGGTGATAGGGACAAGTCCCCACAGACAAGATGGGGAGGGGGCCGTATGGTATAGCCTCTGGCGACGTGGTATGGTCAAGATAACGATCCTGCTACGTTCAAGGAGGGGTTGATGGCGTTCCTTATGGAGGCCGCGGCAATAGTCGGGCTCTTTGTTGTACGCCTGGGTATTCCGCTGGCGATTACCATCCTGATCACCTGGTGGCTGCGCTCACTAGATAGACGGTGGCAGGCTGAGGCCGCCGCGCTGCGGGCCAATGCGGCGGTTGCAGCAGGAACCCTGGCCAGCAATACGGTCGCCGCGCCTGAGGCGGCTGAACAGCCTTGCTGGGAATACCGCCAATGCTCTGAAAGCCGGCGCGCGGTTTGCGCCGCCTGCCGCTGGCATGATCTGCCCTGTTGGATGGCCCGCCTCCGGACAGAAGGTCAGCTCCCAGCCGCTTGCTATGGCTGCCGGTACTTCCGGCCCCATACCCCACTGCAACAGCCAGCTTCATGACCACATGCCCGCCATGGCGCACGCGCAGCCACATGGCGCCGGCTCGTAACCACCAGGCCGTCATGCCCGTGCATGGCGCCATTCCCCGTTGACTTTTCGCCAGCTCACACCGCAACAGCCAAGCGCATGGCTTCATCGACCCACACGACTGTGCAGCATAAACACGAAAGCGCAGACGGTCTGTCGATCGTCTGCGCTTTCTCGAATCAGCCACCCGACACTTACTGACCACCTAGCGACTGCGCGCCAGGATATGCCTCTACTGTCAATCGTCACACTACTGCAGTAACGGCTTCACCCTTGTTTCACCTGTCCAAAGCGGCTGAAGTCGTTCCTACCGTACTTTGGCTTGCTAGTTGGCAGACTACTATTGGTGTTCCACAGGGCGCCTAGCATCACGCGCCAGCAAGCGCACTGCGACCAACCAGACCAGCACCACACCGGCAAGAATGCCAGCGGTGGATAGCCACTCCAGAAGATGGGGCGAGTATGTTTCCACGCCTTCCGGTAACACCTGGCCAAAGAGGGTGGCGTCAAATCGATTCATAAGCACGCCAGCCAGGAACAGCGCCGGCACACTAAATTGTACGACCTTGCGCTGCCGCAGGGCTGGCACACTCCAAAGAAGCAGCGGCAGCAACACGCAGCAGCCCAGCTCGATACCCCAAAGTGCCCCCATGAAACCGCTGGTGAACAGTAAATTGAGCTCCCCGGCCCAGAGCAGCTCGCCAAGTTTGAGAAGCCCATAGAGGAGGGCGACTAACGCCGCGCCCGTCAGCAGACCATGTACGACCTGCGGCGCCTCTTCCTTTTCTTGGACACGCATGGCAAACCGGTAGGCAAGCGCGCCTAGGCTGAGCCCAGCCATGATGGAGGAGACGTAGAAGAGCAGCGGGAGCGCCGGCGTGTACCACAGGGCGTGCAGCCGGTATGGCATGTTGAGATAAAGGGTGCCCAGGGTGGACTGGTGCAGCGTGGATAGGGTAACGCCGATGATGGTCACCGGCATCATGAGCCAGCCAACCAGCCGCACGGGCCAGCGCCATGGGAGGAACTTCAGGAGGTCGGGACTCACCTCGATGACCAACACGGTCGTGTAGAGCAACACACACCAGCTGATCTCAAAGAGCGGTGAATGG
>JACFMY010000707.1 GCA_019455155.1 Caldilineaceae bacterium
GATCCCATTTTCAGGTCCCTTAACAGAGGTGTTACAAGATCAATCCGCTCGGGCTGTCAGGATCATGTCCTGGCTTGCGATTTCGGAACCGGCGGACGAGTGTTTTCATGATGCAATCTGCACCCTGATCATCCTTCATTCATAACGAGAGCTTGCGGAACCCTATAGCAGAGCGACAATATCCGGCGCGAGAATCAGCAGTGCGATGATAAATCCATCGGCCAGGAAAAATGGTGTGACGCCCTTGAATACGGTTTGCAGGGGGATGTCTTCCGGCGCCGCCGCGACGATGAAACAGTTCATTCCGATCGGAGGCGTCATCAAGCCGACTTCGACCATTTTGACAAGAACGATCCCGAACCAGATCGGATCGTATCCAAGCGTGATAATCGTTGGATAAACAAAAGGCAGTGTCAGCATCATCATTCCGATTGCATCCATGAACATGCCAAGCACGAGGTAGATCAGAAGGATACCAAGCAAAATGACGATACGAGGTGCCTCAATCCCGCCGATCCAGGTTGAGAGTTCTTCGGGCAGACCGGCATATCCAAGAAAACGAACAAAGATGATGACCCCCCAGACAATCGAGAAGATCATCACGCTGACACTCACGGTTTCGCGCAGCGCCTCGCGAAAGCCCTGAAAGGTCATCTGTTTGCGAAAGATGGCCAGAACCAGGATCAGAAAGGCCCCGACAGCCCCGGATTCGGTCGGTGTCATCCAGCCAAAATATATGCCGCTCAGGATCAGAACGACGGTGCCGGCAATGCTTGCCACGCCGCGAATGGCCAGAAACCGGTCGCCCCAGGTGATCCGTACCTCCTCGGGCAAAATCTGTCTCAGCGGCGGACTGGAATTGGGATAGAGCAGCGCCCAGGTGATGGCCACCAGGGCATAAGCCAGCGCCGAAAGTAACCCCGGCACTACTGCGGCGATCAGCAACCGGCCAACGGATTCCTCGACAATGAGGGCATAAAGCACAAGGATTGCGCTGGGCGGAATCAACGCCGCGAGCGTTCCGCTGGCCGCGACGGTTCCGGAGGCCAGCGATTTGGCGTACCCGGATTTCAACATTTCGGGGATTGCCACCCGCGAAAACACTGCGGCTGTTGCCGTGCTGGACCCGGAAACAGCCGAAAAGCCTGCGGCCGAGAAAATCGTTGCCACCGCAAGCCCGCCCGGCAACCATCCGAGCCACAGCCGGAAGGCGTGAAACGCCTCGCCGATAATGTTCGCTCGCTGTGCGAAATATCCCAGCAGGATGAACATCGGGATGACGCTCAGCCCGTAATGGATGATCTCGGCATGCGGGGTCAGCCCGCTGATTGCCGCGCCAACGGACCAGCCGCGCATTGCCACGAGTCCGGCGATACCCACTAGGGCCCCGGCGATATATACTTCAAGGCCAAGAACAACCAGTACCAGCAAGGCGCCACATCCCAATAACCCGATTGTCAGAGGTTCCAACGTTCCATCCCTTCGTTCGTTTCGTCCGCGCCAGTCTCATTCTTTGTCGGACTAGTGGTTTCCACCTAACAGAAGAGTCCGATTTAGGATTCCCTTCCGTGAGCGCGTATGCGAGTCTGCCGCATGCGCACAGGAATCTCCCTCACCGTTTCTTCGATTGATCGCCAGCGCCTGGCGGCGCTGATCAGGGATCGCAATGCGCCGCAAAAGCACGTCTGGCGCGCCGAGATCATCCTGTTGAGCGCCGACGGCGTCGGCACCGTCGCGATCATGCGGCAGACCGGCAAGTCCAAGACCTGCGTGTGGCGCTGGCAGGAACGCTTCGCCGAGGAAGGTTTCGAGGGGCTGCTGCGCGACAAGACGCGGCCTTCGCGCATTCCACCGCTCGGACCCGAGGTGGCCGAGCGCGTGGTGGCGCTGACGTTGCAGGACCCGCCGGGCGAGACGACGCACTGGACCACCGACATGATGGCGCAAGCGGCCGGCATCAGTGCCAGCGCTGTGCGCCGTATCTGGAAGGCGCACGGGCTGCAGCCACACCGCTGGCGGCAGTTCAAGCTCTCCAATGACCCGCAGTTCGTTCCCAAGCTGCGCAACGTCGTCGGCCTCTATGTTGACCCGCCGGCCCACGCCATCGTGCTGTCTGTCGATGAGAAGAGCCAGATTCAGGCGCT
>JACFMY010000708.1 GCA_019455155.1 Caldilineaceae bacterium
CCATACGCTTTCTCGATCAGTCGCAAAACCTGCGCCTCAGAACTGGGCTCCTTGCGCATGACCTGCCGCAAGCCGGCGGTGTCGGTCCACGAGAGTCTGCCTCCCGTGATCTCCTCAAGTGCGAAAAGGCGTTCGGCCACGGAGTCCTCGTCGAGTTTGAAGACCCTGCCGGGGGAGCCGTCACCGTATGCGATTGTCTCGAATGCGAGGGAACTGATCGTTGGAGCCGAGGCGTCCCAAAAATCGATCAGGGCGTATGCGAATAGCGCGTCATGTAATGTGGATTTCGGGCCACGTCGGAAGGAGAATTGCCCCTTGCGTTCTTCGTGGAGCAAACCGAGTTCTCCGAGCACCGGCTCCGAGTAGTCCTCGGGCGATCCTGACCCTGGTGGAGCGTAGCTCCGCAGACAGGTCTCGATGTCGCGCGACAGTGTCGAGATCGACAACCTGTGCTTAGGATCAAGGCGCCTCGCGAACTCTGTTAGCGGCGCCTCGAGGTCGTCGCGGGAGAACGTCGGCGCCGTTACATGGTTGAACAGCCAATACCAAGTGGTAGCGCGGTTGCCCTTCCCGGCAAGCCACCAATGGACCAACCACGATGTCGTCGAATGCTCTGAATAGGGATCTAAGCCGTCATCGCTAAATATCGCTCTTGCCAATGGTGAGACCAAGTAAGCATTTGAAGGTGCTTCTCGGAGGACATCGCACGCCAAGGCCCAATGCCTGATAGAGGCAACCATATTCTTGCCGACGCCGAACTTGGCGATGGCGCTCTCGTCCGTAAAGATGGATTTCGGCACGGTCCAATCAGCCTGCAAGCAGTCGAAGGCCTTTTTCAGCCACATCTGCCGTAGGGGGAACGTCTCGTGTCCGGAGAAGTGTGGAATGTAACCCTTTGAGATGGCCGATGGAGTCATGGCCGGATTCTAGCACTGGTGGATTCGTCCAGTTCGATTCCCTTTACCGGATGAAACTTCAAAAGCGATCAATTCGGAACAAGGCTTCGAAAAATAATTTTCATCATCTTTAAGACAAAACAATTGGATAGCTACTTCTACTGCCTCAGGAACTTAAGCATGGCCATGGCTTGCTTCTCTGGCGCGTAAGCCAAGTGGAGCACCAGTTGAACCGGTTTGGGAAGACTCCGGCCCGACTCGTAACGGGAGCCGCCGGACTGCGTGACGGAAATCCTGCTCCAGAATTCGGATTGATTCATCCCCAGCCTGGATCGAAGCAGCTTGGCTTCCTTGCCGGATTCAATGAAGCATTTTGGCTTGTTCATCGGGTCTCTCGAATCGTTGAGGGTTGCGTTTTCAGAAAATCATTTCCTGCATATATGCCGAAATATACATGAGGCGTATATATCCAGGCTGCATTGCATCGGCAGGGCGGGCGCCCGCGGGTTTTCGCACAAGCAAGGCGGTAGGCCGCGATGGCCGACTCGTTTTCCTTCCGGCCGAATTCAGCATCTGCCACATCATCCGTGACCTCGTCAGTGTAGTACCGTCGCAGCGCCGCAGCACTTCTTGAACTTCTTCCCGCTGCCGCAGGGGCACGGATCGTTGCGCCCCACCTTGGGATGCGCCCTCTGGTAGGTCGCCGCCAGCATGCGTTCATGCACGGCCTTGCGGTACGGTAGCCAGTAGCGATAAATGGCCGCCAGGCCGGCCGGGATCTGCTTGGCGAGTTTTTCACGCTGCGCGGGCGTCCGGGTCAATTTTTCTTCATCCTTGGTGACCTCGTCCGCCCCCAGGAGATAAATCGGGCGCAGGGCTACAGACGCCTCCGTATCGTCAAAGAGGGACTGCCAGTCCTCCCGGCAAAGGGCAATGCCCTGCATGAAACCATAGGCCCACATTTCGGCGTCCAGGTATTCTTTCGGGTCATTGTCGAAGGTGACCATGTCGAACATCGGCTCGAAGGTGTCCGGGTCGTCCTGGAAACTCCAGACGATCCCGTTCATGTGCCGGGTGATCAGGTCGAGGATGCGCTGGGCCTGATCCATGGTTTCGAATTCGGGCGCATGCTCCTCCCCGGGCCCCCAGATGCCTGAGAGCCAATCCTGCATTCTGAGCGTGGTCGGCCCGATGATGATCGCGGTGAGATAGCCGTCCAGCTGATCGAGCATCATCGT
>JACFMY010000071.1 GCA_019455155.1 Caldilineaceae bacterium
CGCGCACCCGGTAGGAGTCCGGATCATCGCGCTGGACATCTTTGGCGGCCCGCTCCAACAGCTGTTCCATGGCCGGGTTGGTGAATTTCTCCTGGGCAATTCGTGAAAGGGTCGCCAGCTGATGGCCCCGGGTGACTGCGCCCTGGGCCGGCATCTGCGTCCGTGCATCCCAGGTCAGCGTGTTCATGACACACAAAATGTCGTTGATTTCGGCAATATAGTCACAAAATTCTTGATAGGCACTCACAGTTTCACCTCTAGTCCATCTGTCTCTTGTCGAACTATCTTTGGTGCGTGGTGGCCGCCCCGTGCCCTGTTCAGGCTGATGCTAACCGCGCCCAGTAGTTTGCCCACGCCGCCAGCCCTTCGTGGAGGCGGTGGATGCGGAAGAACTCGTTGGGCGCGTGGAAATCCTCGTCTGCGGTTGAAAATGAGAAGAAGACGGTATAGATGCCCAGCAAGCGCAAGAAGAGCTCGCTCACGGGCAAGGTGCCGCCCATCCGGACCTGGAGCGCTTCCTGCCCGTAGACGCCAGCCAGGACCGCGCGTGCGGTGCGCAGCCCAGGGTGATCGCCGGGGATCTGGTAGGGCAGGGCGTCATGGCGGTCGCGGTGGATCGCCAGCCGCGCCCCAGGCGGCGTGTGGTGTTCCAGGTGTTCCATTACCCTGGCGGCAATGGTGGCCGGCTGCTGGTTGGCGACCAGCCGGCAGGTAATCTTGGCGTGGGCCACGTGAGGAATGACGGTCTTGCTTCCTGGCCCTTGATAGCCACCCCACATCCCATTGACCTCTAGGGTGGGCCGTGCCCAAAGGCGCTCCAGCGTTGTGTAGCCGGGCTCCCCCAGGGTGCGCTCCGCGCCGGTCTGGGCCAGGTAGCCGGCTTCGTCGAACGGTAATGCGACCAGGCTGGCCCGCTCTTCAGGCGTCAGCTCTGCCACATCCTCATAGAAACCCTCCACGGCCACGCGACCGGCCGGTGTGTGCAACGTTGCTACCAATTCGGCCATGGCGTGCAGGGCATTGGGTACGGCGCCGCCATGGCGCCCCGAATGCAGATCCTTCCCGGCGGTGGTGAGTGAAAACTCCAGTCCCATCATGCCCCGGCTGGCCACCGTAATCGACGGCTCGTCGATGCGCCACATGGCGCCGTCGGCGGACAGGGCAAAATCGGCCTGTAGACGCTCCCGATTCGCGTCGATGAAGGCTTCAAGACTTGGGCTGCCGATCTCCTCCTCGCCCTCGAAGAGGAACTTCACGTTAACCGGCAGTGCGCCCTGTGTAGCGAGATAGGCCTCGGCCACTTTCAAGGCAATGAACATGGGCCCTTTGTCGTCCGAGACGCCACGACCGTAGAGCCGGCCGTTGCGCACGACAGGTGTGAAGGGTGGGCTCTGCCACTGGTCCAGGGGATCTGGCGGCTGAACATCGTAGTGCCCGTACACGAGAATGGTGGGCGCGCCGTGCGCCCCAAGCCAGTCGCCATAGACGATTGGATGGCGAGCGGTTGGTAGAATCTGCACATTGGCAACGCCCGCAGTCGCCAGCTGATCAGCGACCCACCGCGCGGCGGTTTCCATGCCCGCTTGATAGGCTGCATCGGTGCTGACGCTGGGAATCGACGCGAATTCGATCAGCTCAGCCAGGTAGCGATCGTGGTTTGCTGCCAGATATTGGCGGACATCTGTTTCCATTTTGCGGCGCTACCTCCCGCCATCGATGGACAAGACCTGGCCGCTGATCCAGCCCGCGTAGGGTGAGGCCAGGAAGAGCACACCATAGGCAATGTCCTCTGGCTTGCCCAGCCGCTTCATGGCGATCCGCTCGATGAGCGCCTTCTGCCCCGCTTCTCCGTAGGACTCCCACTGGCGTTCGGTAGCAAGATTCGACCGCACAAAACCAGGCGCGATATTGTTGACCGTAATGCCATAGCTACCCAACTCATGGCAGAGCTGCCGCGTCAGATTGATCTGGCCGGCTTTGGCTGCAGCGTAGGCCTGAATGCCGGTCAGACTTGGGCCAAGCCCTGCGCCGCTGGAGATATTGACGATGCGTCCAGCGCGGGCACGCTTCATGGCCGGCGTCACGGCCTGGGCAAAGAAGAACGCTGCGCTCAGGTTGACGGCGATGATGCCGGTCCACTCGTCCAGGGTCACCTCGTCCAGCGGCTTGCCAACCTGGCCAAGGACACCGCCGGCGTTGTTTACCAAAACGTCGATGGCGCCAGACGCTGTGCTGGCCTCGGCCTCGGCCACAAAGGCAAAGACGGCAGCGCGATCTGTAACATCGACGGTACGTACCTCACAGCGTCCGCCGGCCGCGAGACAGAGCTGGCGCGTCTCCGCCAGCTCATCGGCCAGAATGTCACAGGCCCAGACCGACGCGCCCCGTTCGGCAAAGGCAAGGGCAATCGCGCGTCCAAAGCCGTGCGCGGCGCCGGTCACAATCACTGTTTTTTGATCGTAGCTAATGTTCATGGTTTTCGGCTCCTGCCATATTCATAACGGATGCAAGACTCAATGGTGGCTTCAACCGGGTTTCCCCTACATACTGAACGAGACATAATGTGTAGTGCCCTTATGCCGGCCCGCTTCACCGCGCCAGTGGTGGCTGGCGCAGCAGGTCAGGGCGCGCTCTTTCGAAGGCGGCCCCGATGCCCAACACGCGATGATCGTCGCCAGGCCTGCCTGCAATCTGGAGCCCAATGGGCAGACCAGCGCCGTCGAAGCCACAGTTGATTGTGAGCGCGGGCAGACCGGTCAGGTTGTAGGGGCCTGTGCGCCGTGCCTCGGACGCGCCTTCTTCGCCCGTTACGGCAGGGTCCTCATGAGGCGCGACCCACGGCGCGGTCGGCGACAGGATGGCGTCAACGTCCTCTAAGGCACGCAGGAAGTGGCCCGTGAGCCGGCGGCGGTACTGCTGGACACGAATATGGGTGAGGGCGGGGACAACAAAACCGAGCTCGATCTGCAGGCGCGTGTGCGCCGCGTAGGCTTCCGGTTGCTCCCTGATCCACCGCCTGTGAATGGCGGCAGCTTCCGGGCCGATAATGGGCATGAGCGCGCCGTCGGCGATCTCCAGATCGGGGATGGTGATATCTACCAGCTTTGCGCCGGCCCGTTCGAGTTCCTGGCAGGCCGCGTCGAAGGCCGCAATGACTGGCGCCTCCATCTCCGCGCCGCCGCGATGTGCGGTGAGCACACCGAGACGCAGCCCCTGCAGTTCGGCTGCAGTTACGCGCGCGTAGGGCGTTCCGGCCAGCGCATCGAAGAGAAGGCCAGCGTCAGCGCTGGTACGGGCGATGGGTCCCGCGTGGTCCAGGGACCAGGAAAGGGGAAAGACTCCGGCGAGACTCACGCGATTGTAGGTTGGCTTGAAGCCGGCCACACCGCAGTAGGCGGCTGGAATGCGGATGGAGCCGCCCGTGTCGGTGCCGACCGCGGCATAACAGAGGCCGGCCGCAACAGCCGCGGCTGAGCCGCCGCTGGATCCTCCCGCCGTCCGCGTGGTGTCCCACGGGTTCCAGGTAGGCCCAAAGTCAGGATGGACGATACCGTAGGCGAACTCGAGCAGATTTGTCTTACCGACGATGACAGCGCCGGCCTCGTTGAGTCGCTGCACAATGACGGCATCGCGGTTGGGCACATGGCTGGCCAGGATCCGTGAGCCGCAAGTTGTGCGGATGCCCGCCGTGTCCACCAGATCCTTGAGGGCCACGGGTATCCCGTGGAGCAGGCCGCGGTCGACCCCGGCCCGAATCTCCTCCTGAGCCCGGTGAGCGGCGGCCAGGGCCCGGTCAGCCGTCACGGTGATGAAGGCATTGAGGTTCGGGTTGAGCCGCTCGATCTGGGCCAGAGCCAGCCCGGTTACTTCGACGGGTGAGAGCGTGCCGTTACGGTACGCGGCCGCGATTTCCTGGATGGGTGCGAAGAGGATCGATTCGCTCACGGCATTGTCTCCGGGCTGGCGCCCTGCGTAAAGGGTTCCCAGGGCAGGCCGGTTGCCGGCAACGTGTCCAGCTCAAGGGCGTCGAGCTGTGCCTCGATCTCGAGGAGCGCCTGGAGCTCAGGCGCGAGCTGCGCCGCGCGGTCCGGCGCCAGCTCCAGGCCGTTGAGCGTAGCCAACAGCTGGACCGTCTCGGCTGTAATGGGCTGTGCGGAGCGTGGCGTTTTCATAGGAGCACCTTGAGTTCGTCCAGGTTCGCGCCCTGTTGGGGCAATTCACCATCCTCGATGGCATGGATCAGCGCGATCAGCCGGGCCGTAAGCGGCGTTTCCACCCCATGTTGCTGGCCGTACGCGACAATGGGGCCAAGCTGCGCGTCCGCTTCCGTCCGCCGCTTCCGTACCGCAAGGTCGCGCCAGATTCCGCTGTGCGTCTTGGCCGAGCGCCGGTTGAAGGCGACCATGTCGTCCAGCGAGCGCAGCGAGACCTCTGTCGCCGCGCTGGGGACGAACGCACGGGGGTCAAAGCCATTGAAGGGCTCTGGCATAACGCCAATGGCCGCTGCCACCCTCAGGATTTCCTGGGCAAGGGCAATGTAGACGGGGCGGTACGTTGCATCGGCCAGGCAGTCTGCGATACTTTCGTTGGTCAGGGCAGTGGCGAAGAGCTGGGCGCCGTAGGCCATCTTGCCCCAGAGGTAGCCCCAGATATTGGCCGATACGATGGCATTGGGCTCGAAGTCGAGGAGGGTTTTCTGCAACGCGCGCACGCGGTCGCTCAGACTACCATCCAACTCACCCACGACCACGGCGCCTCGCCCACCATAAAGAATAACGCCCGGCTCCAGGTAGTCGGCGCCGAAGTTGATGAACGCGCCCACGGTCCGTTCCTGGCCGGCGACACGGGCGATCACCAGCTCGTTGAGCCCGTTTTGCATGGACGCGATATAGCCATCGGGGGCGAGATGGGGCGCGATCAGGCAGGCAGCCTGTTCCGTATCCTGCGCCTTCACACAGAGCAGCACGTGGGTAAAGGCGCCGGCCAGACCTTCGGGCACGTAGGCCTGCGCCGGGACGGTGAACTGGTCGATGGGTCCTGTGATGGTTAGCCCGCTCCCGTTGATCGCAGCCACATGCTCGGCGGCGCGATCGACAAAGGTGACCTTGTGGCCGGCGCGGATGAGATAGGCGCCAATGGTACCGCCGATGGCGCCCGCGCCCCAGATTAGTAGATCCATGTCAGTCCCAGCCTTCGGCAATGAGCGCGCGGGTCTCGTCGACAGCTACCTGCCAGATGGCGAGCATGTCGTCGTCGCTGCGCTGGTATAAGCCGCCGTAGTTGCCGTCGCCGTAGAAGGCGCGCATATCCTGGCCGACGAGCCGGGCCTTGCCCGCCCGTGATGGCAGCACCTTCTGCTTGTCCGGCACGGCGACGCCGGCCAGCCGTGTCCAGGGGAAGTTTTCCATCCACGAGGCGTGGCTGCCCAAGGGATCGGTCTCGATTACCTTGGCCCAGGTCTTGGGGGCGTTCCACCAGTTGTGAAACTTGATCCGCGCGCCTGGGTGGTCGGCCATCCACTCGGTGGCCAGCGCGTCGGCAGGGACATTGCCGCCATGGCCGTTGACAAGCAGGATGCGCCGGAAGCCGCTCTCATGCAGGCTGTCGAGAATGTCGCGAATCAGACGGATATAGGTGTCCAGCCGCAACGTGACGGTACCTGGGAAGGCGCGAAAGTAGGGCGTGAGCCCGTACGCCACGACGGGGAAGACCGGCACCTGTAGCGGTTCCGCGGCCTCGGCTGCGACTCGTTCAGACAGAATGCTGTCGACACTCAGGCTCAGGTAGCCGTGCTGTTCGGTGCTGCCCAGCGGCACGACCGCGCGATCATCCTGCTTTAGGTAGGCCTCGACCTGCATCCAGTTCATATCGGTAATGCGCATTGGGTCCTTCTCCTCAATGTCTATTCTGATCTTTGGTCAAACAGCGATAGGTGCCCGCCCGAACCGGTGGCTGTCTGGGGCGGAGCGAATTCGCCAGGCTTGCGCGCTCTGTCAATCGTAGAGATGGCAGGCGGTGTAGTGGCCTGTTTTGCGCAGGGTAAGGTTAGGCACTTCGACGCGGCAACGATCAAACACCTTTGGGCACCGTGGATGAAAGGGGCAGCCGGCCGGCACACGCAGGGGGCTGGGCAGCTCGCCGCGCACGGCCTCGACAACGCTCTTGCGCGTGGGGTCTAAAGTGGGCGCCGCGGCGATCAGAGCCTGTGTGTACGGGTGCTCAGGTCGCGTAAAGATCTCTTCGGTCGCTGCCAACTCGACCACGCTGCCCAGATACATGACCGCGACCCGATGGGAAATGTGGCGTACCAGGCGAAGATCATGGGCCACAAAGAGCACGGTCAGGTGCAGTTGTTCTTGCAGTTGCAGCAACAGGTTGATGATCTGGGCCTGGACCGATACATCCAGGGCGGATACCAATTCGTCAGCCACGAGACATTCGGGCTCCAGGGCGAGGCAACGGGCAATGGCAATCCGCTGCCGTTGGCCGCCGGAGAACTCATGGGGGAGCCGGCCGCTGGCGTCTTGGGGCAGGCCGACCAGATCCAGCAACTCAGCCACGCGTGGTTCGACCTGGGCCGCCGGGCGCAGGCGATGGACGAGGATCGCCTCGCGCAGGGTTTGGCCCACGGACATGCGCGGGTTTAGCGAGTTGAAGGGATCCTGAAAGACCATCTGCACGCGGCGGTGGTAGTTGCGCAGCGCGCTGCCCTTGAGCCGCCGTACATTGGATCCAGCGAAGGTAATCTCGCCGCTGTCCGCGTCGTAGAGACGCACGATGCAACGTGCCAGCGTTGATTTGCCGCAGCCCGACTCGCCTACGATCCCCAGCGTCTCCCCGCGGCGCACGTGGAGTGACACCCCGTTGAGGGCGCGTATGGCGCGCAGCGGGCGGCGTAGCAGCCGATCTATCGGCGTGCGGCTCAAGGGGAAGGTCTTGCGCAGACTCTCGACGCTTAGGAGCACATCATCATGGCCGTTGTGTGTGGACTGGCTACTCATGAAGTCACCTCCCGCGGCCGCGCGAGCTCATCGTGATGGATACAGGCCGAGAGGTGATGGTAGTCGACGGGGACCAGCGGGGGCCGCGTAGCCCGGCACTCGTCCGTCGCGAAGGTGCAGCGCGGGGCAAAGGGACAGCCGGGCGGCAGCGCCATGAGATCGGGCGGCGCGCCGCGGATGGGCAGCAGGGGTTGGCGGTTGGTGCCGCCACTGGGCACTGAATTGAGCAGCCCCAACGTATACGCGTGGCGTGGCTGGTAGAAGATATCCTTGACTGACGCCACCTCCACGATACGGCCGGCGTACATGACGGCCACGCGATCGCAGGTCTGCGCCACCACACCCAGATCGTGGGTCACCAGGATGACGCTCATACCGAGCTGATCCTTCAGACGGAGAATGAGCTTCAGAATCTGATCCTGGATCGTGACGTCGAGCGCGGTGGTGGGCTCGTCGGCCAGGAGCAGCTGCGGGTGTGACGCCAGGGCAATGGCGATCATCACGCGCTGGCGCATGCCGCCGGAGAATTGGTGGGCGTAGCTGTTCAGCCGCTGCCGCGCCGAGGGAATGCCGACCATCTCCAACAGCTCCACGGCTGCTTCATCCAGCGCGCGCTGGCCAAGATTGCGGTGCTCGCGCAGCGTCTCCCGGATCTGTTCGCCTACGGAGAGCACAGGGTTCAGCGCGCTGATGGGCTCCTGAAAGATCATGCTGATCTCTGCCCCGCGGATCTCGCGCAGCTCGTCTTCGCTCATGGCCAGGAGGTCACGGCCCTGCCACTCGACACGTCCCTCGACCACCCCGGGCGGGCGGATGAGACGCACGAGCGAGCGCAAGGTAACACTCTTGCCCGAACCGCTCTCACCGACCACGCCCAGCACTTCGCCAGGGTAAAGATCGAGGTCCACGCCATCCACCGCAACAAGGCGGCCGCGGTGGGTATGAAAGGTTGTGCGCAGGTCGCGCACGGAAAGAATTGGAGGTGTCTTTGTCTGCGATTGCACGGCTCGAGTCCGGTTCATTTGCGGGGCCGCAACAGGTCGGCAAGCCCATCTCCGATCAGGCTGAAGGCAAGCCCGGCTACGGTCAATGCCAGGGCCGGGAAGGTCGAAATCCAGGGTGCGGTCGTCATGAAGTTTTTGCCGTCGGCGACCATGACACCCCACTCGGCGGTAGGGGGCTGCGCGCCGAGGCCAAGATAGCCCAGGCTGGCGCCGAGCAGGATGCCCAGCGACATATCGGTCATCCAGAAGACGATGGCCGGGGCAATCACATTGGGCAACAGGTGGCGGCCAATCACCCGTTGGGGCGTGTACCCCATGGTGCGCGCGGCCAGGGCATATTCCGCCTGTTTCTGAACCAACATCTCCCCGCGCACCAGGCGCCCGTAGGCGACCCAGCCCACCAGGCTCACCGCAATGTACATGTTGACCAGGCCGGGACCCAAGAAGGCGACGATGGCGATCACCAGGACCAGGAACGGAAAGACGACCACAATGTTGACGACCATACCAAAGGCCGCGTCGAACCATTTGCCAAAATAGCCGGCAATGGCGCCGATGATCGTGCCGGCCAGAAAGGGCACCAGGGTCGTGAAGAGCGCGATCTGCATGTCCACCCGTGCAGCCCAGATGACACGGGAAAAGACGTCACGGCCAAAGTTGTCTGTGCCGAAGAAGTGCTCTGCGCTTGGCGGCTGCAGAATGGCGCTGTAGTCGAATTCATTGGGATGGTAGGGCGCGATCTGGCCTGGGAAAAAGGCCATGATCAGGATGATGCCGATCACCACGGCGCCGGCGATCAGCGTGCGATTGGGCCGGTAACGGCTGCGTCGACGCGGTTCAGCCAGCGCTGGGGCAGCAGTGGTTGCCATCACGCGCCTCCTGTTGTCGAATGGAAAAGCGTAGATGCATGGAACGCGGCTCTCTACATCATTTCGACACGCGGGTCGAGCTCCGCGTAGACGAGGTCAGTGATGATAAAGACGACAAAGACCAGCACCGCAAAGCTCAAGGTCAACGCCTGGACGACGGCATAGTCACGGCCAAAGATCGAATCGACCATGAGGCGTCCCATGCCGGGAATGGCAAAGACCGATTCGGTAATAACCGCGCCGCCGAACAGGTACCCGACGTTCAGACCGAGCAGGGTAATCGTTGGAATGAGCGCGTTGCGCAGCACGTGCTTGGTGAGCACAATGCTATTGCGCAGACCCTTGGCGCGGGCAAAGTCCACATATTCGGCGGTCAAGACCTCGACAATGGAGGCGCGCAAATTGCGCATAAGCACCGCAGATACGCCGAATCCCAGAGTCAGCGCGGGCAGAAAGAGATGGTAGAAGTGTTCGGCCGTCGTTTTACCGTACCCGCCAATGGGAAAGAGATTGAGGCGGGCGCCCAATACCGTTAGCAGAAGCAGACCCACGTAGAAGACTGGCAGTGACAGACCGATCTGGAAGACACCGCGGATGGCATTGTCGATGAGTGATCCCCGGCGCAGCGCGGCCACAAAGGCCAGCGGCACAGCAATGACCACAGCCACTGTAGCGGAGTATAGCGTAAGAAAGGCCGTCACAGGCAGCCGCTGCATGATGAGGGTGGAGACGGGGATCTTGTAGCTGATGGAATCACCCATCTGTCCCTGGAAGAAGTTGCGAACGAAGATACCAAATTGGACGAGCAGCGGCTTGTCCAGCCCCATCTGTGCGTTCAGGCGTGCGACAGCTTCCTCGGTGGCCCGGTCGCCCAGGATGGCGCTGGCCGGGTCGCCCGGCAAGAGACGCACCAGCATGAAGACCAGAAACATAATAATGAAGAACGTTGGAATCGCCTGGCCGACGCGAATCAATACATAGTTCCAGCGGTTCACAACCTGTGCTCCTCTGTTCAGAGTTGCGGGTGGCCGGCGTCCTCATCAGTTTCCCAGTTGCGCCGGTGACAGCGAAGCTCGATTACGAACGGAAGCAATCCAGCTTCGCTGTCACCGGCGTCTCTTCAGGATGTGGACTGGAGCCGGCTACCCGCAGTCATACCTGCTGCATTACTGCTCGAAGTAGGCCCCGACGAAGAGGTTCTGACCCAGCGGGATCTGGTAGAAGCCCTTCACATTGCTACGCAGCGCCACCGGATAGGGTGTCTCGTACAGGAAGACGATGGGCGCTGCATCCACGTAGATCTCCTGGATGCGCTGGTAGAGCTCACCGCGCTTGACCTGGTCGAGCTCCTGCTGGCTTTGAGCAAAGAGATCTTCCAACTCGGCGCTCTGGAAACCAGTGTGCAGGGACTCAACGGTATCGTAGATGGCGAAGTACGTCGTGATTTGGCTGGGGTCATTGATGTCGTTGGTCCACGCTGCCGTGCGCATCTGGAAATCGTTGTTGCGATAGCGATCTGTGCGGGTGGCCGCGTCGACCTGCTCAATGGTGAGCGTCACGCCGACCTCCGCCCACATCTGCTGCAAGGCGGTGAGCAGCGCCGCGTCGTCGGCGTTGCCGGCAATGGCCAGGCAGGTAACCTCGAAGCCGTTCTCATAACCGGCGTCCGCCAGAAGCTCCTTGGCCTTCTCCACATCGTAGGGATACATATCCTGCTGGGCGAAGAGGGGAGTCGTCGATGACATATAGGAACCCATGGGCACGCCTGTGCCGTAGGTGACGACCTGAATGAGCGCCTGCTTGTCCGTGGCGTGGTTCAACGCCTGGCGCACGCGCACGTCTGAGAGCGGATTGCTCGAGCCATCCAACAGCGTCTCGCGATTATTCATCAAGATGTCGTTCACCTTGGTGGAGGGGAAGAGCTCCATGCTGATGTTGGGATCGGCATCGAGCTCGGCTACGCGGCTCAAGGGGATGAACTCCGCGCCGTTGATTTCGCCGGCCTGCAGCTTCAGGATGCGGGTGGCGTCCTCAGGGATGATCTCAAAGCGAACTGCATCGAGATAGGGCAGCTGCACGCCGTCGGCGTCTTTGGCCCAATAGTAGGGGTTGCGCTCGATGACCATGTATTCGCCGCGTACCCACTCGGTGAGCACGAAGGGGCCCGAACCGACCGGTTTGTCGGCGAAGGCCTTGGCCTTCTCTTCGTCGGTTTCACCGGGCATCGCTTCAAAGAGCGCCTGCGGCATGATAGCCGAATTGAACATGGCCAGGGCAGCTGGCAAGGAAGGATCCGGCCGCGAGAGTGTGAGGACAACCTGATTATCGCCCTGGGTCTCAATGGACGCGACGGACTCGAGGGTGAAGCTCCAGATACCATTCTCAGGATTCCGGGCGCGGTCCAGCGACCATTTGACGTCCGCCGGCGTGATGGGCGAACCGTCAGCGAACATGGTGCCAGGGCGCAGGGTCACAGTGAATGTCAGTCCGTCGTCCGAGACCGAATAGCTCTCGGCGAGCATTGGCTCGATGCCCTGGCCGTCCAGGGTCGACTGTAACAGTGTGTCATACAGATTGTTCAATACCCAGATGTCCAGGTTCGCATCATTGAGCACCGGGTCCAGGAAGAGCGAGTCGGCGTAGCGGCCGTAGATGAGTGTGCCGCCCGACTTGGCGCTCGCGGGCGCGGCAGCCTCGCCTGCAGCTGGTTGGGCCGCGCTTTCGCCGCCAGTAGGCGCCGGCGCTGGCGCCGCGCAAGCCTGCAGCAGCAGGCCCAATACCAGCATGGCAGCCAGTAGTGTGCCCGGACGCAGCCAGCGGCGGAGGGATGGGAAACGTCTGTTGTTCATGGCTTTTCTCCTTAAGGTGAAGTGAATAAACGACAAACAGACAATAGAAAAAACACCGAGCGATCCGGCAAACGGCGCACGGACAGGAGGGGCAACCAAAACGCGGCGCCTGAACGATGTGAGTTCGCCAGCCCGGACAACAGGGTGGTGAACTCGCTCACGGCGTGGGCGCCGGCACCTGGATAAGCTGGCGTACGCGCTGGAGCGCTGCTTCATCCGGCCTGTGCAAGAATTCGATGAACGGTGTCCCAGGCGGCAGTTGTTTTTTTAGGGCGGCGACCGCACTGTCGGCCCCAGTGGCATAGATGATGGCCTGCACCGAGCCCTTCAGGCGCTCGAGACAGGGCAAATCGGTCGACAGGCAAATGACGGGCTCGCGGCGGAGGGGGCGGACCGCGTGGATGCTCTGCACCATGGTGTTAACAAATTCGGGAAAACGCGAGATGATGCCAATCTGTGTGTCAGGTGGTAGGGCGGCAATCGTCTGCTTCGCCGACTCGCGCAAGACGAAACTCAGCCCAACGATGGGACCGTTCCAGCTGATGTGGCTGCTCTGCAGCAGCTCGCGCAGGACCTGAACCTGGTGGAGGGGCACCAGGATCGCACCCGCCTGATCGAGGCGAGGTTCGAAGTAATCTGGCCGGCTCCGCAGCTGATCGAAACTGATCGGCTCGATGACGACGCGCTCCGCGGCCAGATAGCGTTCGATGTCGTCGGCATAGACGCGCAGCGCCGAGGCAAAGAGCCCAGCCAGCACCAGGTAGCGGCTTGTGAAGAGACCATTGGAGCCTGTGAGCAGGGAGAGAAACCCGTGCTTGATCTCGGCTTCCTCAAACCCTTCACTCTGCGCCTCAGCCACAGCACGCTGCAAAATGCGGCGCAGCTGCAACTGCCGGTTGGGCGCGGGGCTGTCAGGATCCTGGACATCGAAATTGGCCACGAAGGTGCCCAGGCCAGGCCGCATCTCGATCAACCCCAGCTGGCGGAGCTCCTGGTAAGCCTGGGTGATAGTCATGGGCGCGACATTGAGCTCCTGGGCCAGATCGCGGATGGAGGGCAATTGGGTACCTGACGGCAGGCGGCCGCTAACGATGTCGAATTGAAGCTGGCCCACGATCTGGGTGTAGATCGGTATCGCCAGATCGCGGTTGATCTGCAGCTCACGGTGCATAGATTTTCTTGGCAGCTGGCTGTGGATAGGTTGGTGCTCTACTGTTCTAGTGTACTAGAACAGTGTGCCAATAAGCATAGGCACGTTGCACGGATTTGTCAATGGGGATCTTTGTAAAAAGTGCACAAAGATGAATTTGGAAGAGGGGACAAGCACCATGACACCAAGGTCACCATGGGGCACCATGAGTTTTGGAGAAGTTTAGGGAACCGGCATGGTTCCCTAAACACGATGATTCAGAATGCGAAAGAAAATATCGTGCGATCCCTTACTTCTCTATACTCCACTGAACGCGGAGAATCCTCCATCCACTGGCACGACGACGCCGGTAACGAAGCGGGCGCCTGGGGAGAGCAACCAGATGGCTGTAGAGAGGAGATCGTGCGGCTCGCCAAAGCGGCCCATGGGCGTGTGCTGAAGGATGGCGGCCCCGCGCGGGGTGACGTGGCCGTCATCCTCCAGGAGCAGGGCGCGGTTCTGCTCGCCGATGAAGAAACCAGGCGCAATCGCGTTGACGCGCAGATCAGGTGAGATCTCCCGCGCCAGCGTGCTGGCCAGCCACCGGGTAAAGTTGTCGATGGCAGCTTTGGCCGCAGCATAGGCCACCACCCGGCTCAGGGGCTGGGACGCAGCCATGGAGCTGATATTGAGGATGGAGCCCTGGCCTTGTGCGGCAATATGGCGGCCAAAGACCTGCGACGCAAGCAGCGCGCCGGTGAAGTTCACGTCAAGCACGGTGCGCAGCTCTCCCGCCGGCAGATCAAAGAAATCCTGTCCCTGCACCGCGATGGCGCCGGGGCGGTTGCCGCCTGCACCGTTGATGAGATGGTCCACCTGGCCAAAATAGTCGAGCACCTGGCGGGCCGCCTGTTCTAGGCTGGTCCGGTCCGTGACATCGCAGCCCAATGGCAGCGCCACGCCATCCTGTAGCTCGATCTCCGCGGCGACCCGCGTGGCCTTGGCAAGGGTGCGGTTCAGAAGCGCGACTTTGGCGCCGCGCGCGGCCAGCCCACGGGCCAACGCGCCGGGTAAGACGCCGCCACCGCCGGTGATTACGATGACCTGATCGGTCAGATCAAACAATGGATCTTTGTACATCTGCGTTTGGTTCATGGTGGTACCTGGTATGAGGTTGGCCGGCATCGGGCCAGCTTGATAATACCTTGATGGTAAGGTCTGGGACGTGCTCTGTCAACCGACAGATGTGGCATTTCCTGGGCACCTTCTTGCCCGGCTTTCGTTTTGCCCGCCGTTCAGGTTCTGATGGCTTTGACAGGCCCGCCGATCACACGATATACTTTGTGCAAATGCTCGTTTTGCGTGTAATTGCACGATCCGGTCAACGAATTATGGCTGCTGACGACCCGCGCGAACTGTTGGCTGAAGTTGCCTCCCTCTACTACGAAGAAGATCTGACGCAGGCGGAGATCGGCGATCGCCTGGGGCTATCGCGCGTCAAGGTTTACCGCCTGCTCAAACAGGCCAGGGAAGAGCAGGTTGTGCAGATTGTCATCAACTGGCCCATGAAGCGAGATGCTGGGCTGGAAGCGGCCCTGTGCACGGCCTTTGGACTTGGCGATGCCTTGGTGCTCCATGGGACAGCGACGGACGCCGCGGCTGGACTGCACCATTTGGGCCAGCTTGTTGCCCGCTACCTGGAACAGTTCCTGCAAGACGAGATGACCATGGCCGTCTGTCTAGGCCGCTCTACCTACGAGGTCATCAATGCGATACGTCCTGGCATCCGGGCCAAGGTGCGCGTGGCTCAAGCCATGGGGAGCACGCCCTTTGCCATGCATGAGCTGGACAGCCCTGCCCTGGCGCGGCGCCTGGCCCAAAAGTTGGGGGGCGAGGTGCTCTATCTCGCGTCACCTTTGATGGCCAATAGCGCGGCGGATGCCGCGGTGCTGCGCAGCCAACGTGACATCGAGCGCACCCTGGCGGCCGCGCGGCAAGCCGATATTGCCCTACTGGGTATCGGTAGTCTGGACCCGGCACATTCAGGCTTTGTGCGCGGCGGCTTTATGGCGCCGGAAGAACTAGCGGCGCTGGTTGCCAGTGGAGCAGTCGGGGACATCGCCGGCTACATCTTCACGCAAGACGGCGCCAGACATCCCACTGCTTTCAATGAGCGCATCATAGGCATCTCATTTGAAGATCTGCTGCGTGTGCCGCGGACAATCGCCGTGGCCGCGGGCGTCGAGAAGGCGCGGGCGATCCTGGGCGCACTGCGCACGGGTATTGTCAAGACTCTCTGCACAGACGACCGCACCGCGGCGGCTGTGCTCGAACTACGGAGCGAATATGACAACTAACATGACGGTGCCCGTCTTTCTTGGCGACGGTCACATCGACTTCCAGGAGCGGCCGGTCCCGCGCGTCACCGGGCCAGAAGACGTGTTGGTCGCGGTGGAAGCGTGCGGTATCTGCGGCACCGACCTGAACATCCTGGCGGTGCCGCCCGCCCATAAGGCGACGCCTGGCATCGTGATAGGCCACGAGGGCGTGGGCATCGTGCGCGAGGTAGGCACGGGTGTCACGACGCTCCAGTCTGGCGACCGGGTGGTGATCGCCCCGCGGCTTACCTGTGGCAAGTGCAGCTATTGCCGCCGGGGCTTGGACAACCAGTGCACGAACTACCGCACCATTGGGACGACAGCCGACGGCGCTTTCGCACCCTATCTGGCCGCGCCAGAACGTGCCCTCTTTCAGATCAGCCCGGACGTTGCGCTCGACGACGCGGTGCTCTTTGAACCTCTCTCATGCGTAGTCGGCTCGGTAAAACGGGCGCCATTTGCCGCGGGCGACACGGTTGCGATCATTGGCGGCGGGCCCATGGGGCTGCTCTTTGCGCTCATGTACCGCACGCTGGGCGCCGGTCGCATCATGGTCATCGATGTGGCGCGATCCCGGCTCCACTTTGCCCAGGAGCTGGGCGTCGATCTGGTAGCCAATCCGGCGGAGGATGACGTTGCTGGCCGGCTGCGGGAGCTGACCGGCATTGGCGCCGACATCGTCGTCGACGCCGTCGGTAACCAGTTGGGTATGGCCGTGCCGCTAGCGCGCCGCGGCGGGCACATCATCCTCTTTGGCCTGCGCCCGCTGGAACAGATCTCGGTGAGCCAATACGCGATCACGCGCCATGACCTGACCATACACGGCTCATTTGTTGGCTTGAACCCGTTCGTCCAGACGATCCAGCTGCTGGAAAGCCGGCGTATTCAGCCGTCGGTGTTGGTCACGCATCACGTACCGCTGAAGAAGCTCATGCAGGGCGTGGCGCTCATGCGCGACCGGGTAGGTATGAAGGTTGTGGTCGATACGCAGAACTTTGGGTAGCCCGTGGCGGCTGCTATTTGTTCAAACAATCTATTTGAGATGTATTAGCAGGAGAATCACCATCTATGACAGATACCATTGGCAAGGTCACACAGCGCTGTAAGATCGCAGCCGGTCTCTTTTGGGCTGACTACGCGGTGCTGGGTGCACAGGTGAAGGAACTGGAAGCGGCTGGCGTGGACTGGCTGCATATCGAGGTGCGGGACGGCAAATATATGGACTTTGGCATGCCGCGGGGCGGCTTCGATATCATCGAGGCGACGCGCGCCAGCAGCAGCCTGGAAATCGAAGCGCAGCTGCAGATGTACCGGCCCACCTTCGATGTCTTCAACCAGCTCAAAGATCTAGGAGTCGACCTGATCAGCCTGCCTATCGAGACGACCGGCGAGATGATTTTTCAGCAGATCACCTATATCAAAGAGAAGCTCGATCTCAAGGTGGGTGTTTGGGCATGGCAGGGGGTGCCGACCTATGCCTTCGAGCAGTTCATCCATCCCTACGTGGACATCATCGAGTACGAAAGCCGGGCGCCTTTTTGGGTCAGGCCTGTGGCAGGTAAGAGCCCTCACACCATGGATCCCATTATGGTCACCACGATCCGCAAGCTGCACGACATGATCGCGGCAGCCGGTATGGAGGATCGCATCGAGCTCATGGAAGACGGCGGTCTCAACGCCGGCAATGTGGGCGAGTTCATAGCCGCTGGCATGACCGTAGGCGAGTTTTCATCGCCGCTCCTCAAAGGACCTGAGGGCAAGCTGCAGCCGGGTACAGGCGCAATTGCCGCGGCCGTGAGCAAGCTCCGCGCTGTCATGGACGCCGCCAGTGACAAGTATCGCAACGAGAACGGATTAATAGCATGAGGCCAATCAAGATCGGCATGATCGGCTACGGGGGAATTGGCCGGGTCCATGCCATGGGCTACCGGTCACTGCCCTTTCATTACGCTCTGCCGGCCGGCACGATCCAGATTGCAGGCGTGGCCACGAGCCGGCCCGAAACCGCGCGGGCGGCCGCGGCCGAGCTGGGCTGTGACTTTTGGACCGGCGACTACCGGGAGCTGCTAGCCCGCGAGGAGATTGAGGTGGTGGACGTGTGCGTGCCGAACGACCTCCATGCCGAGATTGTGGAGGCAGCCGCGGCGGCGGGCAAACATGTCTATTGTGAGAAGCCGCTCGCGGTGAGCGTGGCAGAAGGGAAACGCATGGTAACGGCCGCCGCCCAGGCCGGCATCAAGACGCAGATGACCTTCAATTTTCGCTTCTTTCCGGCCATCCTGCGCGCGCGGGAGCTGATGGACGCGGGCTTTGTGGGCCGTATCTTTTCTTTTCGAGGCCGTTACTACCGCTCCAGCTATATCAGCGCGGCCAAGCCGTTGAGCTGGCGCCTGCGCAAGGATGTGTCAGGCGGCGGCGCGCTCTTTGACCTGGGCTCGCACATTCTGGATGTGCTTTATTACCTGCTCGGCGATTTTGCGTCCGTGCAGGCCTCGCTCGATACGCTCATCAGGGAGCGCCCCGTTGCTCCGGGCGCGGCGGAGAGGGCGCCGGTGGATGTCGACGATATCGCCCTGATCCATGCGCGCACCGCAAACGGTGTGCTCGGCCTGGTAGAGATCTCGCGCATGGGGACCGGTCTCGTGAATGACCTGTCCTTCGAGATCTTCGGCGAAAGCGGCGCGATCCGCTTCAACGCCATGAATCCCAGCTGGCTCGAAGTGTACGATGTGCGTGATGCAGATCAGCCGACAGGCGGCATGCGCGGATTTCGGCGCATCGAAACGGTGCATCGCTACGCGGGCCAGAAGGCGCCTGACTGGTCCATGGCGCCGGACTTCGTCCGTACCCATGCCGAGTGCCAGTACCAGTTTCTACGCGCCGTAGCCGAGGATCGGCCCGCGCGCCCGAGCCTGGCCGACGGCCTGCATATCCAGGCGGTCATGGAGGCGGCCGCGCGATCGTCTGATGAAGGGCGGTGGGTGAGCATCGGCGAGCTGCTGTGAGCGAGGAGGCAGGGGAGGCATGGAGTCGACATACGACCTGATGATTGTCGGTACTGGCGCCGGGGGTGGCACACTCGCCTATGCTTTGCGCAACAGCGGCATGCGCATCCTGCTGATTGAACGGGGCGACTATCTGCCCCAAGAGCCGGAAAACTGGGAGCCTCACGCAGTCTTCGACGAACGGCGCTACAAGCCTGCCGAGTCGTGGTTTGATGGAGAAGGACGCCCCTTCTACCCGGGCGTCCATTACTATGTGGGCGGCAATACCAAGGTCTACGGCGCTGCGTTGCCGCGGCTGCGCACCACGGACTTCGGCGCGGTGGAGCATGAGGGAGGAACCGCGCCGGCCTGGCCCATCACCTACGAAGATCTGGAGCCGTATTATGGGGCGGCGGAAACAATTTACCGCGTCCACGGCGAGTCCGGCGAGGATCCCACTGAGCCACACCGGTCCAGCCCCTTCCCCTACCCACCTGTGCCCCATGAAGCGGCCATCGAAGCGCTGGCTGGCAAGCTGCGCGGGCAGGGTTTGCATCCCTTTCACCTGCCCATGGGGATCGATCTGCGCGCAGGTGGGCGCTGCATCCGCTGCAAGACCTGTGACGGCTTTCCCTGCCAGGTGCTGGCCAAAAGCGAGGCGGATGTCTGCTGTGTGCGGCCAGCGCTGGAAAGCCCGTACGTTACGCTTTGGGTGCGGACGCGGGCCCTGCGCGTCTTGACTGACCTCAAGGGCCGGCAGGTCACCGGCATCGAGGTGGAGCGGGCAGGTACGCGGCAGGTCGTGCGGGCGGCACGGTACGTGATAGCGTGTGGCGCGGTCAACTCGGCAGCTCTCCTGTTGCGCTCTGCCAACGCGGCGCATCCCAACGGGATTGCCAACGCTTCGGGCCTGGTCGGACGCAACTACATGGTCCATAACAATACGGCCCTGATGGCAGTGAATCCTTTCCAGAAAAACGGAACAGTATTCCAGAAGTCCCTGGCCGTCAACGACTTTTACACACGCGGACCGGACTTTCCATATCCGCTGGGCAATCTCCAGATGCTTGGCAAACTGCAGGCTGGCATGCTCACGGCCGCCAAACCCGGCGTGCCTCGCATTGTGCTCCAGGGGATGGCCGACCGCAGTGTCGATTGGTGGGTCATGTCCGAGGATCTGCCTGACGCCGAGAATCGGGTTACCGTGAACAGCGCTGGCCAGATTCACGTACATTGGCGGCCGAACAACCGGGTCGCGCATGAGCGCCTCATTGCCGCGGCCATGGAGATGATGAAGGCTGCTGGCTATCCCCTCGTGTTTGTCGAGCGCATGGGTATCGAGACCAATTCACACCAGTGCGGCACGCTGCGGTTTGGCACGGACCCGGCCACCTCGGTGCTGGATCCCTATTGCCGCACACACGAGGTAGAGAACCTCTATGTTATGGACTCGTCCTTTTTCCCTTCGTCAGCGGCCATGAATCCGGCGCTCACCATTGCGGCCCAGGCCTTGCGCGTGGCCGAGCAGTTGGCGAGCAAGTCGCTGCCGGAGTTAGGTGTGGCCAGCCGCCCGCGTTGATCGATGGCGGCCGGCTGCGGGGTAGACAGGAGGCAACTGTGAAGAGCTGGGTGGTTGGCGCGGACCTGGGCGGCACCAAGATCCGGCTAGGCCTGGTGGGCCCCGATGACCGGATCGTGGCTGTGCGCCAGATCCCGACCCGCGCTGAAGCTGGGCCGGCCGATGTCGTAGCACGTATCGGTGACGCAGTAGATGAACTGGCCAGAACCATGCCCGCGGATGGAAAGATTGCGGGGATGGGCATCTGCAGCCCGGGTCCTGTGGATCACGAAACAGGCACCATCATCGATCCACCCAATATTCAGGGGCTGCATCACACACCCCTGCGGCAGTTGCTAGAAGAGCGGCTGGGTGTGCCGGTGGCGTTGGAGCACGACGCCAAGGCCGCGGCTTTGGGTGACTACTACTTTGGCGCGGGCCGTGGGGAGCGCAGCATGGTTTACATCGTCGTGGGCACCGGCGTGGGTGCGGCCATTATCCTCGACGGCCAACTCTACCGCGGCGCGCACAATTCAGCCGGCGAGATCGGCCATACCACGCTGGACCGCCACGGCGACCGCTGTTCATGCGGTTCCCGTGGCTGCGTCGAGACCTACCTGAGCGGGCCGTGGCTGGC